>CALVWO010000001.1 GCA_944367465.1 uncultured Clostridia bacterium
CGGGCAAGGGGTTCAACAATGTATGAGCGCACAGTTTCCGCTTTTGATCGGGTTCGTATTACTCCCTTACAGTATAACAAAAAAGGAGCTAAAAAAGCCCCTTTTTTGTTTGAGAAAAATAGAATTGGAAGAAATACAGTGCAGACAAATTTATTTTGCGGCTTTCTCTCCGAGCGCCCTGCATGCGGAGAGCGCGGCGTCGTCGGGTGTGTTGTTGGCAATAATGCCGTCCTCGACCATTACGCCGCCGTTTGAAACGACACGCGCCTGCCAGGAACGCATCCACTCGCCGTCTCCCCAGTCGTAGGAGCCGAACAGACCGACCCTTTTTCCCGAGAGCCCGCTCTCAACGGATGAAAAGAATGGTTCGAATTCACCCTCTTCCAGCTCTTCGGAACCCATTGCAGGGCAGCCGAACAGGATAACGTCGCTTGCAAGTACGTCGGCGTCTGCTGTGGCGACAGGCAGAAGTTGCACCTCCGCTCCGGCGTTTTTTGCACCTTCCGCGACAGCGTTTGCCATCATTTCCGTATTGCCCGTGCCGGACCAATACACAATCGTTACCTTCATGAAAATACCTCCGCTATTCTCTTTCAGCCCACGCGGAATATCTGCGTGAGCGTTTTTCCATTCTGCATCAGGCGGCATATACACGCCGAACAGCGTCTGAACCGCTCAAAAGTCTTTTCTGCGGCGGCTTCGTCGGAATATACTTTCCAACAGCCGCTGAATTTTCCGCCGTGCGGATTCTCGATAAAGCCGCGCACGTCATGAAGCGGGTATCCGAGAAACACTCCGATCTCGTGCGGAAAGTCACCCTCCATACGCGATCTTAATTCGCATATAGCTTCCTGTACGCTGTTGTACCGATAACCGCACTCTTTGAGAAATGCTCGTATCTCATCGGAAAACAGCACCTGTCTGAGTTTTTCGTTGTGGTAAATGCAGAGCGTCTTTCGCTCGCCCGCATTACGCAATACGGCAAAAGAAAACCCTTTTCTTCTGAAACAGCGCGCAAGGCGTGTGATTGTCACGCGGTCGTTCCTGTGCAGACAAACGAGGCTGGCGGGCTTGAGACCTGCAAACGTAATGCCGCAATGCCTGCCGATCGAAAATTCCGTCTCGCTCATATACACCTCCAATTAGTTCGCATACGCAAACCTATGTCAAATAATTTAGTTCGCTATTGCGAACTTCAATCTCATTATACGAAAAATTCGCATGCTTGTCAAATATCTGAAGGCTTTTTTTGCAAAAATTTATCTTAAATTGCGTTTAGAAAGGCATTGTGATCCGGTGGGATCTGTGTTATAATTTTTATTATCCGGATGGGAGGATATTATCATGAAAAACATGCAGGATATATTTTGTATGACCCCGGAGGATTTTTTCCGATATATCAAGACGATCCGCTATGGCTATCGGGATACCGAGGGAAAAGTTCACGTGATGTCCGTTGGCGACAATTACGACGATACCGAGGACAAGGGCGTATATGTTTTTTCCTCGCCCGAAGAGGTCGTAAAAAATAATTGCGGATGGTGTTGGGACATTGCAAATCTCATAAAAGTATATTGCGATAGAAACCATATAGAGAATAAGTGCGTTTTCCTGGAATATCGCTCCCCCGAACTGCACCAGACGCATACGCAGGTCTTTGTTTCATATAACGGGAAATGGTGCGAGGCGCCCGACAATTCGTCTCCCCTTTCGTTGGGGGACAATGCTTATGAGGAAGCGGAAGTCTGTATCCGTAATTTTGCTGAAATGTTTACGGATTATCTGAAAAGCGTCCTCGGCGATAAGTATGAGACAAGGCATGTCTCATGATCCGTGAATTCGACTGTGAGATCCCGGACGGTATCTCAAGCGAGGAATACCTCGGGCTTGTACGCGGCAGTCACACGGTCTGATCCATTTTATTTTACACACGCCTTCAAGCCTTTCAGCACTTTCCCACTCAAGCCATACGCTCAGGCGCCTTTCTCCGTTTCCAACTACTCTCAAAAAGAGGCCAAAAAAAGCGAGGCATAGATTGCCTCGCTTTTTTGGCGCAGAGAAAGGGATTTGAACCCTTGGATACATTCCTGCATCACACGATTTCGAATCGTGCGCGTTCGACCGCTCCGCCATCTCTGCAAAACGCTTGTATATTTTACAATAAATACGGCGGAAATGCAACTCTTTTGTATGCCCTGCGATAAAATTTTTCCATAAAAATACCGCAGAGTTTCCTCTCCGCGGTATTTCAAAGTTGATTTAACGATGTTTGCCCACGAAGAACAACGCAACGGTGCCTGCGCCCGAGTGCGTTCCGATAACGCTTCCGATCTCGTTGATGAAGATCTCTCTCGCGCCGAAACGCTCTTTGATGAGAGAAACAAGGTAGTTCACATCGTCGATGCAATCGCCGTGGCTGATGAAGATCGGATCATCGGCGCCCAATGTATGCAACTCCGTCATTTTATCGACGAGCGCGGAGATGGATTTTTTGCGCCCCATCGCCTTGCCGATCGCGATCAGGTGCCCCGCGTCGTCAACATGCAGAACCGGCTTGATTTTGAGAAGGGAGCCGATCGCCGCCGTTGCGCCGCTCACTCTGCCGCCCCGCTTGAGATGGAACAGATCGTATACTGTAAAGAAGTGGCAGATATGAAGTTTCAGATCTTCCGCATAATCGCGCGTTTCTTCGATGGTAGCTCCGGAATCTGCCTTTTTGACGACGTAATCGACGAACAGTCCCTGTCCGAGCGATGCGCAAAGCGAATCGACAACGTATACTTTGCGCGCGGGGAAGTTTTCGAGGAGTTCCCTTGCCGCGATGCGATAGCTCTCGCATGTTCCGGAAAGCCCGGAAGAGAACGCGAGGATGAGAACATCTTTTCCCGCCTCGAGATAGGGCTGAATGTGGCTGATCGCCTGTGCGGGCGTGACCTGAAAAGTTTTGGGCAGCGCCCCGCCGCGCAGAAGTTCATAAAATTTTTTGACATCCATCGTGTCGCCGTCATCGCCGCCGTATGTCACACCGTCCAGCGTAAACCCGAGCGGAACGCAGTCGATCTCATGTTTGATGTAATATTCGTCGGGGAGATCGCTGCCTGTGTCCGTCATCAGAACAAATTTTCTTGCCATGATCAAATACCTTCCTTTCCGTTTGTCGGATCCAAGACTCTCCCCCTTGTTCCGTATTGCGATTATACACAAAGGCAACGAATTTGTCAAATGGTTTGCGCCGCGTTATGGTAAAGTCGTAAAATTTTTTACGCGCGTGATCCTGAAACTGATGTTTACAAAGGACTTCCCCTTCTCTTCGCGCATCGAAAAGGTGATATCGCCGTCCAATTCGAAAAACTCCGCCGCGATACGTGCGAATTCGCGCACGGCTGCCGCCTCGACGGCGTCTGTAATGATCGCCTTATCCCGATGCAAAAGATCATCGATCCGCTTCTTCTCTTCCGCCTTCATCGTCTCCTCCCCGTTTTTTCCTCTGATCTGTCGACCGCTTCGGCAAGCGAGCGGAACGTGCGCGATTTTCCGACCACATTTTCAAGCAGCACCCTGTCCTCTTCCGCGATCACGGCGGTGAGCGGAAGACGCAAAAGTTCCGCGATCTCCGCAGGCGCGAGGATCTCCCCCCGTTTGAAAAAATCCTTCCGCATGCGGTTGACGATGAGCCCCACGCGCGTAAAACGGTAGCTTTTGAGGATCCCTGCAACGCGGTCGGCATCGCGCAGCGCCGAAATGTGCGGCGAAGTGACGAGGAGCGCCTCTTCCGCGCAGGATGCCGCGCGGTGAAAGCCGTCCTCGATGCCCGCGGGCGAATCGATGAGGACATAATCGAATTGCGGTGCAAGCGTATCGAGGATGAGCCGTATCGCCTGAGGGGAGACGTAGCGTTCAAGGATGCGATTGGAGGAAAGTACCGACAGAGCCGGGTAGCGCGGATGCGTGACAAGCGCTTGTTTAGGACGGCACCTCCCTTCCACGGCGTCGAGAATATCGTACAGCGCCCTATTTTCCACCCCGAGCACCACGTCGGCATTGTTCAGTCCGAAATCGAGGTCGCAGACGATGACGCGTCTTCCCATCCGCGCCAGCTGAACGCCGAGATTGCAGCAGACCGTCGTTTTTCCGACTCCGCCCTTCCCCGACGTTATGACGATCTTTCTTGCAGCCATACTTCCTCCGCGCGCGCGTTTTGCATGAATTTTATCATAATCGTGCGTGCGTTTTTCTGACAGATCGTGCAGGAATCGGGCGGATCGTGACGAAAAACTCCGCTGCCATGCAGCGGAGTTTCCGTACTATTTCTTCAGCAAGTCTCTTACGTATTTTTCGTATTCCTCGTCCGTAAGTTTTTTTACCTTCTTCTTCATGGTGCACCTCGCAAAAGGTAGTACAAACATTATGGACGTTGTTCCGCAGGTTTATTCCGTGCGAAGCGCAATGACGGGATCTTTCTTTGCTGCCGACTGCGCGGGAATGAGTCCGGAAATGAGCGTAAGCACAATGCTGATGGCGACCATTATGAGAGCAGTCGTGAACGGCAGCGCGGCAATACCGGAAATGCCCGCGAGAGAATGAATGGCGATATTGATAAAGATGGAGATGAAATAGCTCAATGCCACGCCGATGATCCCTGCGGCGAGCCCGATGATGAACGTTTCGGCATTGAAGAGATTGCGGATATCCTGTTTGCGTGCGCCGAGCGACCGCAAAACACCGATCTCTTTGACGCGCTCGACGACCGATACGTATGTGATGATGCCGATCATGACCGACGACACGACGAGCGAAATTGCAGTGAAAGCCACGAGCACATAAGTTATGATATCCAGGATCTGCTGCACCATCCCCATCAGCAGCCCGACGGTATCGGAATAGGTGATCTGTTCGCTTTCATCGTGTTCGTTGTTCCATGCATCCAGATAGGCAAGCATCTGCTCCTTACCGTCGAAGTCCGTTGCGTAGATCGAGATCGATGTGACGGTATCGTTCCCTCCGAGCGCACGCGTGACTGTTTCGGAATCGTATGTGTAGTCGATCACGACTGTGATCTCATCCTCTGAAAAAGGCGGTTTGTATGAATAGGACATCGAATCGAAGTAATCGTTGTCGAGATGCTCCGAAGGCGAGAGATAAATCGTCATACCGATATAATCTTCCAGTTCCGTGATCCCCGTTGCCTTGACGAATTCCTCCGTGATCGTAAATGCCGACTCTTCGTTCATCCATTTTACGATGAGTGACTGCATGTTTCTGGCGATATACTTCTGCACAAGCGATTCGGTAAGATTGATCCCGCTCGTAAGGCAGCCGTATGTAAGCCCTTCCTTCAGACGGAGGATCCCCGAAACGCGAAGAACGATGCCGTCCTCCTCGGAGGTGTTTTCAAATGTCTCACGGTCGACTTCTCCCGTATAACGGAAGGGCTGCCCGTTCATGGGATTGTAGCTGTAGTTTTCATCGTCGCCCGTATATGTGGTCGACGTATAAATTTTATCGTTGTTGTAGAGCACATATTCCTTGCCGACGATTTCGGAGAAATCGACGAGCGCCGAATCGCTGATCTCGTCGGAATTATCCGTTCCCGCCTCAAAGAGTGCCAGGAACTTTTCCTCGTTGAGGAATCCGAGCTGAGCGAGCGTAAGATCGCTCACCTGATTGTTTGCCCCGACGACAAGGACGATCTCGTTTTCATTCGTCGGGAATGTACCGCTGATGACGTCATACTGCGATGTAACATACTCGCCGTAATCTTCCGCGGCAAAATCGCTCGTCCCGGGCATGGCGTTCACGACATCGCCGAAGAAATCGGCAAAGCCGACGAGATCGGCATATTCGGAGGCTTTCGTCTGCACGACGTTGATGTAATACTCTTTCAGATTGGAAAGCGAGCGGTAGGTCGTTTCGAGTCCCCCTTCCGATGCGCTCGTCTCCACGGAAGTGAAGAGATTATCTGCAACTGTCGCGCCGTAGCCGTATTGAATGGCGGAATACCAGCTCGGATCGGCAGCTTCCAGGTAGTTCAGATAATCGTCCGTTATATTGTTCCGGATCGTCATTCCCTCCGCAAGGCTTGTAAGGAAAGAGTCGACATAGACTTTGTCCCCGAGCTGTTCCAGATCGGGCATATCCTGCGGCGAAGTAAAGCTCGTCATGATCGACGCCATGTCGAACGCATTTTCCGTGACGGTGACGGGATAATACGAGAGCATATCCTCCTCCGTCTTTCTCACATAGTTATTGAATCCGCTGGAAAGCGCCAGCACAAGGCAGACGCTCACAATGCCGATGCTTCCCGCAACGGACGTAAGGATCGTACGGCCTTTTTTTGTGAGAAGATTTCTGAAACTCAGCGCAAGAGACGTGAGAAAGCTCATCTTTGCGCGTGCCTTTTTCTGCGTTCGGGGGGGGGTGTTTTCTTCGGAAAGCGCGGCGCCGTCTGCGGCGGCGATCTCCTTTTCGGAAGGTTCCCGATGCGCCTCGGTCTCCTGAGAGCTGGAATACGGATTGGAGTCCTCTTCAATGAGTCCGTCTTTCAGGCGGACGATGCGCGTCGCATACTGAAAAGCAAGCTCCGGATTGTGCGTGACCATGATGACGAGGCGCTCGCCCGCGATCTCCTTGATGAGCTCCATGATCTGAACGCTCGTTTCGGAGTCAAGCGCGCCCGTCGGTTCATCCGCAAGAAGGATATCGGGATTATTTACGAGCGCACGCGCAATGGCGACGCGCTGCATCTGCCCGCCCGAAAGCTGATTGGGTTTTTTATGAAGTTCCTCGCCCAGACCGACGCGGCGCAATGCCTCGGCAGCGCGACGGTGCCGCTCTTCACGATCCACACCGGCGATCGTAAGCGCAAGCTCTACGTTGCCGAGCACAGTCTGGTGCGGGATCAGGTTATAGGACTGAAAGATAAAACCGATACGATGGTTGCGGTATACGTCCCAATCACGGTCTTTGAAATGAGTTGTGCTCGTGCCCTGTATTTCAAGATCGCCCGACGTGTAGTGATCGAGTCCTCCGATGATGTTGAGGAGCGTCGTCTTGCCGCAGCCGGATGGACCGAGGATGCACACGAATTCGCTTTTGCGGAACTCGAGTGAGATACCCTTGAGCGCGTGAACGCTCCCGGACGTAACCTTGTATTCCTTTGTGATGTCTGTCAGTCTGAGCATTTACCTACCTCGTTTCCGATGAATTCGGGGCGCCCTTGCGGGCGCCCCGTTAATTTTATCTGCTGTTATTGCCCCTTCGCTTCTTTGATCGCCTTGTTGATCGCGTTGCTCAGTTCTTCGTACTGCGCAAAGAAGGACTTCATCTTTTCGTCGCCAAGAAGCTCGACCACGCGTGCCATGATCGAATTTGCCTCCTTGCACTGATCTTCGAATACGGCGATCGTGTTCTCCGAAAGGCGGATATATGCAATTTTACGGTCTGTGGGAGAATCGACGCGCTTGACGATCCCCTTCAGCTCGAGTTTTGTAACGATCTGAGAAATTGCCGAACGGGTAATGCCGAGGCGGCGGGCAAGCTCGGAAGAAATGATGCTCCTGCCCTTTTCCTCTTCCATGATCACTTCTCTTAAAAGTCTGAACTCCGTCCTCGAAAGCTTCGCCACTCCTGCGAAGAAATCCATGTTCTCCATATCGCGGACAACCTGGAAAAATTTTACGAGATATTCGTTGATTTCCATAAAAAACCTACACTCCTTTTGTTTTTTGCTCTTATTGGCAATCCCGTTTCTTATTATAACATAAAAAACGTAATTGTCAACAAAATCGGATTAACTTTTTTATAAATTCACAATTCCTTCATAAAAGTTTCAGATTTTACTTAACAGGTCGTTTCCCCGCATACGTATACATACTACATGTTAACTTTGCGTTAAAAATATGCCTTTTTTTTGTTACTTTTCCGCCGAACGCGCGCTCGGCGCCGTCGTACGAGGAGAGAAAAACGCAACTCCAATCGGGCAGAGAACGATATACTTTTCCGAAATCTTTGTAGAGCGTGAAGAGGTCGCATCTGAGCCGTTCGCCATAGGGCGGATTGCTGATCAGAACGCCGTAGCGCTCAGCGGAGGAAAAACGGCGCATGTCCTGTACGGCAAAACGAATATCCTTTTCAACGCCCGCGCGTTTGGCGTGGAACTGCGCGATCTCAATCGCCTGCGGGGAAATATCGGAGGCAAAGACCGGCGCGAGTTCCCCTCTCACTTCTTCCGCGGCAGCCTCCTCCCGAGCACGTGACAGCACTCCGGCTGGCGCGCATTTCCATTTTGTAAAATCGAAGTCTCGATATCTACCCGGCGCGATCCTGCGCATATAGAGCGCCGCCTCGATCGGGATCGTCCCGCTTCCGCAGAATAGATCGGCAAAGGGCTTCCCCGCATGAAAAAAGGAGCTCTCGACCATCGCCGCGGCAGTCGTCTCCCTGAGCGGCGCCTCATAAGTACGCACGCGATACCCGCGCTTATGCAGTCCGTCGCCCGAGGTATCGAGCGAGATCGTGGCGTTGTCGCGGTAAATTTCAAAATTGACGACGGCGCGCTCTCCACGCTCATCGAGTTCCGACACCCCGAGCTTTCTGCGCAGGCGTTCCACGATTGCTTTTTTGATCACGCCGCCCGTCGCTTTGATCGCCATAAGCGTACTTTCGCGGCACTTTCCGTCCATCAGGATCTGTGTGTGCGGCGTGAAGTATTCTTCCCACGGGATCGCTGAAACGCCCTCGAACAGCGCATCGAAATCGGGCGCGCTGAACTGCTCCAGAACAAGGAGCACGCGTTCGCCCGCGCGCAGACGGACATTCAGCCGCGCAATATCTTCCCAATCCCCTTCCAGCGCGAGCCTGCCCTGTATGGCGGGACAATCGCCGTATCCGAGCGCGCGTAGCTCTCTCTTGACGGACGCCTCGACGCCCGACGCCGCGGGAATACTCAGTTTCATATATCCTCCCATTTGTATCCGGGCGTAAAAAAGCGAACGCCCAGACAAGGCATCCGCATGATTACGCTCCTGTTATTGTTCCGATACGACGTCTGAGACCGTCGTCAGTTTTCGCCCGATCGTACAGATCCGCGTATCGCCCTTGCAGCCGCGCACGATGACATGCGGGCGCGGCCTGCCGTCATCCGACGGAACGGAAACCCGGGATCCTGCGCTTTCCGTTTCCGCCGGCAAAGTTT
The DNA here is from genome assembly GCA_944367465.1 of uncultured Clostridia bacterium. Taxonomy (GTDB): domain Bacteria; phylum Bacillota; class Clostridia; order Christensenellales; family Borkfalkiaceae; genus Gallimonas. The sequence goes on from CALVWO010000001.1 coordinate 9,194, forward strand.
CCTGCGCGGGCGGGAGCGCATCGTCGGGTTCCGTCTTTTCTGTTTCGCTTGCGATCTGTTCCGCCTGCTCAGTTTTCTGCGGATTTTCCGGAGCCGTTTCCCGCTCCTCCGAAGGCGGTGCGGCGTCAGACGCGTCTTCCAACGCAACTTCTTCGCCGAACTGTTCCTTTACGGGCGGTTCCGGCAGGAGCCAGTCGGGGATATGGTCGGAAACGGGAGAAGATTGCACCTCGATGAGGCGGTTATGCGCCCGCGCGCACGGAAAGTCTTCCGTGCGGTTGCAATAGCGGCAGCGCGCGTACCGCCCGCACATATCCGCGCGGATCTTCTCGCTGTCCTTCCACTTTACAACGTCGAGATATTCCTGTAACGCCTGAAAAGTCATAACTTCCGCCACCGCCTCGTCGATTTATATAGTTATATTATACGCTTTTCTGCGCTTTTTCGCAAGAGTCTTTTGGAAAAAATACAGAGAAATCAAAAAATAATTCAATCTTCGTATTCATCGAGAAAGCTTCCGCGCCGCCCGCCCTTCCGCCATCCGACGATGCAGTCAAGGGCGACGTTGTGCATGCTGCGGAAAACATTGTCCGCCGCGTCGGGATTGCTCTCCTCCATGTGCGCAAGCAGTTCCTTCATTTCGCGCCGCTTGCTCTCTTCCTCCTTGTTTGCAACGCGCTCGGTAAACCGACAGGCGCAATTGAGAAAAGAAAGATCGTTATACGCCGCCCACGCGACGATATCCCGTTCGCGGACAGCATACAGAGGCCGTATAAGCTCCATTCCCGCATGGCTTGTGGAGCGGAGTTTGGGCATCATCGTCTTGATCTCGGCGCCGTAGAACATGCTCAGGAGCGTTGTGCCGACAACATCGTCGAAATGATGCCCGAGCGCGATCTTGTTGCAGCCGCACTGTCGTGCAAATTCATAGAGGTATCCGCGGCGCATGCGGGCGCACAGGTAGCAGGGCGAGCCCGTATTCACGCTGTCGACCACAGCGAAAATATCGCTTCGGAAAATGCGGACGGGAACCTCCATGCGGGCTGCGTTTTCCTCGATGCGCGCGCGGTTCTGCGGCGCATAGCCGGGATCCATGACGATAAATTCAAGATCGAATTTCATTTCGCCGTGGCGTTGCAGTTCCTGCATGCACTTTGCAAGCAGGAAGGAATCTTTTCCGCCGGAGATGCAAACGGCGATCTTATCCCCTTCACTGACGAGATGATAGCGCTTCACGCTCTTGATAAAGGGACACCACAGTTCCTTCCGGTATTTTTTGATGATGGAGCGCTCGATTTCGGAAAAGCTCATTTGCGCGCTCCGTTGAGAAAGGCATGCGCGGAATAGGCTGCCACGAGCCCTTCCCCGGCAGCCTTGACGTACTGATAGGGTCTGCCCGTCACATCTCCGGCGGCAAACAGCCCCGCAATATTCGTGGAACCGTCGCGCGCGGTCTTTACGGCGTCGCCTTCCGTCTCCAGTCCGCCCGCCAACGCAGCGGGAGGCGCCGAATTTTTCAGGAAAAAGACTCCGCTCACGGAGAGCGCGCCTTCGCCCGTGATCAGCCGCTCAACGCGCAGCCCGCCCTCGACGGCGCGCGGTTTCTCTTCATGAACGATGATGTTTTCTGACCGGAACGACGCGTTTTTATAGAGGCAGAACGCATGGACTTTTTCGGCAAAGCCCGCGAGATACTCCACTTCCTCCCTGAACTTTTCGGAAGATACGACGGCGGCGATCGTTTTACCGCGGTAGAGTGCGCCGTCGCAAACGGCGCAATAGCTCACGCCGCGCCCGAGGAAATCGCGCTCCCCTTTTACGGCGCCCGCCGTCTCCACGCCCGTGGCGAGTATAACGGCTTTCCCCTGATACATTATGTCACCGACTGTGACGGTGAACGGATCGCCGGCATAAATGCCGTCTGCACGTCCCTGCGTAAAGGAGATATCCTCATGCTCCATCTGCGCTGCGAGACGGGCGGAAAATTCCTTTCCGTCGCCGATGAGTGCGGGAAAATTCCGAACATATTCCGCGCGGGTGAGCTTGTCGCCGAACAGCTCGGCGCCCAGCCAGAGACAGCTGCGTTTCAGACTTTTTAAGGTGAGCGCGGCGGTGTAACCTGCGATGCCGCCTCCCACAACGATCACATCGTATAGCGTATTTTTCATGCCGCAAGTATATCACGGCGCGGCACGCTTGTCAAGCGAGATCGACTTTTGCGAATCGTCTGACGCTCACGCGGTACGCAGCCAGATTGCACAGGATATAGCAAACGACCCCTGCCGCAAGTACCGGAAGCTGTAAAAGCAGTTCGTGCGGGGAAATGCCGTCCCAGAATGAGAGCGCCGGAACGTGCGCCAACGTTTCCATAACGAGAACGACTGCAAGAACGGGCAAGATCGCCCTGACAAACGACGCGCCGACTTTGTACGCCGTTTTATAATATCCGGTAAAGAAAACGAGATCGTACAGCGCAAAGGCGATCAGCATACAGCCGTAAAAAGCGATATTTGCATCGATGCCGGCGGCATTTCCGTACGGGAAAAGAAACGTACGCAGAACGGCAAACGGAAGAGAGACAACGATCTGGCTGAGCTGTGTGAAACACGCAAGGGCAAATTTCCCCTTCACGATCTCGTTCCGCGGGATCGGCAGAAGCGCGGAAAACAGCACATCGTTCGTCTCACGACCGTATTGGATCGTAAGCATGCTTGCAAGACATCCGAACAAAAATACGACTCCGTACGGATAGTTCGGAACGATGACAAGCGCGCCGAGCGAGACAAAAATGTACAGAGTAGGATGCGCCGCAAGTCGCAATTCTTTATATATCAGGTTCTTTAACGACGCCCTCTTCATACAGAAAATAGCCCTCCAACCCAGACATGGTACCATGTAAATTTGTGCAGTTACTTAAATACTCCGATTTCGGCGCGTTTCGTACGACGGAGCCGCCGCGGAGATAGACAATGCTGTCGGCGCATTGCTCGAGGTCGGTAACGATCTGCGTGGAAAAGAGCACGCCGCATCCGTCGCGTTTCGCATGATCGCGGATCATACTGAGGATCTCCGCTCTCGCAACGGGATCGAGCCCGCTTGTCGGTTCGTCGAGCACAAGCAGTTTCGCCCTGTGCGAACATGCAAGCGCCAACAGAAATTTCACCTTCATGCCGTTGGAAAGTTCACGGAAACGCTTGCGTTCATCCAGAGAAAAATCATCGATAAAGCGTCGGTATGCCACGTCATCCCACATGCGGCAGAATCGTGCATAGACGCCTGCGATCATGCCGATCGGTTTATACGGATAGATTTCTGTTCCGCCGAATACGATACCGAGCTGTTCTCGGTCCGATTCGCTCTGTTTTCTGCCGCAGATGCGGACTGTTCCAGAGTCTGCGGCGGCGAGCCCCGCTATGATCCGGAGCAGCGTGCTCTTTCCGGCGCCGTTCCTGCCCATCAGTCCGATGATGCGGCCCTGCGCAACGGAAAGAGAAACGTTATTCAAGGAAAAAGCGGGAAATTTTTTGCAGATCCCTTCTGCTTCAAGCAGATTCACTTCTCCTTCTCCTCCGCGTGTTCCATGATTTTTGCCGCGTAAGACAGCATGAGCTCGCTCTCCACGAGCGCGATGCCGCGTTCGCCCGCCGTCTCATTGCCGAGTACGACGAGACGGCTTCCTGGGCTGAGACGGAATATCTCCCTTGCGCGTTTCGGAAGCACGATCTGCCCGCGCTCCCCCACCGTCGCAATTCCGAAGATGTGTTTCCCCTTGGGCGGAACGGGATATCCGAGCGCACGTTCGTCGTGCGAAACGAGCGCGTCCAGCGACGTTCCGTAAAATTCCGCAAGGGCAGCCGCATGTGCGAGGTCGGGCGTGCTTTCTCCCGTCTCCCATTTTCCCACCGCCTGCCGCGTTGCGCCCACGCGATCGGCGACCTCTTCCAGCGTGAGCCCCTTATCGCGGCGGAGGCGTGAAAGATTACAGGCGAGGTTGGACATACGATTTTTCATACTTGTTCTCCTTTTCATACATTGTATCATATTCCGCCCGGGCTTTCAACCAACCGCCGCTTACAGGATATGTTTGCCACAGTTGCCTCTCATCTGTCCGGATTATACGTGATATTACTATAATTATATGGAAAGAATGTCCGTACGTATAAGATTTATTTGACTTTCGCAGGTGCCAAAATTATAATATACTTTGTATGGAGAACGGGAAAACAAAGAGCGCGGGGCGGAAGATTGCCGTGCTCGGCATACTGACAGGATGCGGGCTCGCCGCCTTTATGCTGGAGAGCCTTATTCCAATGCCCTTTTTACCCGGAGCCAAGCTCGGATTTGCGAACATTTTTTCGTTGCTTGCCCTGCTTTTATACGGGCTGCCCGAGGCGCTCATCGTCGTGCTTGTACGCACTTTTCTGGGAAGTCTGTTTGCGGGAAACCTCTCCATGCTGCTTTACAGCCTTACGGCGGGCGTCATTTCGACTGCCGTCTCCCGTATGCTGCTGTATGCGCTCCCCCGCGTCAGTTTTACAGCGATCTCCGTGGCGGGCGCGGTCGTTCACAATCTCGTACAGTTGTTCGTCTATTGCGGGCTCACGGGCACGATGCTTTTGTTCGTTTACGCACCCTATCTGTGCCTGATGGGCGCGGGTTCGGGCGTTATCATCGGTCTGATCGTCGCATGGACGCTGAAAGCGCTGCCGAAAAAGTTCTTTTCCGGGGCGCAGGACAGAAAGGAGGAAATCAAGTGAAGGCAATCAAGGGCAAGCCCTTTTTCCGCGGCGTAAAACTTGCGGGGCATAAGGCGCCCACGGAGAACCTGCCCGTTGAACGGGCGGAGCCGCGCGGAGATGTCGCCATTCCGCTTCGTCAGCATGCCGGCGCTCCGGCGGAGGCGATCGTCGCGGCGGGGCAGCACGTAATGCGCGGAGAACTCATCGCGAGAGCGGCGGGCGCCGTATCCGCGAATGTTCACGCCAGCGTTTCCGGCGAAGTCAAAGCGGTGGAAGAACGCGCGGACGGTCGCGGCGGACGCTGCGTACATATTGTGATCGCGCCCGACAAAGTGTGCGAGGATGCATTCCTGCCTCCCCTTTCCGCACCCGATGCGGAAGCGATCGTAGAGCGCATCGAGGCATGCGGCATCGTCGGGATGGGCGGCGCAGGATTTCCTGCGCACGTCAAACTCAGACCGCCCGTACCCGTCGATACGCTCATCGTGAACGGCGCGGAATGCGAACCTTATCTCACCTGCGACGACGTTCTCATGAAGCACCGCAGTAAAGAGATCGTGCGCGGCGCAAAGTACATGGCGAAGGCGCTCGGCGTGAACAACATCATCGTTGCCATCGAGCGCAATAAGCCCGAGGCGATCGCTCTGTTCGAGCAGACCGACCTTACCGTCGTCGCGCTGAAAAAACAATATCCGATGGGCGCGGAAAAACAGCTCATATACTGCTGTACCGGGCGGAAGGTCCCGCTCGGGAAACTTCCCGCTCATGCCGGCGTTATCGTACAGAACGCAGGCACCGCTTTTGCGGTATGCGAAGCGGTCGAACGCGGAAAACCGCTCTTTGAGCGCATCGTCACCGTATCGGGCGGCGGGATCGCGTCTCCGAAAAATCTGATCTGTCCCGTCGGCATGCCCCTTTCCGATCTGATCGATGCGTGCGGCGGCGTAAAAGACGCCGTAAAGTTTGTTGCGGGCGGTCCCATGACGGGTACGGCGCTGACGGGTGCGGAAAGCGTCGTCACGAAGACGACGAGCGGATTTTTGTTCCTGACCAGGGAAGAGACGAATGCCGACGCGCCCACGAACTGCATCAACTGCGGAAAATGTGCCGATGTATGCCCCATGAAACTCATGCCCATGCAGACGGAATTTTATACGAATGCAAAAGAGTATGAAAACGCCGATAAATACGGCGGCGTGCTGAGCTGCATCGAATGCGGCGCATGCACATATATCTGCCCTGCGCGCCGTCCGCTTGCTCAGGCGATCAAGACGGCGAAAGAGAATTTACGGAGGAAAAAAGCATGAATCTCATCGTATCTTCTGCGCCGCACATCCGTTCGCCGCGCACGACGAAACACATCATGCTTGATGTGCTCATCGCACTCCTCCCTGCCACAGCCGCGGGCATCGTGTTCTTCGGCTGGGTCGCCGCAGTCACCATTGTACTTGCAATGTTCACCGCCGTACTGACGGAATTCGTTTGGTATATCATCGAGCACAAGATCTGGCGGAACGGGAAAGAGACGCTCGCAAACTTCGCCGCGCAGTTTGACTTTACCTCTCTCGTGACGGGGCTTTTGCTGGCGCTGTGCTGTCCTGCCTCGCTCGAGGCGCTCTATATGCCCGTACTCGGCGCAATCTTTGCGATCGCCGTTGTGAAAATGCTCTTCGGCGGAACGGGAAAAAATATCGTCAATCCTGCGATCGCCGGGCGCGTGTTCCTCTTTATCTCCTTTATGGCGATGGTTTCCTATCCCGAGGCAAATTTCGCCCCGCTCCTTTCTTATACAGACGGCGCGCTCTCTACGGGGGCAACGCAGCTCGGGAATTTTCTGAAAGGAACCGCAACGATCTCCGATCTCGACCTGTTCCTCGGAACGGGCGTGGCGGGATGCATCGGCGAAACGTGCAAACTTGCCCTTCTTGCAGGGTACGTCTATCTCTGCGTGCGCGGCGTTATCAAATGGTACCTGCCCCTCCTCTATATCGGCGTATGCGGTCTGTTTTCGGTCGCGCTGGAAGGTTTTGATTTTTCGGCGTTCCTGCCCTCCGTGCTTTCGGGCGGTCTCTTCCTCGGCGCGATGTTCATGGCGACAGATTATGTGACATCTCCGAAATCGAAACTCGGCAATATCATTTACTTTGTTGCGCTCGGTCTGCTGACGGCAGGACTGCGAAAGGCTACTGGCATCGAGGTCGTTTCCTTCTGTATCCTGCTCATGAATTTCCTCGTATTCCTCATCGATCTTGCGATCAAACCCCGTCCCTTCGGATTTGTGCGGGCAAAAAAGACGAAGGAGGCGAAAAAATGACCGTAAAACAATTTTTCAAGAGCACGGCGTTCAAAAGTCTTGCGGTGCTCATCGTCATCGTCCTCGTTGCAGGCGCCCTGCTCGCCGTCTTCAACGATCTTTTGTATGTTTCCGATGAAGAACGGCTCGCGCGTTCGCTCGCAAAGATCTACGGAACGGAAGTGACCGCGGAGGAGATCGAACTTTCCGAAGAGGAACGCACCTACAACAACGGCACGGTAGATGCCGTGTACTACGTTCAGGACGATGGCAATTACCTTTTTCAGACGACGGGCAAAGGCGGATATTCGAACGGCACCGTGACTTTGTGGACGATCATTACCTGTACGGGCAGCCGCGAAGAAAACGATCTTATGCTCACGGGCATCGAAAAAGTCGTTTACGATTCCAACAGCGGACAGACCCTGATGGGAAACTTCGGCGAATCCTTCTATGCCTTGTTTGCTAATCAAGATGAACTCGTGGCAGGCGGCAAGGATTTTACGGCAAACGAGAACATGACGGGCGATCTCAACAACATTGTAGCGGGCGCAAGCATGACTTCGACGGCAATATGCAATGCCGTGAACACGGCGCTTGCATGTTTCCGAACCGTCTTTATGGGAGGCGAGGCATGAACGGTAAGATCAAACATTACGGAAAGATCGCGTACGACGGACTGATCACCAACAACGCGACCTTCAAACTCGTGCTCGGCACCTGTGCGACCCTCGGCATGTCCACCTCTGCCGTCAACAGTTTCGGCATGGGACTTTCCGTCACCGTCGTGCTCCTTCTGAGCAACGTCATCATTTCTCTTCTGCGCAAGGTCATTCCCAACACGGTGCGCATCCCCGCATTCGTTGTCATCATTGCAACGATGGTCACGCTGCTCCGCATGGTGCTGGAAAAGTACATTCCGGATCTGTACGATTCGATGGGCGTCTTTCTGCCGCTCATCGTCGTTAACTGCGTGATACTCGGGCGCGCCGAGGCATTTGCGAGCAAACAGCCCGTGCTTGACAGCGCCATCGACGGTATCTTTACAGGGCTCGGGCTTACCTGCGCGCTCACCGTCATCGGTATCATCCGCGAATTTTTGGGAAGCGGTTCCTTCTTCGGGATCCAGGTCATGGACTTTAAGATCGGATTCTTTACTAATTCCGCGGGAGCCTTCTTTGTATACGGGATCTGCATCGCCCTTTTCGTTCTGATCACAGATCAGGCAGATAAGGCAAGGCGCGCGAAACAGGCAAGGCTGCTGCGCGTTCCGGCAGGCGATCAGCCGCTGCCCGCCGTGGAAAGTTCTGCGGAGGAGGTGAAATAATATGGCTGCAACCATTTTCCTCATCATAATCTCCGCCGTTTTTTCGCAGAATTTTATTCTTGTGAAATTCCTCGGCATCTGTCCGTTTCTCGGCGTCTCCAAAAAGACGAACAGCGCGCTCTCGATGGGAATTGCCGTCACGCTCGTCATGATCCTGGCAACGCTGGTGACCTATCCCCTCTATACTTACATTATGGTTCCGCTCGGGATCGAATACCTCGAGATCATCTTCTTTATCTTTGTCATTGCGGCGCTGGTACAGATGCTCGAGAAGATCATCGAAAAACTTTCGCCCGCACTCTATCGTTCCATGGGCATCTATCTTCCGCTCATCACGACGAACTGCGCGATCCTCGGCGTTGCAGAGCTCCTGCTTGTAAACGATGTTTCCGAAATCGTATCGGGCGTTGCGGAAGGGATCTCCATGAATCTTGGGTTCGCGCTCCTTTATGCGCTGTTTGCGGGGATCGGTTTCACCGTTGCGATGGTACTCATGGGCGGTGTGCGGGAAAAACTGGAAAAACTTCCCGTGGCAAAGTGTATGAAGGGATTCCCCATCACGATGGTCGCGGCAAGTTTTATGGCGATGGCGTTCTACGTCTTCTCGCTGCTGTAAGGAGGTGCGGAAATGAGTAATATGATCATGGCGTCCGTCAACTGGGCACAGGTCGGGATCGTGCTCGGTATCTTTGCAGCGATCGCGGTCATCCTCACCGTCTGTATTCTTCTCGTTGCAAAGTTTTGCAAGACCAACGCAGACGAAAAGGTAGAAAATATCCTTTCGCACCTCGCAGGCGCGAATTGCGGCGGCTGCGGCTGTACCGGCTGTGCCGGATTTGCCGAAAAACTCGCCAAAGGCGAGGCGACCCTTTCCGACTGTCATGTGACGGAGGCGTCGCAGAAGGCGATCATTGCAGAGGTTCTGGGCGTACCTTTTGCCGCAAGCAAGCCGACCGTCAGCGTATGCCGCTGTTCGGGCGGCGTAAATGCCAAAGACGCCTTTACATACTGCGGCGCGCAGGATTGCGCCGAGGACGCAAAGCTCTCGGGCGGTCATAAAGTGTGCAAATACGGCTGCCTCGGAGACGGAAACTGCATGCGCGTCTGCCCAGAGAATGCGATCTGCCTTAAAAATGAAAAGGCGGACGCCGATCCTGACAGATGCATTTCCTGCGGAGCGTGCATCCTCGCCTGTCCGAAAAAACTATTTGACCGTATTCCCGCAGATGCGAAAGTATATGTGGCTTGCTCCTCGCATGAGCGCGGCAAGGCGGTCATGGACGCGTGCGCATACGGTTGTATCGGATGCGGTAAATGCGCGCGTACCTGCCCGGAGGGTGCCATTACAATGCAGGATAACCTCCCCGTCATCGATTACGAAAAGTGCGTGAACTGCGGTAAGTGCGCGGACGCATGCCCGCGCAAAACGATAAAAGTGAGATATTAGATCAATTCAAACCGTCTGTAAAAGTCTGAAAACGAAGAAGGTCTCTTAAATGAGGATCCGCCATGAACATGAAGCGTACGGAAAACAGAAAGTGGCAATATAATTTTGATTTTGATACAAATTCCCGAACCTTTTTCACGATCACGACGGATCACTATATTGCAGAACTGAGCGGCGGCAGTGTACGGGTGTCGGATAGAACTACGAGAAAACTTCTCTTCCGAAAGAGCGGTTTTAACTACCTTTATACGGCAGACATCTCCCCCGATGAAAAAACGCTGGCTGCCTTGGAGAACGGAAAACATTTCTACATATTTTCGCTGGAATTGTTTTCTCAGTGCAGGCGAATAACACTGCCGCGGGGATATGAGAGCATCGACGGTTATCCGTCCTTTTCGCCGTGCGGAAATGAAATTCTTATCCCGGTCAGCCGATACGAGCGCCGCGACCCCGGATATCGATATTATATCTGCAGATACGACGCGAGTACCTATCAGATGCTTTCCATGACGGAAATCGATTATGACAGCTTTCCCGCCTGGCCGATTGCATTGCAGACAAACTGACGGGTCACATCAAGAATATCAGACGATGCGGCGGGCAGAGCGAAAAAACGCTCTGCCCGCCCTTTTCATGCGTTACCGTCTCCGCCGCGCAAACCGTTTGCTCCCGCAAACGCCTCCACCCTCAATTCCTGTCGAATTCTCGGCCATGAAAAAAGACCCTGCACAACGCAGAGTCTTCTTTTTGGTGCGGTCGACAGGAATTGAACCTGCATGGTGTGAACCACAAGATCCTTAGTCTTGCGCGTCTGCCAGTTCCGCCACGACCGCATCTCGCTGACAGCTTTGTTATTGTACCGCAAACAAAATCAAAAGTCAAGTTTTTCCATAGAAAATTTCGTAATTTTTCCGAAATTTTGCAACTTTTTTTATATATTCCTCCGTCTCGGGATACGGGATCTTCCGAAGGACGATGCCATCCGCAGAAAAGTCGGAATTTTTCAGCCATGAACGTACCTTTCCCTCCCCCGCGTTGTATGCGGCGAGCGCAGTTTCGAGTACGGTAAACCGTTCGATCAGATATTTCAGATACATACACCCGACCGAAATATTATAACTCCCTTCCTTCAGCCGCGCACTTTCGAATGCGATCCCTTGTCTGGTGCAGATAAATTCCGCAGTCGCAGGTCTGATCTGCATGAGTCCGACGGCGCCCGCACGGCTCACGGCGTCCTCGCGGAAACTGCTTTCCGCTTTGATCACGGCATAGACGAGCGCGGAAGGCAGCCCGCTTTTCTGCACATCCTCCGCATACGGCCGCGGATATGTCGTCCGCACGAGGAGAAACCCGAACGCTGACGCAAAAAAGACGCAAATACAGACGATAACGGCGCGATAGACTTTCATACTTTAGCAGTATGCGCCGATTGCGCCATTCTTTCTCTTTTATGACGACTGCGGAAGAATTTGTTTGAGAATTATCCCGAGCTGACGGCTCAATGCCTCCCTATCCCCATTGTTTTCAATGATATGACAGGTTTTTTCGCTGAGCCGTTCCGGAGGGAACTGCTCTCTCATGCGGGCGGTCACCTCTTCGGGCGAAAGCCCGTCCCGTGCCGAAACGGCGGCGATCCGAGCCGACGCATCGCGCCGCACGGCGATCACTTCGTCAAAGAGGCTCTCATATCCCCCTTCAAAAAGCAGAGGGACTTCGGCAAACGAAATCCCGCCCGCCTTTTCCATTTCCCCGATCAGGGTGCGCATGATACGCGGGTGAGAAAAATCGTTCAGGCGAGCAAGCGCGCTGCGGTCAGAAAAGACCTTTTTAGAAAGCAGTTCTTTCCTGATCCTGCCGTTTTCCGTACAATCGGGAAACAGTTTTCCCAAGGCGGCACAATACTCTGCGTTACGCCAAAGCGAACGACTGATCTCGTCACAGGAAAAGACGGCGTATCCGTATTCTCTGAGCAGCGTGCAGACAAAGGACTTCCCGCTCCCGATGCCGCCTGTTACGGCGATCTTTTTACTTTGCGTCATACCAACTCTTTCCGACGGAAACATCCGCGATCAGCGGGACATCCAGCCTTATCGCCGCCTCCATTTCTTCTTTCAGCATATTTTTTGCGTACTCTGCCTCGCCTTCCGGAGCGTCGAGCACAAGCTCGTCGTGCACCTGCAAGACAAGCTGCGCGCGGGAGCCGTCTTTTTTCAGCCTGTCGTGTACACGGAGCATGGCGATTTTAATGATGTCTGCAGCGCTGCCCTGCAAAGGCATGTTCATGGCGGCGCGCTCCCCGAACATCCGCTGGTTATAGTTTCCGGATTTGAGCTCCGGGATAAACCGTTTGCGTCCGAGCACCGTTGTAACGAACCCGTCCTCCTTGGCGCGGCGGACGTTCTCCTCCATATAAATCTTCACCTCGGGGTGCGCGGCAAAATAGGCGTCGATATACCGCTGCGCCTCATCGGGCGGGCAACCGAGATCCTTTGCCATACCGAAAGCGCTCATGCCGTAAATGATGCCGAAATTGATCGTCTTTGCCCGCCGGCGCATGGAGGGCGTAACTTCCGCAAGCGGCGTATGAAAAAGACGCGCCGCCGTTGCCGCATGGATATCTTCGCCCGCCCCGTATGCCTCGCGCAATGCCTTACACCCTGAAAAATGCGCCAGAAGACGCAGTTCGATCTGGGAATAGTCCGCGTCGATGAGGATATTTCCTTCGCGGGCAATAAAAAGTTTCCTCAGTTCCCTGCCCATCTCCGTACGGACGGGGATATTCTGCAGGTTCGGATTCGCGCTCGAAAGACGCCCGGTCGTCGTCATCGTCTGATTGTACGTCGTATGCACGATGCCGTTTTTCACGAGGGGGCGGATGCCGTCCACATAGGTCGACTGAAGTTTCTGTACCTCTCTGTATTGCAGGATAAGCCGTGCGATCTCATGATCCTCGGCAAGTTTTTCCAGAACCTCCGCGCTCGTGGAATATCCGCCGCGAATGTTCTTTTTAACGCCTTTAGCGCTGTATCCAAGCTTTTCGAACAGCACTTCGGAGAGCTGGAACGGAGAATTCAGATTAAAGGGCGCAACGCCTGCAATTTCAAAAATGCGTGCGGAAAGCTCTGCCATCGCACCCTTGAATTTTTCCGAAAAAGCAGAGAATTTGTTGATATCCACCCTTACGCCCGTGCGCTCCATTTCAAAGAGCACCTGCGAGAGCGGAAGTTCCAGTTCACGGTAGAGTTTCTCCTCCGCCGTGCCGCGCGTCTGTTCCAGCGCATCGCGGTATGCGCGTGCAAGCGCACAGGCGCAGCAGTCCTCCGGCATGGAATAATCCTGCGCAAACGCCTTCGCTCCCGAAGGCCGCAGGTTGGAATCGATAAGATAACGCAGGAGCGTAACATCCTCCACGCGGCACGACATCGCGATCCCTGCCCCGTCAAGAAGGTGCGCGATTGCCTTGTAATCGGCAAGAACGGCGAGTTTATCCCGCTGAAAGAGGGCTGTCAGCAGCGGTTTGAGCTCTTCCAGGAAAAATCCGGGTTCAAGAAAGTTCGTACGCAGCGGGAACAGATACTCTTTTCCGTCGATCGCAAGGTGCAGTCCGTCCGATTCCACACACAGAGAAAACTCCGTGCATGCCTCGGCATCCTTTACGCGGTCGTTGAACTCGTCCGACGTACAGGTATGACATGTCAGTTCGTATGCCTGCTCTTTCGGGAAATATTCACTTCCGACCAGCGAACGGAATTCAAGTTTTGCAAACGACCTGCGCGCCTCCTCGGGGAAGGGAATGCGAAGCATGCAGTTTTCCAGCGAAATATCGAGCGGGACATGCGTATCGATCGTCGCAAGCGTTTTTGAAAGACGCGCCTCCGCCTCGTGCTCCGTCAGTTTTGTTTTCAGCGACGCGGAACATTCGTCGAGATGGGCGTACACACCGTCAAGATCGCGGTAAGACTGCAGCAGCGAGAGCGCGCTTTTCGGACCGATCCCCTTCACGCCCGGGATATTATCGGAACTGTCGCCCATCAACGCCTTGAGCTCAATGACCTGCCACGGTTCGATACCTTCGTGCTCCGTAAAATTATCCTTTGTAAGGCGTATAAGATCGCTCACGCCGCGCTTCGTAAAGCAAACGCTCACGTGTTCGCCGATGAGCTGATAGGAATCTCTGTCGCCCGTATAGATAAGGGAATCGACGCCCTCGAATTTTTTAGAGAGCGTTCCGATGAGATCGTCTGCCTCGTACCCCTCTTTTTCAACGATACAGATATCCATCGAACGGAGCAGGTCTTTCAGAACGGGCACCTGTACGACAAGTTCTTCCGGCATAGGTTTACGCGTACCCTTGTAATCAGGATATAATTTATGGCGGAAGGTCGGAGCATGCAGGTCAAACGCGACGGCGATGTATTTCGGATTTTCGTCGTCGATGATCTTTAAGAGCAGTTTGACGAAACCGAAAATGCCGTTCGTCGGGAGTCCGTCTTTTGTAGTAAACACGCTCATTGCATAAAATGCGCGGTTCAAAAGGCTGTTGCCGTCGATGAGAACAAGTTTATCCATATTCTTATTGTAACACGCCGCGCAGTTTTTTGCAAGGAAATCGCAAAAATCGCTTGCCTTTTCCATATAATTATACTATACTAATATAGCATTTTGCCGCTGTGGTGGAATTGGCAGACGCGCTGGACTCAAAATCCTGTGGTAGTGATACCGTATCGGTTCGACCCCGATCAGCGGCACCATCTAAATTCGGTCATTTTTGAGCTGTTTCGCTTAAAAATGGTCGTTTTTTTTCTTTTTTTCAGCAAATTGAAATATATAGCATAATTCACATTTCCCCAATTTTCCCCAATCACCGAAAATCCGTTTTTGCTCCCGCACCTTTCCTTGGGTGCGGTTTTGATTTTCTGCGCCGGCACCGCGCCCTGGAAGAACCGCGGCGCGGCGGGCGGCGCCGCTCCCCTCTCTTCCTGATCGGCGCCATAGGGATAACCGCTTGCAGGACATTCCGCGACCCTCGGGCGCAGTCCTGATCTATCCGCTTGCGCGGGCGCGCCCGCGCCGTGCTGCAAATCCAAGCCGCCCGCCGATCGGACGATTCCGGGGGAACGCAGCGAGCACATAACACGCCCTGCGGGCGGCTTCCGATCTTTCCTTCGTACGGACGGGGGCGGAGCGCCGTCCTATGATTACAGAATACTTAGATACTATACTTATAGTGTCTGTTTTTGATTGCTTTTTCAAAGAGTAGTGTCTGCTTTTGCGCGCGTTAGCGGCGAATCGTGAGCGCGCGAAAAGTATCAAATTCGGACAGTAATCAGGACATAGGAAACGGCGCTCCGATGCGGAGCGCCGTTTCTCAAAAACCCGGGTCAGATCACACGACGATAAGCGCGATCGCTCGCGCTTTTCTTTTTATTCAGTTCGCCTGCACTTTCTTATATCCGTCATGTTCGCCGCCTCCCCCTTTTCTCGGGATAGCAGTCGCACAAATGACCGTCCGGAAGATAGCCTGTATCAGAGCACTTCGGACATATATATTTCGGCTCCAGATCTTCGAACGTCATGTTCATGGCTGTCAGACGCTCGGCTTTGACGGCAGCGGCGATCTTCTGCTTTCGGATCAGCTCCTGCAAGCCCGGAAGCGAGAACGCCTCCGCTTTGCCGATTCGGATATCCAGACTGCGATACTCCCGTTCTGCGTCTGCAAAGCGGGCGTCCTCCATAGCCCGTGCCCGCATTTCCTCCGCGCGGCTTGTGGCGGCGTTTCGGCGCAAAGCATAGAATCTCTCTCGCTCCGCTCTCGCATCCGCGTTCCGCGTTCTTTCGTCTTTGCCTTTTGCGCGCCTGACGATCTCCTCGCGCTTTGCGCGCAGGAGCTTTCCGTTGACATGGAATTTTGCCCGTTGGTAGTTGTTTCTTGCCGCGCCCTCAACGTATACGAGCCCCATCGCCTTCAGGCGGTCGATACTCTTGATGACGGTATCCTTCCCGAACGGCAGGCGGCGCGCGATCCCGCGGCAGGATCCCGACCATGCCTTTTTGTTCTT
This sequence comes from uncultured Clostridia bacterium, assembly GCA_944367465.1. GTDB lineage: Bacteria > Bacillota > Clostridia > Christensenellales > Borkfalkiaceae > Gallimonas. The sequence continues at coordinate 25,059 of CALVWO010000001.1, forward strand.
GGAGAATGAAATGAGATAGCTTAGCACAAGGACTTCGTTCTTCGTCAGATAGCGCAGCACGCCGTCCGCCTCGAATTGCGCATGATAGAGCCACTCCTCGATGTATAAATACGGCTCGTCCTCTTTGATCCCTTTGCTCTGATACTCATGCACGTTATCCCCGCGCTCGGCGAGATCGTTATCCAGGACGACGCGGATGGCACGCGATACAGACGCGCGGGAGATGCGGTATCGCTTGTTGAGCTCGGAATATGTAAAATCGCTCTTATGTCCATCGGCGGAAAAACTGAAAATGGCAGAGCACACCAAAAGCGCGGCACCGCAGAGCTTTCGCTCGCGCCCGTTCCGCATGACCGTGCGTCCCATAAGACTGTACGGGACGCGCACAAACCCGCTGTGCGAGCCTCCCGCCCGATTTAATTTTTCCGCCGTATTCATCATAGCATTTTCCTCTCAATATCCCTTGCTGCGGGGCTTTCCCGCCCCGCGCGGGATATTTCGTTCGTTCCCGTTTCTGGGAATGGGGCGGGTCTTACGCGCCCGCTATACGCTTTTTTTCAAAGTCCGCGATTACGAAAGTATTCTGCGGAGCGTTTGTTCGACGTCGGCGCGATACGCGCTTTGCAAGCGATAGACTGCCGACTGATCTTCAAACCGTTCCGCTACTTCCGCGACCCTCTCCGCGATCCATTGCACCGCGTCCGCATAACTCGTTTTGCCGCTGAACTCCACTTCTCGAAAATAAGCTTCGGGATCGATAGTCTCGCCGCATACTTTCCGCACGAAGAACTCCGTTTTTACCTCGTCTATCGTGCTTTGGATGCGAATCTGATATCCGACATGCTCATACCAAAGCGATATCCATGTTTCAAACCTCTGCCCGTTGAACGTCCAATTATGGTTGTTCCTGTCCACCGTCTTGATAATCTGCCTCGTGAGCTTCGCCCTTGCCTTTTCCGTCATATTCGCATCTCCTTGTTTTATTCGTTTTGAATAATTATATTACTCATTTTGAATAAAGTCAAGTATTATTTTTCATTTTGAATAAAATGAATTTTATGAATACTTTTTCGGAAAGGCTCACCGAACTGAGAAAAGAACGCGGACTTACCTTAAAACAAGTATCAGCTGCGTTGTCTATTCCGCTTCAAACGTATGCTAATTATGAGCATGGAACCCGACAACCGCCAATCGAACTTATTGTGGAAATCTGCAAATTTTATTGTGTTACATCCGATTATTTAATCGGGCTGTCTGACAGCTATTAATCTGCGCTTTAATAATCTCTTCGGCGGTTTCCCCGTATATATTTGCAAGGACAAGAACTTGTTCTATCCCAATTTTTCTGTTGCCATTCTCATAATTTGAAAATCCCGAGACGCTCACACCCAAAGCGGCGGCGACGTCGGCACGGGTCTTTCCGCTCTGTTCCCGCAACTCTCGCAAAGTCATCCCATCGTTCATACTCCTACCTCAAACGCCTGTACGGACGTTTATTCTTTTTTCAAGTACAGCTTGCCGTCGGTGCAGCCGATCACGCCGGCGGACATCAGTTTTCCGACATTATAGGTGACCGTGGATCGGGAACAACCCAGGCGGCGCGCGATATCCTCAAAGTCCACGCGGCGCGCGCCCTCCGCAAGCTCGTCCGCAAGCAGACAATACAGCCGCGTTTCGTAGTTCTCCAGCCTCGTGATCGCGCCATCCATCGTTCCCCTCCTTCCGGCGGCTCCACCGCCGTTTTTTGCCGATTTTTCCCGATTTTCGCCCCCTCCTTCGGGGCGGCTCGAAAATCCGCTATTCAGCGGATTTTCGAGAAATTCCATGCGGTACCTTCGCTTTCTCAGCACCCGCGCGACAAAGCCGCGCGGGATTTAGTACCGCCGTCCGTTTATTTTCTGCGCGATTTTGAAAGTAATGACAAAATTTTCAAACGAATTTCGCCCCATCGGGCGAAATTCGCCTTCGGTTCGTCTCGAATTTGAAAATTTTTAATGTCATTCCTTCTTTTCAAAATCGCGCAAATACAAATAAACGGATAACAACACCGCTGCGCCGTTGATGCAGCCATGCTCCGCGTTACGCAATCTTACGCCGTGCGCCGTTTGGGCTTGTCGTCCTGATCGCGGACGCGCACTTCATCTTCGCCCACCAAAAGCGTTTCCCACGTCGCAAGATCGATGGGTTTATCCTTCGCCTGATACATTTTCCACCACGTTCTGCCATCGTAGTCCGCCATACCGCGGCGCGGAAAAATGTATGTACCGCGATCGAACACGGTACCCTGCCCGTTTGCTCCGCCATGCGTATACGGAATTTTCCGAAATCCGATCGTTTCAAGATATTTCTCTCGATAAAAATACTTTTCACCGATATACTGCGCCTTTTCACGGCTGATTTTGCCCTCTTGCAGCCGCCGAAAATAGCGATTTTTCTGCTTTTGAAAGATCTTCCACGCAAAATTCGGTGCCATGATCGTTTCCTGCCGCTGCAAATTGATGTTATAATCCGTCACGCCGCGTATCTGGACGGCGTTTCCCGTCTCCCGCTGATCGGTATTGATCAACGTAAAGTCGCCGAAATGACGGATAAAACGATATGTTGCCTGTTCTGCGAGCGACATATCCCGCGAACGGGACGCGCCGCTATCCAATCCCGATTCGTCCTTAAAAAGCACGGAATATTCGGGTACCCTCGTGACCTGCGCCTCTACCTCGGGCGTCATAACGTAACTGAACCGCCCGAGAAGGTCGCGGAGCGGGATCGTAGAGACAAGACATGGAATATACCGCGCCTCCCGTTCTGCGTAGTAAATGTAGCTCTCTTCCAATGCCGCAAACTTTTCGATGGCGTCCGTGTTGCCCTCGAGCTTCCAGCGCGTCACCATGCCGTGTTGCAGGAAATAGTCGCTTTTCAGCTTCGCCCAACGGCTTGCAGCCACGGCGATCGCGATGTTTGCGCCACCAGAAAACGTCTTGCCACACCCCGGAACGCCCGTAAGCGTTACCACGCGCGCCGATCCGAGATAGTCCATCGCCTGAACGCGCGCGACGTTCTCGTAATATTTGCATCGGACAACGTTGACGAATGTTTTGATGAAAAACACCAGCGCGACGATCTGCACCACCAATGCGACGAGCCACAATACCACGTCCGCAATGAAGGAGACTTCCCACCGCCAACGGAAAAAGATCGAGACATCGAGAAAGGAATAGAGAAGATTCTGCCAGCCGTGATAATAATCCTTCGTCACGAAGTACGCTGCCACAAAAACCACGGCGGGAATGTAGTTATACCGCCTCGTGTTCTTGTACGGCTCCAAAAGCCGGGCTTGTTGCCGTGCAAACCACTCATCGCTGTGCGTTTTCATAACCTTACCCCGACGAATACCCCGAGAAGGAATATGATCGCCGCGCACACCGCGATCAATACGACGACGTTGACCTTACGATCTGCGATCTTTTCCTTCTTTTTCGGTTGTTCCTGTTCCTTCTGTTCCCTGGTTTCCATATATCACAAGTATTTTTCGTAGCGGTCATCGATGGATGCGACAAATTCCTTGTCGTACTTATCGATGGGAACGCTCCAAGCGCTTTCCAATGCGTTCCAATGCCATCCGCGTTTCTTCAACGCGTAAATGAGCTGCGGTTTCGGGCGTGTGGTGAACTTGATGAATACGCGCTCGCCCGCGTCGATCCGCTTGCGGTAAGCGTTCAGATTGTCCGTTTCGAGGAGTTTCTGCGCCTTCGGCGCGCCCTGATAGGTGCCCGCCTTGATCTTGTCGTAGATCTTCGCCGCCGTCGTGTTCTTGCGGAAACGGTATTTTTTATCCATTTCGTCGTAAAGTTCGACAAACCGCGCGGGATCGTACTGCGCGATGGGCGTCAAAGCGTTTGCGATCGTCGTGGGCGATGTGAACCACCCGCGCGCGAGAGCTTCTTTGAAATGCTCTTCTGCCCGTTTCGCATCCTTTGCGCTCGTATCCTCATATTGACGCTTGCTTTCTCTAACGCTCTCTTCGATCTTTTCGAACCACGTCACAAAATCATGCGCGTCGCGGAGGATCTGTTCGCTCTTGTCGTATTTTTTCGCATTGTATCGCGCCGGTCCCGCAACCGTGATGGGAACATGCTGTGCTTCGAGCGAAAGTTTACGCGTCCAACGCTTATGGATCTGATCGATGATCTGCTGTTTTTTGCTGTCTGCAATATCCCAGCCCAAAACCCGATTAACGTAACGCTGATAATCCCGCGCGGAATTATCGCCGCGATTGAACATGCTGTTCCCGTTTGCCGTTTCAATGTCCCGCCGGTTCAGCTCGGGGATCACGACGGTGCTTTTCTGTTCGGCGGGCTGTGTCTCCCGTTTCATCGGCGCGGTGAGTTCCGTTTTTCCCCCGCTCACGACCGGAACGAGCAAAGCAGATACTGCTTTCGGGAGCGCCGCCTGCGGCTTTCTCGGCTCCAAAATGGGGCGCATAGGAGCGGAGGCAGTCTTTTTCTTCGAGGACTTCTTGCCCTTTGACTTCCCTTCTTTCCGGCGAGCACGCTCCTCCTTGCGATACGCGTTCCACGCCGCCCATGCCTCGCGCGGGCTCATACCGGATGTACTCATCCCGACACCCTCCAAAAGCCCGTACGGACGGCGCCTTAGGTCGCTTTTGACTTGCAGCATGCGGAGCTGCGTCGCCTGCTCCTCTTTTTCCTCCTCTTTAATGACTTTTCTCATGGATATGCCCCTCCGTTTTTCAAATTCTATTGACAAACTTACAGAAATTGCGTATAATGCTTATAGAAAGGTTTGTGTCTCCCTCAATATCGGGGTTGCAGACGCGGGGCTATGGACGAATCAGGTTTCGGGCAGCCGCCTTTCTTTTTTTATTGCCCTTTTTTCCGCAGCCGTTCGATAAGTTCCCACACGACAGCTTTATCTTCCGCCGATAAGCCAAGACCATCCAGCTGTTTTCCGTATAATTTTGCCTGTTCCTGCGTAATTTTCGGGCGCACGTATGCCTGTTTTTCGTCCTTCGGGTTCGGATTCTTTTTCAAAGGAATATTATTGACTCCTTTCGTCCGTTTTCCGTGAGTCACGCCCAGACTTTGTAATTTACTGCCCGTCATGCCGAAAACATATTGCAAATGACCTTTGGCTTCTTTGGTGTTCAGCTTTCGGAACTCATCCAGATTTTTTGTTTTTTTCCTTCGCTTGCTCATTTTTGCATCCCCCCTGCCTTCATTTCCGCTGGCAGGGTTTTCCTATTTCTTTTTGGAGACAGGCTTTTCGGCGAATCTTGTGCGTTTTGCCTTAGCCTTTTTCGCTGCTTCCTCTCGGTTCATGGCGTCGTACTCTCGTGCGACAAGGTGCCGATACACCTCATGCCGCTTTTCCCCATCCCATTTTTTGACCTTATCTTTGCCATAGATCTTGCCGAGCATATCGCCCTGCGTAGCGATATTCATATAGGCTCCGTCCACGACCCGCAAAGCGTCCGTATAGTTGCTTCTCTTCCACTTCGGAATATCGTGCGACGCGCTGTTTGCGGCTTCTCTCATATTGTCGAGAGAGCTTTTCCCATAGCCGCGCACCTTGGGCGCAAAACACCAGCGGATCTCTTGGCGGATGATCTCCTTTGCCTTCTTCGTATTCGATCTTACGGGTTTACTTGCCATTTCCCTCACCTCTTGCCTTCGATTTTTCTGACGGTAATACCGCTTTTCGCAATCCTGCGCATATTCTCGGGGGTCTGATCGTAATACAGCCGCTCTTCTGTTCGGACATAGCGCCCGGGCGCGTTCTCGGATGTCACACGCGTCACGACGATCTTATTCTTCGTCGCCCCCACGGCAGTAGCGTTCGCCAACGCCGTTCCGATGGGGACGGCTGCTTCGTTCCTCCGCTTCTTCGGGGCGGGTGCTGCACTGCCCTTCTTGTTCACGGGAACCGTAACGGCTTTTGCAGCCTTGCTCCCCACATTGCACTTTCTGCTCTTCGTCTTATCCATATTTCACCTCTTATCCCTTTTCAGGGTTTTTTACTTTTTCTTGATCTCCAAAATTACTTTCACGACAATAAATACGACCATGATCACGGCAAATCCTATGAGCGAATAGCCGATCCACGGCACGAACGGCGCGCAGACTGCATATTTTTCGCCCAGCCAACGGAATAGAACGTATACCGCGCCCGTGATCGCCGTCGCAATGATGGGCGCCACGATGGATACATTCCCAGTGCGGAACGCCTTCACGACCTTCACGATCACCATGACCGCCTCCACCGCAAGCAACGCGTACATAACATAGTTGCACCACGGGAGCGCCGCCGTCAGATTCTCGTACTCCTTCGAAAGATATTCCAGCAATACGCGCACCGCAAGCGCCAACACCGTTAAACATACAGACCAGATCATCTTACTTCTCCTTTGCCGCTCCGAGCCCGATCCCTACAAGGCTCACCAATGCCACCCCGGCGAGGATCGCAACCAATGCCCAATCAAAATTCCCCGAAATCACAGGAGGCGTATAAGGATTTATGATATCGATGGGGTCGGCTACGACGGGAATGACCGTTAAATTTCCACCATCATTAAACGTTAGTTGGATAATATCAAAATTCAGGAATATCGTCTGCTGGGCAATATAAGCATTATTTGTAGATGACTTTATACTATCATTTCCCAACGCACTTCTTTTTTCCCATTCGCGCAACTGAGCTGATTCGCTGCGATAATCTGTTACTGCAAATCGAAAAAATACCAGCGTTTTTTCCTGTCTTTTCGCTTCGTTGTATGCCGCCCTGATTTTTTCGACGTCTGCAACCTGACACATCAGATTGTCCGAAATATTTTCCGGTGTCCCTGCAAAATCCGATTCTTTCGGGAAATAGATCGGTGCAAATTCTCGTCCCGTTTCGTCTGGAATCTTTCCAAATAACGTATTCCACAGTCCAAAATCTTTTACATTATCCCACCATGAGGGATCCGTATCGTCCCATGAGACCATTTCCTGAATATCGGCGTCGATATCGAAGTCATAGCGGGAAATTCCGTCAAAACCGCTTTGCACAATGCCACTTGCATTATTCACTTTGCGGCTCCCGTCGATATCCCGTTCGAACAAATCGGCGCTGATCGCCTTTTCTTTCACGTTCACTGTACCGTTTTCAAATGAGCGGTCATAGCTGTATATGTAATTTTCGATAGCGTTCCGCATGATCCCGCCCTGAGATTGAATATCGGCATACGGGTCATACGAATCTATATCTACTCCATTGGTATTAAAAATTAAATATAATGCTTCCATAGGAGTATCTACCGGATCTTCCGGATCATAAGTAGCATTCCATACAAACCCATCCATTTTGCTGCTCACATAGCTACCAAACGACCAAAGAATACTCTCGTCAAAATATCCTTCGCGTCCAACACCGTAACTCTGAAACCATTCAGATATCCACGGTAATTGTTTTCCAATATAGTTGCTAATCCCATTATAAAATGAATCTTCACTTGTTATTAAAGCGGGCTTGAGCTTGAACTCGTACCATTCTGCCATAATACGTTGGAGTTTCCCGTACTCCTCGAAATATCGGTCAGGCACGGTAAAATACACGGTATCCAACTGATTTTGATGTCCTGAACCAAGAGAGGACGACATTGTCCTCCAAAATGTATGCTCTACATCGAGGCTGATCGTATCGAGCTTTTCCTCCGCGATTTGAAGCGTGCTTTCTGCCTCTTTATCCGCTCCGCAGCCCTTGCTGTATCCCGTGCAGCGGTATGTCCTGCCCTTCTCTTCGTTTGCCGAATTGGAATCCGTTGCGTTTGCATCGCCCGAAAACCAAAGCTGGATCCCCGCGATATCGTAGCGGCGTACGCCATCATGCGCGGCAGCATATACCTTTGCGCGGTCGTATGCGCCCGCGCTGTTCGTCAGCTTGAATTTATAGATCAGATGATCGTCCGTATAATCCAGGATCGTGATCGCGCAGTTTGCATACTCTGTCGGTTCGCCCTCCGTATCGTATGCCACCGCCATATTCACGACATTCGCGCCCGTACGGGAAGATACTTCCCGCCCCGTGGGGTTGTACACATAGAAATAGATCCCGAAATAATCCTCCGCCACCGACGCGTCGCTGCTGTATGCGTACTCCATGAATCCCGCCTCGTCGATCAGGCGATGCCGCCCGTTCCCGTCTTTGGCATATACGGAGAGATCCACCGAGGCGAGATCCTGCTCGATTGTCGTCTGATCGTATTGTGTGAGCGCATCCGTGAGCGTGGCGGTTGCGGGCGCGGCGCCCACGCCGAACCCGATCCCCGCCGATAAAATACACGCCGATGCAGTTTTGAAAATTTGTTTTATCATATTTCATTCAGCATTTCAAAAAGTGTATTGATCTCTGCCCGCGTCAATCCGTCCTGACGATTGCTTTCGGCATAATCCAAAATTGCTTTTATTGCATTCACGGTCGGATGCTGACGATCCGTTTCCGACAACTCCGGATACCGCTCGTTTCCGATTTCTATCAACATTCTAAATTGAGCCATTGCTATCCCATCGGGATCCCCGGTTACAACAGCAAGTTCATCATCCGACAAATCGGAATATATTTTCAAGATGCCGGTCATCAATTCCTTGATCGAGGAGACAAACTCCTGCGCATCTTGCGACATTGCAGGCACTTCCGGTTCCTCGGGTTCCTCGGGTTCCTCAGGTTCCTCAGGTTCCTCCGGCTCTTCCGGTTCCTCGGGCTCTTCCGGTTCTTCCGGCTCCTGCCCGCTGCCGTCTCCGAAAATGATATGATCCGGATCGAGAATAATACTCTCCGGCGCGGTGGAGAACGTGACCGTAATGCTGTACCCGTTCGCTGCCGTCACCGTCATGGCGAACTTGTCTGCGACCGTGTCCGAGACACCGTCCTCAAGCGTGACCGTGTTCCCCTTTGCCCCAGCGATGATCTCATCCAGCGCACCGTATTCCACTGTAAATCCCGTCGCCGCGCGCGTGATCGTAAATCCCGCCGTGAAATCATCTCCCACAACGTTGCTCCACTTATACGGTTCCGCCCCGAGCGTGAACCCGAAATCCTCTGCCGCCGCGCGGGCGGTCATCGTCACGGTATAATCCGTACCAAAATCCGCTCCCACGGCGTATGTGATTCCGGAGGAAAGTCCCGTCACGCCGCCGTCGCCGTATTTCATGCCGTCCAGCTCGATATAATAATTCCCCGTGATCGTGCCGGGATCCTTTCCGGGGGTCTCCGGGTCTTCCTTCTGCCACGGGAACTTCGTGAATCCGTCCGTATAATACCATGCCGCATAGATCCCCCCTGCCAATGCCCCAAGCATTACAAGGATCAGCACGATGAGAAAAAATTTCCTGCCGCCGTTCTTTGCCATCTTTCCACCTCTCGTCTTTTCGTCTGGAGCGGGACTTCCGGCGCCCGCTATACCTTCCTTGTCTTAAAAAACCAAAGAGCTATCCGAAAGAGAAACATCCTCGACAGGAGTATAAAGATGCCCTACGGAATACGACATCGTTTTTGTGAATTTATCCGAACTCATGATAACGCCGTCATATTTCAGATTAAATGAAACGCTTACATAAATTGCATCCGAGTTATCCGGAATATTCAGAACGTTATATGCCGTGGAATCATATTCAAAAGTGAACAAACGTGTATGTAAATCTTCAAAACTGCAATTCGCATAATAGCCGCCGTTCTTTTCAAAAATATGTGATTCCTCGATTACAGGCCTCTCATAGTAAGCAGCTATATCAGAATGTGCCTCAAGAAATTCCTCTGTTAATCCAACTTCAAATCTGGTCACCTCGATTTCAGGATCAACAGTCCCGTCGGTATATTTAAAATCCCGAAACTCAAATGTTGTCGGATAACCAGGCGAATCGGTAAATCCAAAAAGAACCTTATCAAAACCGGGACCATCAGTCCTTGAAAATCCAAAATTTAACTCGGAAGTAATGCGTTTCATATAATCCACAAAACAATTTGCTTTTATTTCAAGATTTTCATCGCACGCAACAGTTACAACAATGGGCTCACTAAATGCTCCTTTGCACTCTACGTTTGCCGTACGCGAACCTTCAGCCGTTGGAGTAACCGTCACATAGTTCGTGACCGATTTACCCGTTGCCCACGATGAAGATGGATTAGAAAACGCCACCGTCCAAACCACCGCTTGATTTTCTGCATCTGAAGGCGTGATCGTCGCCGTAATCTGATATGCGCTTTCCGCCATGGGAGAAATGCCATTTTCCTCGTAGTCCTCCGCGGCGATCTTCGTCGACATCATTTCAATGCCGTTGCTTTCGCCTTCACCGATAATCGCTCCGCCCGTTTCGGGAGTTTCTGTCTGTTCTCCGCTGCCGAACCAATTCCGGGCATGCGCGAACCAGCCGACCAGCCCACCGCCGACACCGATCGCAAGTGCCAAAAGAATACAGCCGATCGCCTTCACCGCCGTCTTTCCGTTACTTTTCGTTTTCATCTTCCAGATCCTCGCTTATGATTGATTCATTCCGATCTCACGGCATCACACGCAGCTTCGTCCGCAGGTTCCTGTCCGTCGTCCGGCGTCTGTTGTTCGCCCTCTTCCCCGTCCGGCGTTTCGTCTGGGAGCTGCTCTTCCTGCCCGTCGTCCGGCGTCTGCTGTTCGCCCTCTTCCCCGTCCGGTGTTTCGTCCGGGAGCTGTTCTTCCTGCTGCTCTCCACCGATCCCGAACCGCGTCCAATCCCGATACCAGTTCGTACAGAACCCCAGAATCACCGCGATCATTGCCGCAAGAATCAGGATCCCGAGTACAATCAGAACCCCGTTCCCGCCGTTCGTCTTTCTGCCTTGTGCCATTGTTCTCTCCTTCCCGTCTGATACGGTTCTTATATTTTTCCGCTATGCGCCTCTTTTCCCCTGCGCGTTCCTATACGATCCATCCCAGGATGACCGCCGCGTATGCAATGCCGCACGCTGCCAGCACCGCACATACGCCCACCCACTTCATTACCGCTCTCCACGTCTCTCGCATCTCCTTCAGGGCGGGATTCCGCTCATATCTCACCTCCTCACAGATACTTCCCTGCGAGCCGCAGCAGCTCGCGCGCCGCTTCAAAATTTACTTTGATGTTCCCGCAGTCATCGCTGATCGCCTCGTTCACCGCTGCCGCAAGTTCGCTCAACGCCTCGTCCAACCGCTTGGCGGTCGTCACAAGCTGCGGACGCTCCTTTTGGAAATTCACGAACGCGATAAACTCCTCCTGCCCCATCTCTACCGTCACGCGCATGCCGTTCATCCGCTCACCTCTCCCCGCATGCGGGGATCTGCCTCTGCGGATCCGCACGCCTGCAAGATCTCTCCGTCCCCGTTTCCGGGGATAACGTTCGGAAGCCGATACAGCAGATACACATAGCGCCGATCTCTCATGAATGCGGCACCGTGTGCATGCAATACCGTAATTGTCTGCGTCAGCTTGTCGTACCGTAAAACGGGAAACCCATCGGGCAGCGCCGCGATATCCTTTTCGTCAAGTTCCCACAATAAAATGCTGATCGTTTTCATCGTCCGCCGAGACCTCCGTCTACAGCGACCTGGAATATGATGGAGTATGCTCCGTTCATGATATCCGCTACTTCCGGCTCACCCTTCTGGGCGGCGAGCGCCGCAAGATGTACAAGCACCAACGACGCATGCGCCAGATCCGTGCTCCCGAACCCGATCCTTCTCACCTGTTCCATCCGCAATTCCGTACTCGGTATGTCCCGCAGCATATCTGTTACTTTCATTTCTTCGCCCCCTATGCAAGTATCTCCGCGGCGCAATCGATCGCACGGCGCGCCGCCACCGTATTTTTCAATGAGATCCCTTCCAGATCGGAACTCATCGCCGCCAATACCGCTTCGGAGAGCTCCTCCGCCTGCTTGCGAAAGAGCTTGTCCTGCGTTCGGATGCTCTCGATCGTCCGTTCCGCACCGCGGAACGCCTGGAACCGCTCGTACTCCTCTCTTGTCATTTGCACCGTGATCATTGCTTTCCTCCCGTCTGCGAACGGTTAATTTCGATTTCCGCATATACCCGCTCGTACTTGCTGTTCCCGCGGTTGGCATACGGGTCGGAAACGGAAAGAATTTCGATTTCGCCTCGGCGCTCACAGGCATCCAAAAATTTTTTCGCCTGCTCGTTCTCTTCACGCGTGCCTTGAATCCTGATTTTTACCATGTTGCTTCTCCTATTTTCTCACCTTGCGGCGGTTTTCCCGACTTCTCCTGAACGGCTGCCTCCGAACTGCGGCGGCAGCCGCCCATAGGAGAATGCTTTCGCCGATGCGGAGGTGCGCCCTCCCGTCAAGGGGTAACGCCGCCGCTTGCGGACATCGGCATATCTTCAAGAACCGTCGCTCAGGCGATTCGTTCCGCCTTCCGGCAGGACATCTGCCGCGGTCAGTTCCGTTCCCTGCGTTCCTTCGTCACGAACGTACAGCGCCCACTCGCGCCCGAATTTCTCTTCGAGACGGCGGGCAGCGTTCCATCGCTTGATCTCCTCCTCGTTTTGCCATGCGCAGACGCAGATCTCGCCGTTCTCCCTGAGCCCGCTGCCGCCGCAGAACGGGCATTTTTGTACGGGCTCGAATATCCTGACGTCGATCCCCGCCCGCTCGCACGCCTTCTTGCGCTCGCCGAGAATCTGCATATATTCACGGATCAGCTTGCTCACGCGCACATGATCTTCTGCGGCTTCCGCATCGGCAAGCGCTGCCTCCGCCTCTTTTTTTGCCTTTTCGTTTCCTGCGAACGCGGGATAGGTTTCCGCCAGCTTTATGCGCGCCGCCGCAGCGTCGCGTTTGCGCTTGCTTTCCATCCCCTTGTAGTAGGCTGTCACTTCCGATTTCAGAAGCGGGATCTCCTCCGCCTTCCCGGGCATGACCTCCTGCGCCCGACAGAATGAAAAATGAGCGGAAAGGCGCTCCAACGTGACGGGGCGCTCCGTAAAGATGTTCTTCTTCCCGCCGAGCGTCTCGACCGCGTACAGCTCCCCTCTCCGCTCAGAGTAGTCGCATGCTGAAATTGTCACTTTGCCGATCTCTTCTTCGGCTGTTCCGTAAAGGGCATACACCGCGCCGACACCATAGTTAAAGTACAGCCGTCCATCGTTCCCCACGATAGGCTGTAACCCACTGCTTTTCTTCGCTCGCGATGCTGCCATACTTCGCTCCCCTATTATTCTTGGAAATTCGCTGCCCGAAGAGTTCTGACGATCTCCTCGAAGCTCTCGCGGACGGGGATCCCGACCCTGATCCTTCCGTTCCTGGCTCGCTCCATTTGGATAAAAACAGCTCCTTCTAATTCGACAACCGAGATGATCTCCCTGATGGCGATCATGTGCGGAATATCTGCCCGCCCCTTTTTACTGATTTGATGAACTAAGATAAATCCCGCGCGTTCTGCACACTCTCCCGAAAGCATTTTTTCCTCCTTAAAATCTCTTCGTGCTGTCTTACGATATCGGCATGTGAAAATATATTTGCACTCCTTTCACAATTGTTTCATTGAAGATAATTGTTATTCGTGATATAATTTATATGGCGTACAATCCGCCCTTGTACGACTACCTGAAAAGGAGGTGAAGAAATGAAAATTGCGGTCAAGATAACCTTGATTTTGTGTGAGTATGCAGTCTTGCTGTTGCTATTCATTCCATATCTCTTTCTTGTTTGTTGCGCTTCTATTGTGTACAACGTTATTGACCTGATTTCGGATGTACAAGATGAAAAGCATATTAAAAACAAACAGACACGCGCCACCCGTCAAATTGATAGAGATAACAAACGCAGGCATACCATTGCAAACATGGTTTTCGGATATTGGAAAGAGCGCTTATTCTCGTAAAACCCAACTTCTTTCGTCATAGTCTGTGTTTTTAGAAGTAATCAGCTCAATTGTTTCAATTACGCCCAATATCTCCGCCGCACATTCCGTTAATTTTATTTTTATTTGCCATCCCGCTTTAAGCCCGCTCGCTTTCGAGCGGGCTTTATACTGCACGTCAAGAAACTCTCTGTAAAACTCCCGCAGCAATTTCAGCAATTTATCAAGAGAAAGTTCCTTAAACACATTGTCAAGGAGCTTTTTTTCTTTTATCTCTTGAAATGTCTTCCTGCGAACTCTATCCATACTTCGCTCCTTTATGGAATCAATCCCGTATCCTTGAAATCTTGCTCGTCTCGATATTATACAAGTTAGTTTATTCTAAAAATTCCATATTTGCATTTTTCTTGAGATTATATCATGCATTTTTGGATTTGTCAACACAAAAAATGCAAATTTGTATAAAATGTTTTTGAGGAGGCTGATATGAGATTGAAAGATCTTCGCGAAGAACATAATCTTACTCAGAAAGAACTTGGCGCTCTTGTAGGCGTTGCGCAGTCTAATATCAACCGTTGGGAAAATGGAACCGTCTGCCCTTCCGCAGATTTTGTTGTTAAACTTGCTGATTATTTCGATGTCTCAACCGACTATCTTCTCGGGCGTACGGACGAACTCGGCGCAGTCATCACCCCTTTCCCCCCTTCAGATGATTACACAGATGAGGAGAAAAAGCTGATCGCGGACTACCGCGAGCTCACGCCCCCTTTGAAACGTATGATCCAGGAGACCCTCAAAACATGGAAAAGCTCAGAGATCAACACGAAAAAACTTTCTTGATGAAATCGGATCCCGTTCTGCTTGCGCTTGTCGCGCTTTTCTCCCGCTGCGAGCATGTGGAACGAGCCGCACTCTTCGGCTCCCGTGCCCGCGGCGACTTTTCTGAACGGAGCGATTACGATATTGCCGTGTTCGGAACGATTCCCGAAAGCGCCAAACTGCAGCTGCGCAGCGCCTGCCGCGAAGGGCTCCCCACCCTGCACAAGATCGATCTTATCTTTGCAGATGAGGTCACGGACGAAAAATTTATGCAAAGCATTCTGAAGGAGGGCGTTACGTTCTATGACAAAACTGCAAAATAAATACGAAAACTATTCTGCCGCAGTAAAACGGCTGAACGAGGCAAACATTGCCTACAAGAAAAACGCCGACAACGATATCTATCAGGACGCGCTCATCAAACGTTTTGAATTTACCTTTGAGCTTTGCTGGAAAACGCTGCGTGAATTTATGCTCGATCAGGGCTACCTTTTGGAGATCGCTTCCCCCAAGGGCGTTTTCGCGCTCGCCTATCAGGAAGGCATCCTCAGTGATGAGGCGCTCTGGTTGGACATGTTGGAATCGCGCAATCTGACTTCGCACGATTACGGACGAAAAACTGCCGAAGTGATCGCCGAAAAGATCAGCAACCGCTATGCAAAAGCACTTACGGAACTGAGCAAATACATCTCTTCCGCACTCAAATAAAAACGCGCTCGCTTTTTTCTTTGAAAAAAGTGAGCGAAATTCTACTTTTGTTTTGTTATAAAATTAACTCCGAGGGCGCACTTGCCCGAAAGGAGTATTTTATGACGTTTCAAGAACAAACCGAGCTGTTAATGACAGCCATCCAAAGCCTGATGGCACTTTACAGGGATATTACAGAAATTGACCGCCCCTTCGTGCGCGTGTCTTTTTCTGAACTAAAAAAAATCCCGAGCCATCGACTGCGGCTGACGCCGCGCAGAGTGCCCAGGCGGTTTTGCTCGACTTCACCGCCGAGCTGGAAAAGCGGAAAAGCCGCATGGAGCAAAACTCCATGCAGCCGATCGCGCCGCCGGATCATACGGCAAAAACGGAATTTTTGGAATTTACACCAAAGGAGATTTCAAAAATGCCGACATTTTTTAGAAAAGAATTTCGCTTAAAAGGAGGTACCGTCGCACACATAAGAGTAAAGCCAAACGGAAGTTACGAGATCAGATACCGCCGCGGCGGTATCAATCTCAGTGTATCGGCAAAAACAGTTGAAGCAGCCAAAGAACGATTTATCGAAAAACTCTGTGAGGCAAAAACGGACAGCCTAAATAGCCGTACCCTTTTCGGGCAATATGCAACGCAGTGGCTTGAAGTTGTCAAAAAACCACAAGTAAAAGAAACGACTTACGAAGATTATAAGGTCATGTTCCGCGTTCATATATTTCCGAAATTCGGAAAAATGAGGATGCGCGACATAAAGCCCATCGATGTGCAGAAGCTCATTAACTTCATCTGCGAAAAGAAAACATTTCGTAACGCTGAAAAAGTCTATGTTCTCTTGAACGCCGTATTCAATTTTGCTGTTGCAGAAAATGTAATAGCGAAATCACCCATGGCACTCATTAAAAAGCCCGTCCATGAGCCGAAGCACGGACAGGCTTTTACGGTAGACGAGGAGCGGCGTCTCGTAGAAAAATGTCTTGCGGAAAACACACTCTACGGTTACGCATTTATCTTTATGCTTTATACGGGGCTGCGTCGTTCAGAGCTATCGTCTGTTACGATCCAATCACAATGGATCACGCTGTATACCGCCAAGAACAGACAAGGAACAAACCCAAAAATGCGTAAAATTCCGATCTCCCCCATGCTGCGACCATTTATTCCATTGATGAATCAAAAGATTTTTCAGTTAGACATGGGGAATATGTCACGCACCTTCGCGAAATATTTCCCTGGGAGGCATCTTCACGAACTGCGCCATACGTTTATCACAAGATGTCAGGAATGTGGGATCTCTCGTGAATTGACTTCCCTTTGGGCGGGACACAAGGCAGACAACACGATGACGTCTAATGTCTATACGCATTTTTCCGAAGAGTTCCAACTTGGAGAAATTCAAAAGCTGCGATACTAAGAGAATGTTTTCCCCATAATTTCCCCGTATTTATAAAACGAGGATGAATTTATTATGAATATTCTGCTTTTTTATGTTGATTTTATGCGGAAAATCACAAAATTCAATGAATAAATGCAGAACGACACATCTCAAAATCCTGTGGTAGTGATACCGTATCGGTTCGACCCCGATCAGCGGCACCATCTAAATTCGGTCATTTTTGAGCTGTTTCGCTTAAAAACGACCGTTTTTTTCTTCTTTTCAGCGAATTGAAATATATAGCATCATTGAAATTATTTTTTGCATGGAGCAGAACATGATCATAAATGTCGGTGCAAGAACGGATATTGTAAACCATTATGGCGCGTGGTTGTTGGAACGGTTCCGCAAGGGCTTCGTCTTTACGCGCAATCCCCTCTTTCCCAATCGCGTTACGCAATACGAGCTCTCTCCCGACAAAGTTGACGCCGTAATATTCTGTTCCAAAAATTATGCTCCGATGCTCGGTACTCTGCACGAAATAACCGATAGCTACCGCACGTACTTTCATTATACGATCACTGCCTACGGGAAGGATGTGGAACCGAATGTTCCCGATATCGACGCGAGCATACGAACGCTGAAAGAACTCTCCTCCCTCATAGGCAGAGAAAAACTCGCCTGGCGGTACGATCCCGTCCTGCTTACGCACGCCTATACCGTCGAACGGCATATTCAGACGTTCTCTTACCTCTGCGAGCACATCGCTCCGTACGTCTCGCGCTGCATTTTCAGCTTTGTGGAGATGTATGCAAAACTCGCGCACAATATGCCGGAACTCATCCCTTTAACACATGAACAGAAAAATGCGCTTGCAAAAGCCTTTGCGGAGACCGCAAAGAGATATAACCTGCCCATCCAGACTTGTTCCACGCGCGATACGTTCCCGCAGTATGGGATCGCGGCGACGGGATGTATCACATTAAAGACGCTCGGCGAGGCAAACCGCTGCATCTTCCGCGACGTAAAACATAACGGACTGCGGCGCGGCTGCCTTTGCATCGAAAGCCGAGACGTAGGCTGGTATGATACCTGCCCGAACTTCTGCAAGTATTGCTACGCCAACAAATCGGAGGCGGCGGTGCGGGAGAATATGCGCCAACACGACGTACATTCCCCGTTGCTGATCGGGCATCTTAACGACGACGATGTGCTGATCAAGGGAAACCAGGTGAGCTTTTTGAAGAGCGACGGTCGGCAGATCTCTCTTTTCGATCTGTAAAAAAGCTGCGGACAAGATTTGTCCGCAGCTTTTATTTTGTGAGTTTTGCTACAAAGAATCCCTCGTAGACCTGCGTAGGAAGGATCGTCGCCGTACCTTCACGTGAAGGCAGACGGGGTATTTCCGAAGGTATATCCGCTGTAAGAAGTTTTGCGCCGAGACGGAGCGCTTCGTCGACCGCGCCCTCGTTTTCCTCTTTGAGCAGCGAGCAGGTCGAATAAACGAGCGTACCGCCTTTTTTCAGGAGACGGATCGCTTTCCCGATCAGTTTTTTTTGCGCTCTGACGCATTTTGCAAGATAATCTGCGGAGAACCGTATGCGCGCCCCTTCCGTGATCGTACCCGTTCCCGTACAGGGCGCATCGAGCAGGATCTTATCGAACCGCAGGAAATCGTCGAGCATGAGCGCGTCTGTTCTGACGGCATTGACGCGCGAAGCCCCCTGACGGGACAGATTGAACTGCATGCGCGCAAAGCGGGCGCCGTCACGCTCACATGCCGTGATAAGCGCCTTTCCGCCGGAGAGCGCCAGAAGTTCCGTCGTCTTCCCGCCGGGAGCGGCTGTCATATCCAGAACGTTTTCGCCCGCCTGCGGATCCAGCACCAGAGGCGGCAGCATGGATGAAAGACTCTGCAGATAGAGTCCGCCGTCCGCATAGAGCAGCAGGTGCCGTACGTCCTCCTCGTCGGCAGACGGGAGAATAAAGGCATCCGAATACCATGCGGGGCGCTCGAATACAATTTCGTTACCTGTAAGCACCGCTGCAACTTGCTCCGCAGTCGTTTTAAGCGTGTTGGCACGCAGCGTGACGGCACGTTTTGCGCCATATCCATGCAAAATATCGGAAAAAAGCGTCCCGTAGGACGCTTCAAGTCTGTTTTTCAGCTCTTCGGGAATCATTTGATCTCTGCGACCCATTCTTTTACGTCGCTCTCCTCCGTCACCTGAACGCCCTCGTTAAAACGTATGCTCAGGACAGGCGAAACTACTGCGCCTCGGAGCGCCTTTCTGAAATCGCTGGGCGTGTGACCGAGTTCGCCGCCGTTCGTCGTAAACGGATAAACTTTTTTACCTTTCCACCTGACGGTCGACATAAATTTTTTGACGGCGGGTGCGTAAGTATACCACCAGACGGGAGTGCCGATGATGATCGTATCGTATTCGTTTGCATCGTAAGTGAGCGGCGCGATCTGCGGCATATAACCGCTTTTCACTTCCTTTTCTCCGAGTCCGACAAGCACGTCGTAGTCATCGGGATACGTCTTTATCGTGCGGATCTCCATCAGATCTGCCCGCAGAGTCTGCGCAATGCGCTTTGCGACTGCGCGCGTGTTCCCGCTCAGCGAATAATATACGACCAGCTTTTTCATCACTCCGCCTCCCAACTGTTCTGATATTATTATATCATGGATCTGCGAAATTGTAAATATCGAAAAAAGAAAAAATGCCGCCTGAAACGACATTTTTTATAAATATACAAAAAATATGCGATAACTTCGCGAGACATCGCCCGATCAGTAGAACGTTGCAAGTTCCTGTTCGGGCGGGGCGCTGTATTCGATCTTGCTCGCCCTGAGAACAGGCCCCTTCTGCCCGTAGATCGGGTGATAAGCGATCTCGATTTTTGCCGTAAGTTTGACCCAGTCGCGCGTACGGAAAGGCAGATTCACATTGTGCAGACATACAAGCCCGCTGTAAGCGATATCCGCCTCGCAGCAAGTCATGATATGCCTCCCGACGACGATCGTGCCCGGTTTCATCTTCTTGTCGACGGCAACAAGCCCCTTGAAGCGGACTGTCTTGCCGCGATATTTCTCCGTCTCCTCCACAAGATCGCGGTAAAAGAAGGCGTAATCCTTATCCTCGATCTCAATGACGGGAGCGTCGATATCGTACGGGAGCGGATCGACGATCTCATCGTATTCAGCCTTCCCGCCGAGATATTCATAGACGATACCGGGACGGCGCGTCATACCGCGGACGATCTTGTGATACTCCTCTTTCGAATATTCCCCGCGAAAACGGTTAAAGACGACCATATCTGCGTACTGTACCTTGTCGAATACGAGCTGGCGCATATTCTTGTTATATTGCAGAAATGTCGTTGCGTCAAAGAACGTCATTACCTGCGCGATCGCCCAGCCCTCAGGCATTGCGTCGAAAAATTTCTGCAATTCCAGCATGCCGTTATATTCGACGCACACGCGCTCCACGCGGTACTTTTCCTGCAATTCTTCCAGTTTTTCGGGCGTCATTTCCTCGGGATCGAGAAAAGCGACCTCAAAATCGCGTACGGCAAAACGGGAGGTGTCATACTCCTCCTCGCCCTCCTCCAATACGAGCAGCAGCGTGCGTTCGCCCGAATCGAACCGCTCGTCCTCAAAGGTCTCCTGTATGAACTTCGTCTTTCCGGATTCCAGAAATCCTAAAAAGAGATAGACGGGAATTTCCTGTTGTTCCTGCATAATTTAACCCAAAAACAAAGTTTGCAGCGCATCTTCATCGAGTTTGCAGCCGATCACACAGAGCCTTCCCGTAACGGCGGCAGAGCCTGTGCGCACATCCGGTTCCCCGGGAACATAGTCAAAGTGATACCAGACGTCTCCGCCGTCTACAATACCCTTTGCACGGAGCACCTGACCGAATTTTCCGGAAGCGAGCGCCGCAAGTTTCTTCTCGAGATCTTCTCTGGTGAAAGATTTACCCGTCTCGACGCCCCAGCTCGTGAAAACTTCATCGGCATGATGATGGTGCTCATGTTCGTCGCCGTCGTGGTGATGGCAGCAGTGCTCGCGCTCTTCGTCGTCGTGATGGTGATGGCAGTGCTCATGCTCTTCGCCATCATGATGATGGCAATGCTCATGCTCTTCACCGTCGTGGTGATGGCAGCAGTGCTCGTGCTCTTCATGCGTTTCGTGCGCAAGACGTTCAAGCTCCGCGGCAAGACTGTCTTTCTTCTCGATCGCGGCAAGGATATCCGCGCCTTTAAGCTCCGTCCAGTCCGTCGTGACGATAGTCACATCTGTATGCTCGCGCAGCAACGATACCGCCTCTGCAACTTTTTTCTCGTCGCCCGTATGCGAAAGGACGATGCAGCTTGCATTTTCCACCTGATCGAGGAAAAATTCGCCGAAATTTTTCAGATACATCTTGCATTTTTTCGCATCGACAACGGTGCAGAACGCATTGAGCTGCGCATCCTCCACGCCCGCGCGCTGAACGGCGCGGATGACATCGGAGAGCTTTCCGACGCCGGAAGGTTCTATGACAATGCGGTCGGGCGCGTATTTTGACGCCACTTCCTTGAGCGCTTTTGCAAAATCACCCACGAGCGTACAGCAGATGCACCCGGAATTCATCTCGGTGATCTGGATCCCGGCGTCCTGCAAAAAGCCGCCGTCCACGCCGATCTCGCCGAATTCGTTCTCGATAAGAACGACCTTCTCGCCCTTGTAAACTTCCTGAATGAGTTTTTTGATGAGCGTCGTCTTGCCTGCGCCCAGAAATCCGGAAAAAATATCTACCTTGATCATGAAAAAGCACCTCTTGTTTTCTATCCTACATTATATACCCGCGTACGCATAAAATCAAACGCACGCGGGTAAAAATTATATTCCGTTAACTCAGAACGCCCAGTTTCCGTTTTTGAAGATCGCGACGCGCTCTCCCTTTGCGGTTACGCCCGTGATCTCAAGATCTTTGCAGCCGATCATGAAATCGACGTGGATCATGCTGTCGTTGATCCCCATGGCATGCAACTCTTCCTGCGTTTTGTTTTCATATCCGCGGACAAGATTTGTGAACCCGCGGCCGAGCGCAAGATGGCAGCTTGCGTTTTCATCGAACAGCGTATTGTAAAAGAGGATCCCGGCATTGCTGATGGGAGAATCGTCGGCGATCAGCGCACATTCGCCCAGCATGCAGGCGCCCTCGTCCATGGAGATCATCTTTTCAAGAAGATGCTGATTCTTTTTCGCCTTTACCTCGACGACTTTGCCGCCCTCGAAACGTACGGAAAAGTCTTCGATGAGTTCGCCCTGATAGGAGAGCGGCTTCGTCGCATAGACGATCCCCTCCGCCTCGCCCGCTTTGGGGGAGGTGAAGATCTCCTCCGAGGGAATATTCGGATTGAAGTAGCGACCACTCAGCGTATTCTCACCGCCGCCGGCAAAGAGACCTTCCGGAATGAGCCCCACTTTGAAATCTGTGCCGTTTCCCGCCTTGTACTCGAGAGAGACAAGCCCGAGTCGGTTCAGATAATCGCATCTTCCGCCGATCGTATCGTTATGGCGCGCCCACTCGCGGACAGGATCGGGTCCGTCGGCGCGCGACGCCTTCAGGATCGCATCCCACAGCGCCTCGACTGCACGATTGACCTGCATGGACGGGAACACCTTTTTCGCCCACGCCTTTCCGGGAACGGCGGCAATGCACCACTGATACCTGTTTTCCATTGCGTCGTTATAAGGTTTGAGCACCTTCATCCTGCCGATGCGTGCGCGGGTGAATTTTTCCTGGTCGATCCCCGCAAGTCCGTCGGGATCCTCGGAGATGATGTGGAGCATTGCGGGAAGTTCCTTCGTATAGGTCTCCATGCGCTCGACTTCCCACTTCATGACGTTGGAAAGCACCTCTTCCTTCTCATATTTATATTTGAGCTTGGTGACGGGCTGATGCGACCATTCCACTGTGACTTTGCCTGCTCCGGCGCGATAGAGCTCCTCGACCACCCACTCGACGAACTCTGGCTGATCGAGCGCCGCGTTGACGATGACCCACTGTCCGCGCTTTACGTTGATGCCCGTCTTTGCCAGAAGTTTTGCATAGCGCTTCAGCTGCAATTTATTCATATTATGTTTTCCTCCGTTTGTTTTATCGTTCCCATTATAGCACAGTTCCCGCCGTCCGTCAATTTTTTGACCGTGAGAAAGCGTAATCCCTTATACAAGGACCGTGCAAAAAGGGCAGACGATTTTTTATACAAAAAAACGGGTCTCCCCTGTTTTTTTGAAAGTCAGAACAGTATTATGTCAGATATAGTACTACGTTATTCTCCGATAAACTGCGCTTTACATCGATCACGCGCTGATTGGAAGAGCCGCGGAATTTGAGGCGTATATCCTTGAGTTCCTCGACAAAGCGTCCGTCGACAAGCACATCGAAGAGCGCAATCAGTTCTCGCGTCACTTCGCAATTTGCTGATTGTTCCTCGATCGCCCCGTCTTTATAGGTATATCCCGTATAGCACCAGATGTTTTTGCGCGGCAGACGGGCGCGCACCTTTTTTACGAACGGCAGAAGCGCGCGCTGATTCTCCGGCTCCATCGGATCCCCGCCGAGGAGCGTGAGCCCCGCGATATAATCGGGAGAGAGCGCGGCGATGAGCTCTTCTTCCACCTCTTCGGTAAACGGTTTACCGTAGGAAAAATCCCACGCCACTTTATTGAAGCAGTTTTTGCAACCGCGCCTGCAACCGGAAACGAAGAGGGAGACGCGAACCCCCTCTCCGTTTGCGATATCTGTTTTTTTGATCTCTGCGTAATTCATTAAAGGTGCAACACCCTGTCTTTGATTTCCTGCGTTCTGCCCTGATTCCAGAACTGCGTTCCGATGTAGCCGCAGGTACGGCGGGCAACGTTCATCTTCGTCTGATCGCGGTTGTGGCAGTGCGGGCATTCCCAGACGAGCTTTCCGTCCTCGTCTTCCACGATCCGGATCTCGCCGTCATAGCCGCACACCTGGCAATAATCGCTCTTGGTATTGAGCTCCGCATACATGATATTGTCGTAGATATACTGCATCACGGCGAGCACGGCGGGAATGTTGTCCTGCATGTTTGGCACTTCGACATAGGAGATCGCACCGCCGGGAGAGAGCTGCTGGAATTCGCTCTCGAATTTGAGTTTCGTGAAGGCGTCGATCGGTTCGGAAACGTGAACGTGATAGCTGTTCGTGATATAATTCTTGTCCGTCACGCCCTCGATCACGCCGAAACGCTTTTGCAGGCACTTTGCGAATTTATACGTCGTGCTCTCGAGCGGCGTACCGTACAGCGAGAAATCGATGTTCTCCTTCGCTTTCCACTCCTTGCATTTGTCGTTCATGTGCTGCATGACGGAGAGCGCGAAAGGTTTTGCCTCCTCGTCGGTATGGCTCTTGCCCGTCATATATTTGACGCACTCATACAGTCCGGCATAGCCGAGGGAGATGGTCGAATAGCCGCCGTAGAGAAGTTTATCGATGGTCTCGCCCTTCTTGAGACGCGCAAGCGCACCGTACTGCCAGAGGATGGGAGCTGCATCGGAGAGCGTGCCCTTCAGACGGTTATGACGGTACATCAGCGCCTTATAGCACAACTCGAGGCGCTCATCGAAGATCTTCCAGAATTTCTTTTCATCCTTTCCGGAGGAGAGCGCCACGTCGACCAGATTGATGGTGACGACGCCCTGATTGAATCTGCCGTAATATTTGGGCTTTCCGTTCTCATCCACATAGGGCGTAAGAAAACTGCGGCAGCCCATGCAGGTATAGCAATGCCCTTCGCCGTTCTTGTCGATCTTATACTCGAGCATCTTCTTCTCGGAGATATAGTCGGGAACCATACGCTTTGCCGTGCATCTGGCGGCAAGCTCCGTAAGATACCAGTACTTGCTCCCTTCGCGGACGTTGTCCTCTTCGAGCACATAGATGAGCTTGGGGAACGCGGGCGTGACCCAGACGCCGGACTCGTTCTTGACGCCCTTGATACGCTGATTGAGCGTTTCCTCGATGATGAGCGCAAGGTCGGCTTTCTCCTTTTCGCTCCGCGCCTCGCCGAGATACATGAACACCGTAACGAAGGGCGCCTGACCGTTCGTGGTGAGGAGCGTGACGACCTGATACTGAATGGTCTGAATGCCCTTTGCGATCTCCGCTTTCAGGCGCTTCTCCGCAACGGCGGCAATATGCGCCTCGTCGTTGATGCCGACGCTTGCAAACTCTTCGCGTACGTCCTTTAAGATCTTCTGACGGCTGATATCGACGAACGGCGCAAGATGCGTGAGCGAGATGCTCTGCCCGCCGTACTGATTGGAGGCGACCTGCGCAATGATCTGCGTTGCGATATTGCAAGCCGTCGAGAACGAATGCGGCTTTTCGATAAAAGTACCGGAAATAACCGTGCCGTTCTGGAGCATATCCTCGAGGTTGACGAGGTCGCAGTTATGCATGTGCTGAGCAAAATAGTCCGCATCATGGAAATGGATGAGCCCCTCGTCGTGCGCCTGAACGATGTCGGGCGGCAGCAGGATGCGGCGCGTGAGGTCTTTGGAGACTTCGCCCGCCATATAGTCGCGCTGCACCGAATTGACGGTGGGATTCTTGTTGGAGTTTTCCTGCTTGACTTCCTCGTTGTTGCACTCGATGAGCGTGAGGATCTGTGCGTCCGTCGTGTTCGACTTTCTGACAAGCGCACGGGAATAGCGGTAAGTGATGTACTTCCGCGCGACGGCAAACGCCTTCTGATCCATGATCTGGTTTTCGACGAAGTCCTGGATCTCCTCGACGTTCACCGCACGGTTGAGGTCGTTGGCGAGCGCCGTGACCTTGTTTGCGATGAGCTCGATCTGCTTCTCCTTGAGACGGTTGCCCTCACTGACTTCGTTGTTTGCCTTGCGGATCGCGTTCAGGATCTTTTCGATATCGAATGCGACTTCCGTACCGTTACGCTTGATGATTTTCATAACTCTCTGCTCCTTATCGTACCTCTTCCCCGGGACGGGAAAGAAAAGCGCTCCCTCAAGAGGGAACGCTACCATCATACACCATATATATGGATTTGTCAAGGGTCTGCCACAAGATTTTGGGAAAAAATTTTTTTCGTAACACTATATCTTGTGGTCGTGGCGGATTGTGTCACTTTTTGCGCGTGAAACGCGGGGGCGCGGTTTTTTCACGCAGAAACACCCTGCGGACGCACGCGCTTACAGCAGCGCAACGCCGTTGATGACGAGCGAGAACTTACACCCGAGGAACTCCGCAGCCTTGCGCGAGAGCTGCATCCTGCCGAAATAGATCTCGAAATAATCCATGACGGAACAGATGGCGGTATCGATCTCGATATGAAGCGCGATCGTCTTTCCCCCATCCTCCACCTTCACGAACGAACGTTCCGCCGCAAGGTTGACGCGGTCGTGGATGTTCGCTTTGAACACGTCGTTGATGGTATTTTTGACACGGCTCTTATGAACGTCCGCCTTATCCGCAATGATGAGCGCGGAAGAGACATCGGATACGGGCTGTCCGTATTGCTCGTCGTGATTGCCGATCGCCATCATGATCTCGGCAGCGTCGGAAAAAGGCATGCCGAGCCGCGTAAGGATCTTATAAGCGAGGATCGCTCCCGACTGCGCGTGATCTTTGCGGTTGATACAGTTGCCGATATCGTGCAGATACCCTGCGATCTCTGCAAGGCGGATGCGCGATTCGTCCTTTCCGAGCTCACGCAGAAGTTCACCCGACCACTTGCTCACGATACCGGCATGGCGGCGGGAATGCTCCGTAAAGCCGAGCGCCTCGATCTGTTTTTCGGACATCTCCATGATCGCCTCGACTTCGGCGTCGCGGCGGAGCGTCCCCATCTCGATCATATCAGAACTCCGTGACGTTCAGACTCTGCAGGATCTCCTCGTATTTGTTCTTCGTAAAGGAAATGGTCTCAAACGTCGTGACTGTTGCCGTGCCGGCTGCAACGCCCGCACGCAGGATATCGGGAAGATCTGCCCCCTGCTGGAGCATGACGGCAGCCGCGGCGACCATGCCGTCGCCCGCGCCGACCGTGGAATTGACTGCAACATTGATGCTCTTGCAGTAATAATTTTTCGTGCCGTTCGTGATGACTGCGCCGTCCTTCCCGAGCGAAAGGAGAACGATCTTTGCGCCGCGGTCAAGGATCTCGCGGCAGCCTGCAAGCATATCGTCTTTATCGCGGAACTCTCTGCCGAGCGTCTCTTCAAGCTCTTCTAGATTGGGCTTTACGAGATCGATGCCTGCCTCGAGCGCGGCGAACATCTTTGCGCCCTCGGTGTCGGCGATGCGGAGCGATTTGGGATCGACGCAGCGGAAGATCTCACGGTAAAAACTTGCGTCGACGCCGCGCGGCAGTCCGCCCGAGATCACCGTGACGTCTGACCGCGAAGAGAGATTGCGGATCATGTGCGAGAGTTCGCCGAGCTTTTCGGCGGCGACCTGTCCGCCGACGTCGTTGATCTCTGTGAGCATGGAGCGCTTGTCGATGCACTTGTAATTTTCGCGCACACGGCCGCTGTTCCAGACAAATGCAAACGGAACGCCCTCTTTATCGAGCGCACGTTCGAACATCGCGCCGTTTTCGTTGTACATAAATCCCGTAGCGTAGGCGTCCGCACCCAGCCGCGAAATACCGATCGCCACATTGAGCGCTTTTCCCGTAAAGGAAAGCGTCTTGTTTTTGACGATGTTCACCTTTCCGACGTTCAGCTGATCAAGCTCGATGGTGACGTCAACGCTCGGACTCATGCAAACTGTTAAAATCATCTTAACCAGGTCCCCCTATGCCTCTCCGCGGCAAGCGGAAGAGGGTCGATCAGATCAATGGATCTCCCCGCCGCATGGGCGGATCTTTCACATTGTAAAATTATTATAGTATCTTTTCGGGAAAAATTCAAGAGGCGAGGCAGAAAATTTTGCAGAAAATTCGCTCTTTTTTACTTCGGAATGCCGGAACAGACGATCACATGGAGATCATCTGAAGCGTTTCGTACAGTTCGTAATTGAACTTCTTCTTCATGGAAACGGCTTCGATGATGTCCATATCGATGATCTCGTTTTTGTGGATGCCGACGACGCGGTTGCCGATGCCGTCTTTGAGGAGACGCACTGCCTTGTTGCCGAACTGTGCGGCGAGCATTCTGTCCGCCATCGAAGGAGATCCGCCGCGCTGCATGTGTCCGATGCAGGAGGAACGCACGGAATACGTTGTGACTTCCTGCAATTCGCGGGCAAATTTCTCCGCCGTCGTCACGCCTTCCGCGACGATGATGATGTTCGAATGCTTGCCGTTCGCGCGGGAACGGTTGATGCGCATGACGATGTCGTCCATGTTATAGGCGATCTCGGGAACGACGATGATCTCCGCACCCGAGGCGATGCCCGCGTAGAGCGCGATGTCGCCGCAATGGCGCCCCATGACTTCCACGACGGAAATGCGCTCGTGCGAGTTCATGGTGTCGCGCAGTTTGTTGATGACCTCGAGACAGGTATTCACCGCCGTATCGAACCCCAGCGTATAATCGGTATACTCAAGATCGTTGTCGATGGTGCCGGGGATGCCGATGGTCGGGATGCCGTAATCCTCCGTAAGGCACTTCGCCCCGCGGAAGGAACCGTCGCCGCCGATGACGACAAGCCCTTCGATGCCGCGGCGTTCCAGCGTTGCGACCGCCTGTTTCTGCCCGTCTACCGTGAGCATTTCGAGGCATCTCGCCGTTCTGAGTTTGGTGCCGCCGCGCTGGACGATATCGGAGACGGAGCGCATCTCCATGGGCATCATCTGATCTTCGATGAGTCCCGCGTAACCGCGCTCGACGCCGTACACTTCCATCCCGAAATAGATCGCCGTTCTGACGACCGCGCGGATCGCCGCATTCATGCCGGGCGCGTCGCCGCCGCTCGTCAAAAGTCCGATTCGTTTCATTCAACAACCTCCGCTTATGCAAATCGTTTTTGCGTTCTGTGCCATTATATCAAAAAATTTCCGAAAAGAAAAGAGGTTTTCCGCACTTTTTTCGGGAAATATTTTGTTACCCTCTGTTTCCCTGCAGGATGTGCTTTTTTCGGCTCCTTTACCCCTCTTACGCGCACCGCCGAAACAAGAAAAAACGTGTATTTATACCAGTTTCATACATTCTTCGGGCAGGAACGTCCGCAATTCTGCCGTGAGCGCGCGCGAAAGGCGGACGGAGAACTCGTATCGCTTTCCGCCGTGCAGGATCTTTGTACGGACGTCGCCCTCGTATGCAGAGACCGTTTCGAGCAGTTCCCCGAAGTCCTCGTCGGACAGCGCGCGCGCGTCCAGCCAGAAGACCTGCGGGCGCTCGACGGGCGCCTCCTCCGCCGCGGCGGGTTTTTCTTCGGGCGGAACGAACGCCTCGAGGCGGTCGAGAATGATGCTGGGAAGTTTTTCGGATGGAATATCGATCTTCCCCGAGAGCCGTACGACGGCGTCCTGACGAAGAAAGGGCTTGATCTTTTCGTAGATGCGCGGGAAGGCAAGACATTCCACGCTCCCGTAAAGATCTTCGATCGTAATGAACGCCATGATCGCCCCTGCGCGGGTATTGATTTTTTTGACTCCAGCAACGATCCCTCCCATCGTCACCTGATCGCCCGCTTTGATCTGGTGATAGGTCCTGTCGCCCGTCTCCTCGTCCTCTTCAAAGTCCGCAAGGAGACCCGTATGGAAGGTGCAATCGGTAAAATGGGAGGCATAGGCGCCGAACGGATGTCCGCTGACGTACACGCCGAGCACGGATTTTTCCTTGGAAAGAAGTTCCGCGGTGCTCCATTCGGGAATATCGGGATAGGATGCTTTGGGCGCCTCCTCGGCAATGATGTCGCCGAACAGAGACATCTGCGCGCTCGCCTTCTGCTTGTCGATGGCGGCGATGCGGCGCATGAGCTCTTCGTAGACGGCATGATACTGCGCGCGTTTCATGCCCATGGAATCGAACGCACCGCCGAAGATGAGGCTCTCGACCATCTTTTTGTTGATGAACTTGGTGCAGCGCATGAGGAAATCCTCAAAATTCCTGAACTTCCCGTTCTGCTCGCGCTCTTCAATGACCTTTTCCATCGCGCCGATGCCCACGCCGCGGAGAGCGCAGAGTCCGAAACGGAGCCCCTTCCCCTGCACCGAAAAGTACGCCTTGGAGGCATTGACGTCGGGCGGGTAGACGGCAATGTTCTTTTCCTTCATGTAGACGACGTACTTTGCGATCTCGTCGATCTTATCGATGCGGTTGTTCAGAACGCCCGCCAGGAACTCCTTCGGGTAGTATTTTTTCAGAAACGCCGTCTGATATGTGACGACCGCATAGGCAGCGGCATGCGATTTGTTGAACGCATAGGACGCGAAACTCTCCATCTGCGCGAAGAGTTCGGCGCTGATCTCGGGCGGGATCCCGCGCGAGATGCACCCTGCGATGTTGCCGCCCTTGTCGATATCGCCGTAGATGAATTTATCCTTCTGCGCCATCAGCTCGGAGCGGTGCTTTTTTGCCATGGCGCGGCGCACGAGGTCTGCCTGCCCCAGGGAGTAGCCTGCAAGATTCTGGAAGATCTGCATGACCTGCTCCTGATAGATGATGACGCCGTACGTCTTTTCGAGGATGGGAATGAGCTGCGGCGTGAGATAACTGATGTGTGCGGGATCCGCCCTGTTCTTGAGATATGTAGGGATGAAGTCCATGGGCCCCGGACGGTAGAGCGAGATCCCTGCGATCAGATCTTCGAGACAGTTGGGCTGAAGCTGTTTCATGAACCGCTTCATCCCCCCTTGTTCAAGCTGGAACACTGCGTCGGTATCCCCTTCCGCGATCAGCTGATAGGCGCCCTGATCGTTGCACTCCTGTCCGAATACGATATCCTCGCCCGTATCTTCCTTGATGTAATCGAGCGTCTTTTTGATATCGGTGAGCGTTGTGAGCGCCAGGAAGTCCATTTTGAGCATGCCGATGGACTCCACTTCCTTCATGTCGAACTGCGTTGTCACATCCTCGCCGTTGCGGGAAAGCGGAACGTTATCGGCAATCTTTTTGCGGCAGATGACGACGCCCGCGGCGTGCATGGAAGTATTGCGCGGCATGCCTTCGAGCTTGAGCCCCATATCGATGACGCGCTTAAGCTGTTCGTCCGACTCGTAGATCTGGATAAATTCCGTGTTGCGCTTGCTCTCCTGATCGGCGAGTTTTTTCACCGCCTCGTCGTGCGCGTCGGGGTCGTTCTCCGTTTCGGCGACCTTTTTGCGGCATTTTTCAATATTCAGCCCGAGAAGCTCGCGGATGGTGGATTTTCCGTCCATGAGCTTTGTGACGCGGTCGGTGTCCGAATACGGCACGCTCATGACGCGCCCCACGTCCTTGATGACGGCGCGCGACGCGAGCGTACCGAACGTGACGATCTGCGCGACGTTTTCGGGGTGATAGCGGCGGCGGACATACTCGATCGTCTCACCCCTGCGCGCCGTACAGAAGTCGACGTCGAAGTCGGGCATGGAGACGCGGTCTGGATTGAGGAATCGCTCGAAAAGCAGGTCGTAGCGGAGCGGATCGACGTTCGTGATGCCGATGGCGTACGCGACGATGCTCCCGACACCCGACCCGCGCCCCGGACCGACGGGAATGCCGTTCAGGCGAGACCAGTTGATATAGTCCCACACGATGAGGAAGTAGTCGGCGAATCCCATTTTGATGATGATACCGAGCTCGTATTCCGCGCGCTGCATGATCTCGTCGGTGACGGGATCGTAGCGCCTGGGGAGCCCCTCCATCGTGAGTTTTCTCAGATATTCGGGCGAAGGCGTACCGTCGTCCGCCGTGTAGAGCGGAATGAGAGATTTATCGTAGACGGGCGAGCCGTTATCTTTAAGATTGAACGGCGTATCCGTTTCGGAGACCTTATTGGCAATGACGCGCGTGTTGGCAATCGCATCGGGCAGATTGGGAAAGAGCGCCGCCATCTCGTCGCCCGATTTCATATAAAATTCGTGCGTCTGCATCTTCATGCGGGAGGGATCGTCGAGCGTGCGTTTCGTCTGGATGCACATCAGAACGTCCTGCATCTCCCAGTCCTCTTTTTTGAGGTAATGCACGTCGTTGGTGGCGACAAGCTCGATGCCCGTTTCGCGCGCCAGCCGTACAAGGAGCGGCAGGATCTGCTTTTGTTCGGGGATCCCGTGATCCTGGATCTCGATATAGAAATCTTCCCCGAACGCCTCCTTCATTTCCAGCGCGAACGCTTTGGCTTTATCGTACTCCCCCGCCATGAGATAGCGCGGGATCCGCCCCGCAAGGCATGCGGAAAGGCAGATGACGCCGTCCGTATGTTCCTTGAGAACGGTATAGTCGATGCGCGGACGGTAATAGTACCCGTCTACGAACGCGAGCGAATCGAGCTGAACAAGGTTGACGTAACCTGCCTTATTTTTTGCAAGGAGAATGAGATGATCGGCGTGCTGATCGATGTGCTCGCGGTAATCGTCCACCACATAAAACTCACACCCGATAATATATTTGATGCCGTTCTTCTTGCATTTTTCTGCGAATTTCAGCGAGGAATACATGTTGCCGTGATCGGTGACCGCCACGGTATCGATGCCGTTTTCCTTGCAATGGCGGACGAGATCGTCCACTTTCACCGCGCCGTCGAGCAGGCTGTATTCGGTATGAAGATGGAGATGCACAAAATCCGTCATGATCTGGTTTCCTCGTAAAGTTTCATGAGTTTTCTCATCCTGTGATTGAGCCCCCCTTTGCTCATGCCGAGAAGGGAGGCAAGTTCAGAGAGCGAGAGCGTGGGATGGGTGAGCCGCGCCTCTGCGCTCTCGCGCAATTCGGGGGAAAGCGCAGCGAGCCTGCCCTCCTCTTTAAGCGCCGACATCGCAAGCGTCTGCGCGGCGGAGGCGATCGCGGCTTTATCCGCATTGCCCGCGATGCAGTTCTGGATGCGGTTCTCGTTATTGTTTGCCTCGCGGCGGGCGGAAACAGCGTCCAGTTTTTTCAGCGCGCTCTCCGCGCCGAGCACGGAGAGAAGATCGGAGATCGCCTCGCGGCTCTTGACGTAACATACGTACTTCTCGCCGCGCGGCACAAGTTTGCAGAAAAGTTCGAATGCAGAGAGCAGTTCGCAGTATTCCTCCGCGCGCACACGGGAGGAAAAGACGCATTCAAAGTGATAGCCCGTGGAGGAGCCGTCCTTCGGGAGGGTACAGCTCCCGCCGCCCAGAAAGGCGGCACGAAGATAGCAGAGCGCCGCCTGCTCGTCCTCCGAAAGGTGTTCCCGCAGCGAGCGCGTCATGGAGATGATGCGGCGCGCATCTTCGCCGCCGCAGGAAAACGCCAGCTTGTCCCGCTTGCGCTTCGGATCCTGCGAAACGCCCGTCAGCTCCGGGCGCACGCCGAACATCTCAAGAAGGCGCAAAAAATATTCGGCAACCTTTTCATTTTCGCTGACGACCTCAAATCCGTCCCCTTTCAGGCTCCCGCACGTTGAAAGAATCGCCGCGAGCGCCGCTGCCGCGCCCGCCTTTCCGGCGGGGAAATGCGCGAGAAGGTCGCGCTTGATCTCACCCGTAAAGTTCAATGCGCGCCCCCTTAAGCGTGTTCTTTTTTCCAGCGCGCGAGCCGGAAATCGGGCAGGCGACCGTCGATATTGTCTATCCGGTCGAGCGGGATCCCCACGCGTGCGATCTGCTCCTCGGCGAGGCGGGTATCCCCGATGCGGTCAATGGAGTGCGCGTCGGAATTGACGACGAACCGCACGCCCGTATCCGCAACGGCGGCGAGCTCCTCATCGGTGAGATGTTGTTTTTTGGAGCTGATCTCGAGATAGGTACCGTAATCGCGGCATGCCTTTGCCACCTCGACGGGATCGGAAAAACAACAGTAATTGATGTGCGCGAGCACATCGATCGGGTTGCGTTTGATGGCGTTGATGTACGCCTTCGTCGTAAATTTTACAAGGCTTTTCGAAGGTCTGGCATGCAGTTTGGTGCGCATGAGACTGCCCAACCCCAGCTTGCTGTCGCGCATTTTTTCAAAGTCGACGAGCACATGGATCCCCATGACGTAAAGATCGAACAGCTCAAGATCTTTCTCCGTATAATCGCACAGGCCGGACATGCCGCGGAGGTTGTTTTCCAGCCCCAAGAGCCCCTTCACGCCCGTCTCTGCCTCCGCCGCGCGCAATTCTCTGATATACTGCGGCAGTTTTTTGCGGCGAAGTCCGAAAAAGACATGCGAAAAGCCGTGCTCCGTGCAACCGATGGCGCTGAGCCCGACTTTTTTTGCCTGCATGAAGTTTTCCATCAGCGTGTTTTTTCCGTCGGAATAGACGGTGTGCGTATGGTAGTCAGCTGTGAGTTTCATATCGACCTTCTCATGTATATATGTATAAATTAAAATCCTATGGAATTTTGCGGAATTCCTCTTTCAGAAGGATGCCCGTCTGCATTTGTACGCGCGCCTTGACAAGTTCTGCAAGCGCGAGCACGTCGTCGGACGTCCCTCCCTCGTTGAGGAGAAAGTTCGCGTGGAGTTCCGAGACGCGCGCCCCGCCCACGCGCGTATCTTTGAGTCCGCACCGTTCGATGAGTTCGCCCGCGGAGCATTCCGCCGGATTGACGAACGCACAGCCCATGCTGCGCCCCTTGGGAAGACATGCGCGCCGCCTGCGGTAAAAACACGCCCGTGAGGCGATCGACGCGGCATCGGAGCGCCTCCCGATGAGATATGCGCCGAGAACGGCGATGCCTGATTGGAATATGCTCGTCTTTTCGCCGAATCCGCAGTCCGCATGCGAGAGAACGCGAAGTTTCCCGTTCTCGGCGGCAAGCACGCGCGCCGTGACGTCGCCAAAATGCAGATCGGCGATCCCGGCGTTCATTGTTATGCCCCCGCCGACGGATGTCGGGATCCCGGAAAGCGGTTCGAATCCGCCGATGCCGTTCGCCGCAGCAAAAGAGAGCAGTCTGCCCCCCGTCACGCCAGCGCCGGCATAGATCGTCGTTCCCGTCGAGAAAAGCGCACCGAGCGCGCGAAAACGGACGACGACGCCCTCAAACCGCCCTTCCGCGGGCAGCACATTCGCCCCCGCGCCGAGAAAGCAATACGGGATCTTCTCTGTAAAGAGATATGCCAGCAATCCTGCGGCCTGTTCTGCGGATGCCGGCTCTGCGGCAACGGCGGCAGTCCCTCCGCATCCGATCGTGGTGTGCCGCGCGAAAGGAAAATCCTTGGTGAGAGTAAGTCCGGAAAAATGTTCCCGAAGACGGTCTGCGATATTCAAAATTTCTCCTATATTATCTTATCATACTTCCAGGTATATTTCAAACAGTTTTCAAAAAATTCTCTATATTTTTTCGCGGAGCACCCGCGCGCACTGCGGCAAGCAGAGCGGAGAGCGTGCCCTCCTCCGCAAACGCCCCCGTCGTGAACCCCTCCGCGCCCGCATAAGTGAGCATGCCGATATCGGAAAGCTGGCATTGCACGGCACCCGAACGCAGCGTCTGCACAAAAAATATCGCGTCATCGTAATTCTCCCGCGAGAGCACCGCAACATACTCGTACAGGTCGCAGAAATTGCCGAGCGCTCTCTCACAGACGGACGCCCCGCGCGCCGCAAAACGGCATTTATCCCGCTGCGTTCCGAGAAGATACCGATAATCGCCGCCCAGAAAATTCACGTACGCGGAGAGCGAAGCGACCTCCTCGCCCTGTACGTCCGCAAAGTACGCTGCTACGGACGGAAGATTGTTCCCCCCGACGGAAACCGCGGTCTTCCCCTCCGCATCAAAATCGTCTGTGAGCGAAAACAGGTAGTATTGCCCGCGGCACCACGGGAGCGCGCGGTCGTCCCCTGCAAACCGTTCGCCGAGGGGAAGGCAGAACTCTGCAAATTCCGCCAGTCCCGTACCGAAGGAAAGCACATCGGGCAGCTCACCGCGACTGAGCGCATCGAGCGCTCCTTCCCGCGTGACGCTTTTGACGAGATAGCGTACGTCCTCCAGCTCCCGTTCCGCAAACGCGGCGGCGCGTTTCAGAAAGTTAGTGCGGGAGCCCTTTCCGCCCTCGAACGTATCGACGTTCCATACCTGCAGGACGCGGATCGCGCCGCTCTCCTCCGCATCCGCGCGCGGATAACAGATCACCGCAACGAAAACGGCAATCAGCAAGAGAAACGGGACTGCACGGCGCAGAAAAACAAAAACACCCTTCATCTGTTTAATATATGCTCGGTCGCCCGAGCGCTATTCCCGCCGAGTTTCCCGCAAAAAACAGTTCGGGAGGAGCGACAGCCCCTCCCGCAGTCCTTCCGTACGCACGGCGCGCGAAAAGACCTATATCGTAAAGCGCGCCGCGCATAGTGCTGCGACACACTGCAAAAGCAGTCTTTGCCATGTACGGAGGATTATGCGCGCTGCAAAAAAAAGAGAGGGTCACCCCTCTCCCGTCTGCACGTTCAGGAACGCTTGCAGAAGCTGTCGCAGCAAGTGCAGTGCTCGCAGTCGCAGGTGTTTCCGACGTGAATGGTCGTGAGCTCGCAGTGCATGCCGTCGCGGTTGTACTTGCAGTCAGTCACCCCGCAGGAGACGCCGCTGTTGATTGCGTTTTGCATATTGTTACCTCCTTATCTGCCGTCAGTATGCGTAAAAATCACGAAAATATCGGAAACGCCATTGACAAACCGCTTTTTTCCCTGTAAAATAGAGGTATCCAAGGAGGTCATATATGAAAGTTATTTTAAAGGCGGACGTGAAAGGCAGCGGCAAAAAGGGAGACATCATCGAAGTCTCGGACGGCTACGCCAGAAATTTCCTCCTCAAAAAAGGGCTTGCGGAGATCGCAACCGCGGGCGGCATCAATGAAGCGCAGCAGCGCCGCACGGCGGACGCTTACCATAAAGCGGAAAACGAGAAAGCACTCCGCGAGCAGGCGAAAGAACTCAACGGAAAACAGGTGACGCTTTCCATCCGTACAGGCGAGAACGGGCGCGTATTCGGCTCGGTCACGACGGCGCAGATCGCCGCAGCCCTCTCCGAAATGGGCTATGAAGTCGATAAGAAAAAGATCTCGACGAAGGAAGCCATCAAGACGGTCGGTCTGTTCGACGCGGAGATCCGTCTGATGGAGGGCGTTACGGCAAAAGTTATCGTGAACGTTGTTCCGATGGCATGACCGCTACATTTTATATGAATCAGATTATATGAATCAGAAATCATAAAAACCCACCCGCTTTATTAGCGGATGGGTTTTTTCTATGCTTTTCCCTATAATATGACAGAATTAGTCCTATTATTTCAGACATAGTACATTGTACGATGCCTAAAAACGCATTTTATGGCAACTGGATCTCGTAAAGATCCTTCTCGGGAAGTTTCTTGGTGGAATCCGAAACGAAGCGACGGAGTTCCGAAGCACCCTTTTCGGGAGCAGCATTCACGCCGGCGCCTGCGACGCATCCGCCGGGGCAGCCCATGCCCTCGATCAGGCAGCCGTTCTTCTTCCCGAGTTTGGCGAGCAGCAGGATCTTCTTGCACTCCTCGAGCCCTTCCGCATGTTCGATCTTGACTTCCACATCGGGATAATACTCCTGAATGCACGCGCCGACCGCTGCCGCAACGCCGCCTGCAACGCCGTAACCGCGCCCGGCTGCTGTTGCGTCGTGGATGGGATCCTCTTTACCGTAGGTTGTAAAATCGATCCCCTTCGCCTCGAAAATCGCAGCGAGTTCCTCGAACGTGATGACAAAATCGACGTCGCTGCGCACGGTGCGCCGGCGCGCTTCGAGCTTCTTGGCGGCACAGGGTCCGATAAAGACGACACGGGAATTGGGACGGAGCTGCTTAATGGAACGCGAGGTCGCTACCATGGGCGTAAGCGCGCTGGAAACCTTGTCCACCATATCGGGGAACTGCAACTTTGCGAGCATGCTCCATGCGGGGCAGCAGGACGTGAGCAGGAACGGAAGTTTACCCGTTGCGACTTCCGTGGCATAGTGATGCGCCTCGGTCGCCGCGCCGACGTCTGCGCCGTGCGCAACTTCATAGACTTCCTTGAAACCGATATCTTTGAGCGCCGCCTTGATCTTCCAGAGCGTTACGTTGGGGCCGAACTGACCGACGATGGAAGGCGCAACTTCCGCAACGACTTCGTCGCCCTTTTTGATCGCGCGGATCAGCTGGAAGATCTGCGATTTATCGGCGATCGCGCCGAACGGACAGCTGACCATGCACTGACCGCACCCGACGCACTTTTTGGGATCGATGCTCGCACGCCCGAGACCGTCGCTCGAGATCGCCTTTACGCCGCACGCCTGCGCGCACGGACGCGTTCTGTGCGCGATCGCCTCGTAAGGGCAAGCTGCCTTGCACTTGCCGCACTTGATGCACTTGTTCTGGTCGATGACGGCTTTTCCCGTTTTGCTGTCCACGGAGATCGCGCCCTTGGGGCAGACCGTCATGCAATAGCGCGCAACACAGCCGCGGCACTGATCGCTGACTTCGTACTTATTTTCTTCGCATCTGTCGCATGCCGAAGGA
Source organism: uncultured Clostridia bacterium (assembly GCA_944367465.1). Taxonomy (GTDB): domain Bacteria; phylum Bacillota; class Clostridia; order Christensenellales; family Borkfalkiaceae; genus Gallimonas. Next base: position 63,451 of record CALVWO010000001.1, read on the forward strand.
ATGACCTGCATGAGCGGCGGTTCGTAATAACTGTCGGAAATGTTGCTCGCATTCAGCCCGTTCGTGATATGGGCGGGACGATCCTGCGGATTGAGCGACATACCCATCGCAAGGCGGACACGTTCGGAGGCGATGGCGCGCTCACGATAAATGCTCTCGCGGTACATCGGCGTCTCCGTCGGCGTGATCTTGTAAGGGATCTCTTCCAGATCGCTCGCCACATTTTCCGATTCGAATGCAACTTTTGCGACCTCGACGAAGACCTGCCGTCTCAGCTTTTTGACAGAAGTTTCCAGACCTCTCATTCTCTTCTTTCCTCTCTCCTTGAATTATATCGGAATAAGGGCAAGGTTTCGCCCTGCCCTCATCCCTATTTTTTTGTATCTTATTTCTTCTTGCGGTTGGAACGGCCGTAGTATGCGTTAAGGTACATCTCCTTGATCTCGCTCATGAGCGGATAACGAGGGTTCGCACCCGTGCACTGATCGTCGAACGCGTCCTCGGTCATCTGATCGAGACGGGCAAGGAACTGCTCTTCCGTGACCTTGTCGCGGAGGGCTTCCTTGATCGTCTTGGGCTGACCGATCGCCTCCTGGAGCTCCTTGAGCTTCTTGATGAGCGCTTCGACAAGCTCGTCGTCGTTCTTGCCCTTGAGCCCGACGTAACGGGCAACATCGGCATAGCGCGCCTTGCACTGAGGATAAGCATACTGCGGGAAGGTACCCATCTTGGTAGGCTGCTCGGCGCTATTGAAGCGGATGACCTCTTCAAGCATGAGCGAGTTCGCCATACCGTGAGGGATGTGCCAGTAAGAACCGAGCTTGTGCGCCATGGAGTGGCAGACGCCGAGGAATGCGTTTGCGAACGCCATACCTGCCATCGTTGCCGCATTTGCCATGCGCTCACGCGCCTCTGCATCATGCGCGCCCTTCTCGTATGCAGCGGGCAGATACTCGAAGATAAGTTTTGCCGCTTCCTTCGCGATGCCGTTGGTGAAGTCGGTCGCCATGACAGACGCGATCGCCTCGAGCGCGTGGCTCATAGCGTCGATACCCGAGCAGGATGTAAGTCCCTTGGGGATGTTCATCATGAGGTCGGAATCGACGATCGCCATATCGGGCATGAGCTCGTAATCTGCAAGCGGATACTTCGTACCCGTCTTTTCATCGGTGATGACCGCGAAAGGCGTAACTTCCGAACCGGTACCTGCCGTCGTGGGGATCGCAACGAAGAGCGCCTTGTCGCCCATGTGCGGGAAGGTATAGACGCGCTTACGGATATCCATGAAGCGCATTGCCATATCCTGGAAGTCCACTTCGGGGTGCTCATACATCACCCACATGATCTTTGCAGCGTCCATAGGAGAACCGCCGCCGATCGCAATGATGACGTCGGGTCCGAAATCGCGCATCTGCTTGACGCCCTCGTTCGCGCATGCGAGCGTAGGATCGGGCGTGACGTTGAAGAAAGTGGAGTGCATGATGCCCTCTGCATCGAGAATATCGGTGATCTTCTTGGTGAAGCCGCTCTGATACAGGAAACCATCCGTAACGATGAAAGCCTTCTTCTTGTTATAGACCTGCTTGCCCAGCTCTTTGAGAGCGACGCCGAGGCAGCCGCGCTTGAAATAAACCTTTTCGGGTGCTCTGAACCACAACATATTTTCCTTCCTCTCCGCAACAGTCTTGATATTGATGAGGTGCTTGACGCCGACGTTCTCGGAGACGGAGTTGCCGCCCCACGAACCGCAGCCCAGCGTGAGTGACGGGGGCATCTTGAAGTTGTAAAGATCGCCGATGCCGCCCTGCGAGGAAGGCGTGTTGATAACGATACGGCAGGTCTTCATGATGGAGCGGAAGTACGCAATCTTGTCTGCGCCCGTCTCGACGTTGATATAGAGCGAGGAGGTATGACCCAGACCGCCGTCTTTGATGAGCCTGTCCGCCTTGGAGACAGCCTCTTCGAACGTCTCCGCCTTGTACATTGCAAGGACGGGAGAGAGTTTCTCGTGCGCGAACTCCTCGGAAAGTTCGACGGACTCCACTTCACCGACGAGAACTTTGCTGCCGGCGGGCGCCTTGAATCCGGAGAGCTCCGCGATCGTGCATGCGCTCTGACCGACGATCTTGGCGTTGAGCGCGCCGTTGATGATGATGGTCTTTCTGACTTTTTCCGTCTCTTCGGGAGTCAGGAAGTATGCGCCGCGAAGCTGCATCTCCTTCTTGAACTCGTCGTACACGTCCGCGAGAACAATGGTCGACTGCTCGGACGCGCAGATCATGCCGTTATCGAACGTTTTGGAGTGCAGGATGGACGAAGCCGCGAGCTTGATATCCGCGGAGGAATCGATGATCGCGGGCGTGTTGCCGGCACCGACGCCGAGCGCGGGTTTGCCGGACGAATAAGCCGCCTTGACCATGCCGGGACCGCCCGTAGCAAGGATCATATCCGCCTCGCGCATGATCATGCCGGAGAGCGGAACGGTGGGCTGATCGATCCAGCCGATGATATCTTCGGGTGCGCCCGCCGCAACGGCAGCCTCGAGGACGACCTTTGCCGCCTCAATGGTGCACTTCTTCGCGCGGGGGTGAGGCGAGATGATGAGACCGTTTCTCGTCTTTAAGCAGATGAGCGATTTGAAGATCGCCGTGGACGTGGGATTGGTCGTAGGAATGACCGCAGCAAGCACGCCGACGGGCTCCGCAATGCGCGTAAGGCCGAAACCTTCGTCGCGCTCGATGACGCCACAGGTCTTGGTGTCCTTATAGGCGTTGTAGATATACTCTGCCGCATAGTGGTTCTTGATGACCTTGTCTTCGACGACGCCCATGCCCGTCTCTTCCACTGCCATCTTTGCGAGAGGAATACGCATCTTGTTCGCAGCGACTGCCGCTGCAAAGAAGATCTTGTCGACCTGCTCCTGCGTGTAGGTCGCAAACTTCTCCTGTGCCGCTCTGACGCGTGCAAGCATCTTGGCGAGCGATTCCTCATCGTTGACGATGAAATCCTTCATGTTCTACCTCCGTTTTGATCTCCCTGCTATATTTGATCTCCGGCACTCTCGCCGCACAGAGCGGCGAGCGATACCGCCAAATCCTCATATCTTACCGTGACCCCTTCCGGCACGTGCAGATGCACGGGCGCGAAATTCAGGATCGCCTTTATCCCCACCGCCACGATCTCATCGCATGCCTCCTGCGCGGCAGCGCGCGGCACCGTAAGGATGGCGACGCGAATGCCGTTGCGCCTGGCAATATCCGGCAGCTGCTCCATGGGATAGACGGGCTTTCCGCCCACCGCCCCCACTTTTGCAGGCGACGCGTCGAACGCCGCGATGACGTGGATCCCGTAATTTTCAAATCCTTCGTAGGCAAGGATCGCCCTGCCGAGCCCGCCGGCGCCGATGATGACGGCATTCGTCCAGCGGTGGTACCCTAAAAATTTCTCGATATCTTCGATGAGAAGCCTGATCTCGAACCCGAACCTCGGTTTCCCGGGACGGGAAGACACGAGCGCAAGATCTTTGCGGACGCCGACTGCCGAGAGCCCCAGATCTTTTGCGATCGCCGCAGAGGAAACGTACTCGACGCCTTTGCCCGCCTCTCCTTTGAGATAGCGAAGATACGCGGGCATGCGGGAAACGGTCGCTTTGGATACCGCTGTTTCACCGTTTTTCATGCCGCCCCTCTTCCGACTGCCGCGGCAACATTGCCGTCCGCATAATCGATAAATTTTTATCGATTATTATTTTACCAAATTTTCGGCCGTATGTCAACTGTTTGAAAGCATTTTTTTCGGCTGCGGAACTTTTTCGCCGGCGCCCCTTATATACATTATAATATAAAAGAAAAATTTTTCAAGAGGTATGAAAAAAATTCCGCGCAATGCGCGGAATTTTTTTAAGACAACGCTTTGAGACTGTCTTCCGTCTTCTTCTTCATATCGAGGAATTTTTCGAGTTTCGCCCGCTCGTCATCGACGAGTTTTTTGGGCGCCTTCGCGACGAAGTTGTGATTGGCAAGTTTGCCGCTTGCACGCGCGATCTCGCCGACGATGCGGTCGAGTTCCTTTTCGAGGCGCGCCTTCTCCTTTTCGAGATCGACGAGCTCGCCGAGCGGGATAAAGATCTGCCCCGCCTCGCAGACGTTGGAAACGATCTTCTCCCCCGCCTCTGCGCCGCCCGCAACAAAACTGACGTCGCTCGCTCCGGCAAGACGGAGAATGGAACCCTTGTTGAGAGAGACGAGACGCTTTGCGTCTGTGGCAAGGAACACATGTACCTTGCGCGACGGCGGGCAATTTACCTCTACCTTCATCGCGCGGACGGTCTTGATGAGATCGATGACGCTCTCGAATGCCTTTGCCTCCTTCTTATAGGCAAGGCGCGAATTGTAGCGGGGATAGTCGGCTTTGATGATGAGCCCGTGTTCGCCGGGCAGATAGGAGTAGATCTCCTCCGTCACGAACGGAATGAAGGGATGCAGCAGACGGAGCGCATTTTCGAGCACGAACATGAGCACGCCCAACGCACCGCGGCGCTTTTCCGCATCCTCGCCGTAGAGCGCAGGCTTGGAAAGCTCGATGTACCAGTCGCAGAAGTCGTTCCACATGAAGTCGGTGAGTTTATCCGCCGCAATGCCGAGATCGAACTTTCTCAGCGCGCTGTCGACTTCGCGGATGGTCGCCTGCAACCGTGAAATGATCCATCTGTCGGCCGGCTGAAGTTTGATCTCGGAGAGCGCGGGGACCTTTTCGTCCTTCACGTTCATGAGTACAAAGCGCGACGCATTCCAGATCTTATTGATAAAGTTGCGCGACGCCTCCACTTTGGTATCGGTGAAGCGGGTATCGTTCCCGGGAGCAACGCCCGTAACAAGGGAAAGACGCAGCGAATCGGCGCCGTATTTTTCGATGATCTCCAGAGGATCGATGCCGTTCCCGAGCGACTTGCTCATCTTTCTGCCCTGCTCGTCGCGCACGAGCCCGTGAATGAGCACGTCGCGGAAAGGAACCTTATCGGTATGCTCGATGCCGGAGAACATCATGCGCATGACCCAGAACGGAATGATATCGTATCCCGTGACGAGCACGTCGGTGGGATAGAAATAGTTGAAATCGGGCGTTTCATCGGGCCAGCCAAGCGTGGAGAACGGCCAGAGCGCGGAAGAGAACCAGGTATCGAGAACATCCTCATCCTGACGGAGATGCGTGCCGCCGCACTTCGGACAGACGGAAGGCTCCCCTTCGCGGGTGCAGACGACCTCGCCGCAGTCATCGCAATACCACACGGGAATACGGTGTCCCCACCAGAGCTGACGGGAGATGCACCAGTCGCGGATGTTTTCCAGCCAGTTATAGTAGATCTTAGCAAAGCGGTCGGGCGTGAACTTCGTCTTGTTTTTCACGACTGCGTCGATGGCGGGCTTTGCGAGCGGTTTCATTTTGACGAACCACTGTTTGGAGACGATGGGCTCCACCGTGGAATGGCAGCGGTAGCAATGCCCCACATTGTGCGCGTGCGGCTCGATCTTGACGAGAAGCCCGAGTTTTTCCATTTCCGCCACGACTTTTTTTCTTGCCTCATAGCGATCGAGACCCGCAAAATCCTGTCCCGCAAGCTCATTCATCGTACCATCGTCGTTCATGACGCGGATGACGGGAAGTTTGTGGCGCAGCCCGACTTCAAAGTCGTTCGGGTCGTGCGCGGGCGTGATCTTGACGGCGCCCGTCCCGAATTCCGGATCGACGTACTCGTCTGCTACGACGGGGATCTTCCGGTCGGTGAGCGGAAGAGAGAGCGTCTTTCCCACGTAGTCGGCATAACGCCCGTCTTTGGGATTGACGGCGACCGCCGTATCGCCGAGGAGCGTTTCGGGACGCGTCGTCGCAATGGTGATATAACCGCCTCCCTCCACGGGATAATTGAAGTACCAGAAGTGACCGTTCTCTTCCGCATACTCCACTTCCGCGTCGGAGAGCGCCGTTTTGCAGCTCGGGCACCAGTTGATGATGCGGCTCCCACGGTAGATCAGTCCCTTATTATAGAGACGGAAGAATGCCTCCCGCACGGCTTTGGAGCACTTTTCGTCCATCGTGAACGCAAGGCGCGACCAATCGCAGGAGGATCCAAGTTTTTTTAGCTGTTCGATGATGCGCCCGCCGTATTTTTCCTTCCACGCCCATGCGCGGCGCAGAAATTCCTCTCTTCCGAGTTCCTGTTTGGAGAGCCCCTCTTTTTTCATCTGTTCGACGATCTTGACCTCCGTTGCAATGGAGGCGTGATCCGTCCCCGGCAGCCAAAGCGCGCAATAACCCTGCATGCGCTTGAAACGGACGAGGATATCCTGCATCGTTTCGTCCATGGCGTGCCCCATGTGAAGCTGACCGGTAACGTTGGGGGGCGGCATCATGACGGTGAACGGAACTTTCGCCTGATCGATCTCTGCGCGGAAGCAGTTGTTTTCCGTCCATGTGCTGTAAATCTTCTCTTCAAATTCTCTCGGATTGTACGTCGTTTGCATCTCTTTCATGATCTTCTCTTCTTACAAAAATATCGCGTGCAGTCAAGTTCCGCGACCGGACAGCCGATTTTCTGCCCATTTTATACGGAAGCATTATAAACGATTTTTCCCGCGTTGTCAATTATTCCTCGCCGGGCATAACATATATTATTCCCTAAATTTTGATCAGGAGGTCATGGTCATTACCATGAAAAAAATTTTGGCATCTCTGGGAGCGGCGGTATTCGCCCTTCTCCCCCTCTCCGCCTGCGGCGGAAACGACGACGGCACGGTCACGCTGAAGATAAACGAAGTGACCCACTCCGTCTTTTATGCGCCCATGTATCTTGCGGATTCCCTCGGTTATTTTGAGGAAGAAGGCATCTACGTCGAGCTGACGAACGGCGGAGGCGCGGACGCCGTGATGGCGGCAGTGCTCTCGGGCGACGCGGACATCGGCTTCTGCGGCCCCGAGGCGGCGATCTATGTACAGCTCGGCGGTTCGAACGATCTTCCGACCGTATTCGGCCAGCTCACCAAACGCGACGGTTCCTTTCTCGTCGGGCGCGAACCCGAACCGGATTTCACATGGGAGAGCCTCAAAGGCAAGGAGATCCTTGCAGGCAGGAAGGGCGGCGTCCCCGCGATGACCTTCGAATACATCCTCCGCGAACACGGGTTCCGTGACGAGGACATCGACCTCAACTTCGACGTTGCCTTCAATCTGATGACGGGCGCCTTCGAGGCGGGCACTGCGGATTACTGCACGATGTTCGAGCCCGTCGCGTCCGAATATCAGGCGGCGGGCAAAGGATATATCGTCGCCTCCGTCGGCGAGGCGGGCGGCGAAGTCCCTTACACAAGCTACATTGCGCGCCGCTCGTGGCTCAACGACAACGAAGAAGTCGCAAAAGGATTCCTGCGCGCCGTCTTACGGGGCATTGAATATGCGCAGACGGAAGACGCGACGACGATCGCCGAACACCTTGTCTCCCATTTCCCCTCCACATCCGTCCAATCGCTCGCAACGAGCGTGACAAGTTACCGCAACATCGACGCGTGGGTCACCGATATGGCGATGACCGAGGCAAGTTTCGACCGGCTGCAGGACATCATCGAGAGCGCAGGCGAGCTCGACCGCCGCGCCGACTTCGATAAACTCGTCGACAATACCTATGCAAAGGAGGTATATGCCGCGCTGACGGCATAAAAAAAGCTGCGAGGGTCAGCCTATGAAGAACATTCTGAAATTCGACAACGTGACGCATATCTACCACACCGTGCGCGGAGAGGTCGTTGCGGCGAAAAACCTGACGTTTTCTGTGGATGAGGGAGAATTTGTTGCCATTATCGGACCTTCCGGATGCGGAAAAACGACCCTTCTCTCTCTTGCCGCAGGGCTGCTCAGCCCTTCCGGCGGAACGATCGAGCGCCGCGGGAGCTACGGATACATGCTGCAAAAAGACGAACTCTTCCCGTGGCGCACCATTGAAAAGAACATTTTCCTTCCCCTCGAGATCAGAAAGCAAAACACGCCCGAGGCGCGGGCGCGCGCGCTCGCGTTGGCGGAAAAGTACGGGCTCGGAGATTTCCTCAAAAGCTACCCTTCGCAGCTCTCGGGCGGCATGCGGCAGCGGGCGGCGCTCATACGCACGCTCGCGACCGATCCCGACGTCCTCCTTCTCGACGAACCCTTTTCCGCGCTCGATTATCAGACCCGCCTCAACGTCTGCGAGGACGTTGCAAATATCATCCGGAGCGAAAAAAAGACTGCGCTCCTCATCACACACGACATCTCCGAGGCGATCTCGCTTGCCGACCGCGTGCTTGTCCTCACCGCCCGCCCGGCACGCGTATCGCATGCGCATGTGCTCGACTTCGGCAATATCCCGCCGCTGAAACGCAGAGAACAGCCGACCTTCTCGGGATGGTTCGAAGAACTATGGAGGGAACTCAACGCATGAAAAACATTGCCTGTTCCAAGGAACATGCGCTCTTTTTAAAAAAGCGCAAACAAAATCTTGCCGTCGTCTGGGCATTGCGCCTGGGGATCCTCGGGCTTCTGCTCGGGATGTGGGAACTTGTGACGGCGCTCGGGTGGATCGACCCGTTCATCATGAGCTCCCCTTCGCGCATCGGTTCGACGATCGCCTCGCTCTACCGCGACGGAACACTCTTTTACCACATCGGCGTGACCCTTTGGGAAACGCTGGCAGGATTTGCCATCGCCGTCGCGCTCGGATTCGCCGTCGCACTGCTCCTTTGGTGGAGCGACACGGTGCGCAAAGTCCTCGAGCCGTACATCGTCGTCATCAACGCCCTTCCCAAAATCGCCCTGGGTCCCCTCATCATCGTATGGTTCGGCACCGGGAGCGAAGCGATCGTCTTTATGACGGTTCTCGTCGGGATCATCGTCGCCATCATGCACGTTCTCTCGGCGTTCATCGGAACGGACGAAAACAAGATCCTGCTCATGCGGTCGATGGGTGCAAACAAATGGCAGATCCTGTTCAAACTCGTCCTGCCTTCCTCATATCCGTCCGTCATTTCCATGCTCAAGATCAACGTCGGCATGGCGTGGATCGGGTCGATCATGGGCGAATATATCGTATCGCGCGCGGGGCTGGGATACCTCATCGTATACGGCGGGCAGGTGTTCAAACTCGACCTTGTGATGAGCGCGACCTTTATCCTGTGCGTACTGGCGGCGGGCATGTATTTTTTGGTGGTACTTCTTGAAAAGGTACTCGTCAAGAACACACAACGCTGAAAAGAAAACGCCGAACATACCGACGGCAGGATAGAGCACACGCACAACGCCTGAGAGCCCCAACCCGGAAAGCAAAAACGCCGCAAGCAGAACAACTGCTCCTGCGGCGTACTTTTTTGCGCCGTGGAACTTTCCGCAGGCGGCAAGCAGCGGGTACATCGACGATGCAAGCGAAGTGAGCACCGCGCATGCGACTGCCCCGAAAAAGACGCGGTGCCCGCGCACAGCGGATAAAAAAGGCATTTCCGCCTCCGAGACGTCGCCGCCGGCGCGGAACACGGCGCTCAGAATACAGACTGCCCCGCTGAACACGAGCAGAACGGCGATAGCCGACGAGCAGACGGGACGGCGCGCCTCCCTGCCCATTTCGCAAAACGCGGGAAGCGCAAAAATCAGATTCATCCCCGTGTATAAAACAGCGTTTACCGCCCCCGACGCACGCATCGGTTCAGACAGCACCGGCTCGCCACGGCCGTAAATGAACACGAATGCCAGGAGAAGCGGAACGAGGACGGCGTTGAGCAAGGCGATCCCCTTTGTCCCGTGAACGGAAAAGCACAGTATGACAAACAGACCCGCGAGCGAGGCGAGCGGCCGCGCGGACGGAATGAGCGCATCGAGCGCGGCAAGCATCCCCGCGCATGGAACAAAGGCAATGAGAAGGAGAATCCCCTCGGCGACGGGCGCGCCCGCTCCGAAGAGCGCGCGCATCGCCCCGCCGTACCCTCCGTATTTTCTCCCGAGCGAAAGAAAAAAGGAGCATCCGCAAAAATACAGCAGACAGGAAAGAAAGAGCGCGGGCAGATACCCATCCGAAAAGAACCGGACAAGCTCCGCTCCCGTGATAAACCCCGCGCCGATACTCGTACCGACGAGAAAGAGCGTCACCTTGAGCGTGTTCATTTTTTATGTTTTATGCGCTTTTCTGCGCCGATATGCCTGAAAATTCAAAAAAAATGTAAAATTATGTCTGACATAGTACTTTGACTATTGACAAATTCTGCCGAATGATATATAATACTGTTGAATTACAAAGGAGGTTCCGCATGGACGCCACGGTAACGGACGAAAAGGTCGAAACAGAGGAAAAGAACGAAGCCCAGAACGAGCGCTCCGTAAGCTCCGACCTCATCCGCGGACACATCAACACCATCATCCTCCGCTCTCTCTACGACGGCGATAAGTACGGCTACGAGATCATCGCCGAGATCGAGCGCAAGAGTCACGGGCAGTATTCGCTGAAACAGCCCTCCCTTTACAGCGCTCTCAAGCGTCTCGAAAAAGACGGATACGTCACATCGTACTGGGGCGGTTCCGTGGGCGGAGGACGGCGCAAATACTTTTCTCTGACGGAGGCCGGCAAACTCGTCTCTGAACAGAATCAGTCGGAATGGGAGTATTCGCGTACCGTCATCGACAGCCTGATCTCCGATAAGGATTTCGATTTTTCCAACCCCGCCCCCACTTCGGTGAATATGCGGGTGCTCCGCGATACCACTTCCCGCGTACCGCGCGGCGAAGGCGGTGACGACGATCTGGACTTCGAGCCCTCGTTCGACGACAGCGAGGACTTTAAAAAGCTGGAGCAGGAGATCGCAACCCAGCGCGCAAACCTCGCCGCCGACAGGCTGAAATTCGAGGAAGAGATGCGCGCCCGCAATGACGCGCTCCTCCGCGAACGCGCATGGCGGGAACAGGAGATCGCTGCACGCGAAAAGGCGCTCGAAGAGAAGAAGAGCGAGCTTGAAACGGTGCGCGCGCAGATCGAGAGCGCTCCCGTGCAGGAGAGCGAACAATCCCGCGAACAGATCGAGGCGCTCGAAACGCGCGTTGCGGAACTCACAAAACAGCTCGAGGTCTCCAAAAACGAACTCTCCTCCCGCGATGAAATGCTCATGCGCGAGCGCGCGTGGCGCGAACAGGAGCTCGCGGCGCGCGAAAAGGCGATCGAGGCGAAACGCGCCGAGCTTGAAACGATGCGCTCCCAAATGGAGGCAGCCTCGACCCGCGAAACGCTTGCACAACAGGAGGAGATCTCCTCTCTCCAATCGCGCCTGCAGCAGCTGACAGAGCTGCTCGATTCCTCGCAGACCGAACTGAACGATCTGCGCGAACGCGAAGAGACGAGACAGCGCGAAGAAGAGAACTCAGAGCAGACCTTAAAGGAAAAGGAAGAACTTCTTGAAACGGAGCGCCGTCTGTACAGCGAGCGTCTGGAAGAGGCGACCAGACAGACGGAGGAAACACTTGAAGAGGAGCGCCGCAAGCATGAGGAAGCGCTTGAAGAAGAGCGCCGTCGTCATGAAGAAGAACTTGCCGACGCGAAACAGCAGGGCGAGATCCAGCTCGCCGCAGAACGCAGACTTTCCGAAGAACGCGTTACGGAAGTCCGCCGTCTGGCACAGGAACAGCTTGACGCCGAACGCCACCGTTCCGAGGGTGAACTTACAGCAGAACGCATGCGCTCCGAATCGCAGCTTGCCGAAGAACGCAGGCGGCACGCGGAAGATCTGCGCCAACAGGAAGCGCGCATCCTCGCCGAACAGGAAGAACTTTTCCGCCAAAGGGAAAAGCAGCTCCTGCACCGCAATTATCTCGATCTTGTAAACGCGCCCCCTCCCGAGGAGGAGACGCACGAATATACCTATTACAATACCCAACCTGCGACGGAGGAAACTCCCCCGCCCCCTCCCGAGACGGAGGATTATAAAACGGTCGTGCACCGCCTTTATTCCAACGCCACCTCTCCCGACGCATACACCGCGCCGCAGGAGCGCGCAAAGTCACTTGACGGCATTGATTTTACCGATCTGGAGGCGCGCGCCGCTCAGGACGGAATAAAGATCAGCACAGCGGGCGGCAAAATGCGCTCGCATGCCGAAATCACGGAAAGTATCGTACATAAGGGAAAGGCGCTCTTTATCAGCGGCATCATTACCTTTATTTTCTGCGTTGCACTCGGCAGTATCATTCTCGGCGTACAGGCCTCGGCAGGACTTCCCGCCTTCTATCCCTACTTCATCTGGGGTGTCGGTCTTGCAGTCCTTCTCGTGACCGGACTTGCCTATGCAAACCGTTACGGCGAACGTTCGCTGCGCAGAACGGGTCCCGTATTGCTCAACGCCATCGTGAGCTATATCCTGCTCGTCATCATCACGCTCATCGTCGCCCTGACGGCGCGAGCGGATCTCTCCAACAGCGCTCAGCTCGCTACGTACGTTATTGTGCCGGTCATCTTCTTCCTTGCGATCATTCTGTTCGGCGCAACATACTATGTGCAGGTGAGACCTAAAAAAGATTAACATTTCTCCCCCGAAGGTTTCCTTCGTGGGAGTATTCAAAAAGCATGGCAGGTAAACTTTCCTGCCGTGCTTTTTGAATGTTATTTTGCCATTGTCGAAAACAATATTGCAGCCGAGGTCGCAGCGGCTGAGCTGTGGATGGCGTTTATCAATTCAATATGGCGGATCTCCTCCAATTTTTCCTTGTAAAACTTTTTATCGGAGTCGTCCATATCTACGCACTTCAGGTAATTGAAGTACAGATTTTTATTTTGCTCAAGAAAACTTCGCGGTCCTTTTTTCTTGCTGAACTTGAAAAGTAAATTAAAGATAAGAAGCCAGAATGCACCAAGACAAAGCAACATAATTCCAAAATATCTTTCCAATGTAGCCTCAAACGGAACTACTTCTTTTTCGAAAACCACATCGAACACAAGAGGAGTTGTATAACCTATAATTGTTAAAATGGTACCGGTTACAATCACGACTGCACAAATTATATCAAAAATTATTATCTCCTTTTTAATTTGTTTTTCAAATTTTTTGCGCAAATTTTCAACTTCAACAAAATATTGATTTTCAGCTTCAGCGATCGTCATGATATGTATCTCCTATGATTTCTTTTCTTGTCTCTTTTTGATCTCTCCGATGAATTGACCGAACGAATGCTCCCTTTCCGATTTAAGAATTTCTTTCTTTTTGGAAGAATGAAACCCCGTCGCAGTATCTTGGTCGCAAATCCCGACATTTTCGCACAGATTGATCAGCGCGTCGGCAATTTCGTTTGCATTGACGTTTTCCTTTGGCATTAACCTTCCTCCTTAAAATAAAAAAGTGCGTCAGCCGAAGCCAACGCACGAAAAACGCAAACTCCGACTGTCGCCAAACAATTCTTACATTGTACGGATTTGCTGTACAAATATAAGCGGAATTTGCATTTTTACCAAATTCTGCAATTTGCACAGCAATAGATTATAACTATTGTAAAATGAAAAAAAAGTCCGTACTCCCTCACTAAGATAATAAGAATTGTTTGGCATATTGAGTATACCACACTGCTGTAAAAAAATCAATATAATCGGTAAAAATTCTGCACAGATATATTTGCGCTTTTCTGTAATAAAGTTCCGTCCGACTTGTTTTCCACTCTTCCCATGATAAAAGAGCGCCGCAGAATCTGCGGCACCCTCTACATTATTATATATAAATTTTCTCAGAGACGGTCAAAGGCAAACGCCGCGGCGCCGTAAAGCCCTGCGTCGTTTCCGAGCGACGCGCACCGCAGCTCGAGCGGTACGATCTTCTCCGAAACGTACAGGCGCGGATAGACGTATGCACGCAAAGGCGCAAGCAGCGTTTCCCCCTCTGCGGAAATACCGCCGCCAAAAATGACCGCCTGCGGACGGAATACATTTACAAGGTTAGCAACACCCTCGCCGAGCGCGGCAATGTATGTATCGAGCACCTTCTTTGCCGCCACATCCCCTTCCTTCAGCGCAAGGAACACCGTTCTGCCGTCCGCCTTTTCGACCGCCGGCGCATACTTCCACATGGCGCTCGAACGATCGTTCGCCATCTCTGCCTGCGTCAGACGAATCAACGCACCCGCAGAGGCGTAGCGTTCAAAGCACCCCTTTCTTCCGCAGGTACAAAGCTCTCCGTCCTGACGGATGACCATGTGGCCGACTTCCGTACCCGCGCTGCGATAGCCTTCAAAAAGTTTGCCGCCGATGATGATACCGCCGCCGATTCCCGTTCCGAGCGTGATGAGGATGCTGTCGGAAAACTGTTTTGCGGCGCCGAAACGCGCCTCGCCCAGCGCGGCAGCATTCGCATCGTTTGTGACAAACGTCTTTTTCCCCGTATATTTTTCCACGAGAGCGCCGAGCGGAACATCTTTCCAATGGAAATTCGACCAAAGAACAATGTTTCCGTTTGCGCTGTCGACGACGCCGGGCGAACCGATCCCGATCGCCTGTACGTCCTCCATGCTCTTTCCTGCCTTTTCGGCAGTCTCCATGGCGAGATGCGCAAGAGCAAGCGCCGTCTGTTCCGCAGTATTTGCGGCGGAAGTCTCCACGCGGGACTTTCCCTCCAGTTTTTCACCGGCGAGCAGAGCCGCCTTTGCCGACATTCCGCCGAGATCGATTCCGATAATCATATTTAATCCTTACTTCCTTTGCGTACCCGCAGTAATTCAGGCAGGCGCGCGATAAATTCCTGATTGTCGGCAGTACGGCGCATCATTTCGAGCACTTCTTCCGTATTGCCGCTGACGCCGCTTTCGCGCATTCTGCAAAGCGCGGAGCGTTCGTCGTCTGTAAGAAGCTCCCTGCGGGTACCCGAACGACACAGATCGATCGCCGGATAGACCCTGCGGTCACAAAGCGCGCGGGAGAGCACGATATCCATATTCTCCGTACCCCTGAACCCCTCGCAGACCGCCTCGTCGAATGCACTCTCCGTTCCTGTAAGGATCGTTGCGAGCATCGTAATGCTCCCTGCGCCCTGCGTGTTGCGCGCCGCACAGAAAAACCGCTTTGTTGCGGTCAGCGCGCGCGCGTCCAAAGTTGCGGAGAGCGCCTTTCCGGAGTACTCCTGGAGCGAATTATATGCCCGAGCAAGCCTGGTGAGCGAATCGACAAGAACGACTACGTCTTTTCCGTGTTCCGCGAGCCGTTTCGCATGTTCAATGACCAGATGCGCCTCGCGCACATGTTCCTCTGCAGACCGATCGAAGGTCGTAAAGACCACCTGCGCATTTCTGACGCTGCCGATGAGTTCGGTCACATCCTCCGGGCGCTCGTCTACGAGAAAGATCATGAGGACAAGCTCCGGATGATCCCGGTATATGGCGTTTGCGATACTTTTCAGAAGCCTTGTTTTCCCGGACGAAGGCGGCGCCGCAATGAGCGCGCGCTGTCCCTTTCCGAGAGGCGCAAACAGATCGATCACGCGCAGCGAAATATCCGGATTCCCCTGCGAGAGTACGATCTTTTCTTCGGGATATACGGCACCGAGCGAATCAAAATCCGGACGACGCTCGTATTTACCGACCGCAAGTCCGTTGACGCTCAGAAGTTCTCCGAACTCGGCGGGCTCGTCCGCCTGCTGCGGTTTTGCGGTACAGGCAACAAAATCACCCTCGCGGAACGAGAGCGCATGGATCATGGGTGCGGGAACAAAGACATCGTCCGCTATTCCGATGCGGCTGCCGCGCGCCCGGATAAACCCGTACCCGCCGCGCGTTATTTCGAGAATGCCGGTATAGACGGGCGAATCAAAGGGATCGCGCTCCCTGCCGGAAGCGACTTCGAGTATGTTCCGGATCTGACGACCGTCCTCCGACCCCTGCCTTCTGATCTCCTCGAGCCTTTCGCGCACGGAAGGATCGAGAAACGTCTGTTTGACAGGCGCGCCGCGGTTGGATCTCGGCGCGGGCTGCGCTTTCCCCGTGAGCAGATCGATGATGGACTCAATGAGCGCGTCCTTGTTGTTGGACGACGCCTGCCCGACTCCCTCCTGCCTGCCGAGAATGCGCAGCGTCGATAAAGGAAGGGTATCGAGATATTCCCGATACCGCTGCTGTGTCGTCTTTAATTTCATTCCTTGGCACGCTCCATGACGATGATCTTCGTGCTGTCCTCAGTGATATCGTCGCGGAAGAGTTCGATCTCGCTGTCCTCAAGTTCCTCCACTTCGTCACTTTCGAACTTATCGAGGAAATCGTCCACCTTGTCAACGTCGATATTCAAACCCTTCGTTTTATAGTGCATGGGAATGACGATGGCGGGCATGATCCGATCGACGTACTCCTTTGCCTGTTCCGCGTCGATC
Source organism: uncultured Clostridia bacterium (assembly GCA_944367465.1). Lineage (GTDB taxonomy): Bacteria > Bacillota > Clostridia > Christensenellales > Borkfalkiaceae > Gallimonas. The sequence goes on from CALVWO010000001.1 coordinate 79,839, forward strand.
GTGTAATTCCCGCCGACCGGAATCAGCAGAACGTGCACGGGGAGCAGCATCTCGATGAGCGCGGAGGAACATTCCTCGCCGAGATCGCCGAGATGGCAGATCTCAAGTCCGTCCATACGGAATTTAAAAATGAGATTGTCGCCGCGGCGCTCGCCGTTCTCATCGTCGTGATAGCTCTTGATGGCGGTCACGTCCACACCGCCGATCTCATAAGTTCCCTCTTCGTCAAAAATGACGGGCGAACCCTTTACCGCGCCGACGTTATTGTGGTCATAATGCCCGTGGCTCACGGTAACGGCATCCGCCTTGACGGACGGCATCTTATAGCCGATCGCCCCGTAGGGGTCGGTCACGATGGTCGTCCCGGTACTCTCCGTCAACATAAAACAGGAGTGCCCCAAATATCGTATTTTCATCCTTCCTCCGATATGATCCCGACGGCGATCTTCAGCGAGAATTTTTGTTCCCCCGCCGAATACTGCAACCGGTAACGAAGATGTATGGAGAGACCGTTCTTATCTGTACGGATGCGGCACAGTTCGGTTTCCAAAGGAACGCAGCCACGCATTTCCTGCGCCAGAACGGCGAGCTCTGAGCGCTCGCCCGTTCTGAACAGGGCGGAAAGCCTTCCCGAACGCTCCATCTTCAGCGAACCGTCGCGTACGGTGAGCGTGACCGCGTCACCGTCCTCCGTGTAACGGACGACGCAGGCTCCGTTCTCTTCGAGAAAGGTGCCGCGTGCCCGAAAAACCGAGCGCCGTCCCTCCGTAAATGTGACGATCTCCGTATCACACAACTTCATCCACAATATTATAGTACAAAAAAGAACTTTTGTAAATGAATTAGAGGCATTTTTGAACAATATCCTTCAATTCTTTTTGAAAAACATCCGAAAACACTCTTTTCCCTCACGCTGGAGCGTCCGAAGCGACGCTTCGTCGCCCGCCGCAAGCGCAGCGCGGAATTTGTTCAGGCGATCGGTAATGCGGTCGATCTCGCCGAGCAGATTCTCCCGATTGAGCATGTAAAGCTCCGCCCAGACGTTTTCGTCGACGGGAGCGACGCGCGTCATATCCTGAAAGCTCCCGCCCGTGAATCCGACGCAATTTTCCGTGAGCGGACTCGTCACATAGGCGTTCGATACGACATGCGCGAGCTGCGACGTGAGCGCGATCATTCTGTCGTGTTCCCCAGCGGTACACTCGATGATCCGCCCGAACCCCATATCGGCAGCCAGCGACCGCATGACGGAGAGCGCCGCGCCATCCGTCTGCGCCGCGTGCGTGATCACAAAATTCGCACCGCAAAAAAGTGTGTCGCTCGCCGAACGTATCCCCGACGTCTCCTTTCCAGCCATCGGATGCGTCCCGACATAGCGGTACCGCCGCGGCGAGGCAGTCTTATAGACGACGCTCTCGATGGGCTGTTTGACGCCGCAGATATCGGCAACGATGCAACCCTCCGGAAACGCACCCTCCTCCAGCTCGCGCATGACGACGCGGGGCGGCAGCGCAAGAAACACGACGTCTGTACCCTCATAGGAAAGCGCCTCGCCGTCGATCATATCGTGCTCCAGCGCATACGCAACGGGCTCGCGGCTCCGGTTCCTTCCGAGCACGAAGTGCCCCGCCTTTTTCAGAGAGGCGGCTATGGATGCACCGATGATTCCGAGACCGTACACGACGATTTTCATAATTATCCTCCATTCTGAGCCGAAGAACAAACTATTATGTCTGGCATAGTACTATGTTTTTATCAAAAAATACAGATTTCAAAGCCAATTCATCACGACGGAGGCCTTTCTGAGGGAGCGGCGCGTCTGCGCATAATCGGGCAGGATCGCCCCCACTTCGCTCCAGAACGCGGCGCTGTGATCGAGGTGACGCGTATGACAGAGCTCATGCACGACGATGTAGCGCGCCTGTTTTTCGGAAAGAAACGCCGTGCGGAAGGAATAGGCGATCGCGCCCTTTGCGTTGCACGAGCCCCACCGTCCGCGCGCCGATGTGATACGCACGCCCGCGTATACAAACCCGAACCGAAGGGCATACTCCGCCGTCAGCGCCGCCATCTGTTTGCGCGCCGTCCGTTTCAGGAGAGCGGCAAACGCAAGCGCCCTGTTCTCGGTCGGAAGAAATACCGTGCCGCCCGCAAAACGCGGTCTCCCTGTGGCGATCGTATACGACCTGCCGAACACGGCGGCCGCAGCGCCGTCGGAAAGATCGAGCTGCGCCGAAGACAGTACTTCGCGGCGCGCGGCGATCCAGCCGAGATGCCTTTCTACGAAGGCGTCCGTCTCCGCCTTCTTTGCAGTATTCGGCGCACGCACGACGACGGATCCGTCGCCGTTCACGGAGAGCGAAAATGTTTTACGCCTGCTCCGCACTAAAATATAATGGATCACTTCTTCGTTCACGACCAGATTATATCATGTTTGCGCGTGTTTTTCAAGAAGAATTTGCACAATGCAACGGAAAGTCCCCTTTTTCTTGACTTTCTTCGTCCGAAAAGATATAATCACGGTATGCAGAATTATGAGGTCAGAAAATTCGATCCGGACAAGGACGCCTTGATCACGCCTGAAACGCCCGCCTCCAAGAGCATATTTAACCGCGCACTCCTTCTTGCCGCCCTCGCCAAGGGCGATGTACGGCTGATATGCGGTGGGCTCTCCGACGATACGGTCGCCATGCTCGATTGCCTGAGAAAGCTCGGCGTTGGTACGGAAGCCGTTCCCGAAGGTATTCTTGTGCACGGCTGCGGCGGAAGGTTTCCCGTCCGCAAGACAGAGCTGGATGTGCGCTCCGCCGGAACGGCGGCGCGTTTCCTCACGGTCGCGCTCGCCTTTTCGGGCGGAGAATATACGCTGCGCTCCTCCGAGCAGATGCAGCGGCGCCCCATGGATGTACTCGCCGTGCTCGAAAATGCAGGCATAGATATCGAATATCTCGATGAACACGGCCGTTTTCCCTTCCGCATGCGTTCCAACGGCATCGACGCGGCAGAACTGTCCGTGAATACCGACCTCTCCACGCAGTATGCAAGCGGAATCATCATTGCCGCAGCATGCACCCGTCCCGTTACGCTGCATCTTACGGGCAGCCGCACCAACGGCAGCTACATACAGATGACGCTCGACATGATACGCGCATTCGGCGCCGACTGGCAGCGCATGGGAGACAGCCTCCGCATCGTACCGGCACAGTGCGCGCCGACTGTGTATGAAGTTGAAAACGACCTCTCGGGAGCGTGCTATTTTTTTGCGCTCGCCCTGCTTTTTTCCGTGCGCGTGCTCGTCAGGCACATCCACCTGCGCACAACACAGGGCGACCGTATGTTTTTGCGCCTTCTGGAGGAGAAAGGCGTAAAGATCACCGATACGCCGGAAGGCATTCTTGCCGACGGGAGAGAAGTTTCCTCGTATACGGGCTGGGATATTGACATGCACGACTTCTCCGATCAGGCGCTTACGCTTGCCGCGCTTGCACCATTCGCAGAGACGCCGACGCGCATCCGCGGCATCGGACATATCCGCAGGCAGGAATGCGACCGCATCCGCGCGATCTCAGAAAATCTGACGGCACTCGGCGTACCCGTTTCGGCGGGATCCGACGAAGTGTGCATTTCGCCCGCGCCCGTGCAAGGCGGAACGGTTAAGACCTTCGATGATCACCGCGTTGCAATGTCTTTTACGCTCATCGGATTGAAGACCGGAAATATAACCATTGAAAACCCCGCCTGCGCGCGAAAAACATTTGAGAATTATTTCGAAATCATCTCCCGTCTGACAGACCGCGCGGACGGATAAAACTCAATGGAACAAATTTCAGTCCATGTAAACCAAAAAGCGACCTGCCGGCAGGTCGCTTTTTTATCGCTCTAATATCAAATACCGTAAATTGAACCGTCCTTTTCTTCTCCGACTTATGCTTTTCGGGCACTCTTTTTAATGCAAAGTCAATCGTTGATGGAAAAATATTTTTTGATGACCTCGAAAAGCTCATCGGAGACAACGTGCTCGATGCGGCAGGCATCCTCCTCCGCGACTTTGGGCGAAGCGCCCATCCTGATGAACGCCTCGGTAAAAACGCGGTGCTTTGCATAGATATCTTCCGCCTTTTTCTGCCCTGCCGGCGTCAGCATGATGTCGCCGTTTTCGTCGATATTGATCAGACCGTTATCCTGAAGGAGATTTACCGCGCGGGAAACGCTGGATTTCGCATAACCGAGCTCCTCCACAACGTCTACGGAACGAACGTTTGCTTTGCGCGAACGTAAGAGCAGAATCGTTTCGAGATACATTTCCTGCGATTCGTGCGTTCTTGTCTCTTTCATCATTTTCCTCCGTTTTTCCCATTATACAATATACTGCATTCCTTGTAAAGGGAAAATCTTATTTTTCCCGGGTGAAAACGTAAATAAATTCGCAAACACGGGCGCTCCGCTTGCCGTCGAGCCCGGAAAAACGTACGGGGATCACCCAGACATCTTCGCCGCCGACCCTCTTTTTGCGCTTATATTTTTGTACGAGCTCCGCGGGAACGGTAAATTCGCGGCGGTAATTTTCCTCCGCGCTCATCGTATCGATGAGCCACGCGCCGAACACCTCCTCGCCGCCGACCGTGATCCGGATGGGATTGTAATTATCGGAACGGCGGAATTTCAGCGAAAGCACCGTCATTTTATCGGGGTCGACGCGGAGATCATACTCAAACCAACCGTTTTCCGCCGCATAGCGCGCAGTCCCGTCGGACGTCACGGAGACGGACTCGTGCTCACGGAGTTCATGCAGCTCATCCGTCTCGTACTGCCCGTAGCCCGCCTGAACGGTATCGATGGGCTCGCGGACGACATCCTCCGCCTCGCGCGCACCTTCCCGCAACTTGAAATATATGGCATAACGCTCACGGTAACGGCGATAATGCAATCCGAACACATAGGAAACGTCGCCGCCGACAAGACGGAACGTTTCGCCGTCGCGCACGAGAAATGCGCCCGGATCTGCAAGAACTTTCTTTACGTCTTCGAAATACACGCGCTCAGACGCCATGATGCGCCGCGCGGGAATATTCACATCGACGCCCGTCTCCGTTTCACGCATATCCTCTGTACCGAGATCGGCGGAGAGAACCTTCCCGCCATATATGAACGCAAACGTATCCGCTGCGTCGGGGAGACCTTTCAGCGCAACGCCGACAGGGATGCGAAGTTGCAGGACATCCCCCTTCCCGACCCTGACGCACACATGCCCCTTTTGCTCTTCCCCAGGGCATGCAGCGCCGTTCAGCGCGATCTGCATCGTCCCGTTTGCCCAATCGGGTATGCGAAGGTGCAGGATGACGGATCCTTCCGCAGCGCCGACCGTGAGCGTGAATGTATCGGATAGCGGGAAATCGCATTCCGTACGGAACGCCGTACCGCCGTGAGAAACGCGCATGGAGAGGTATTGCTCGATGTAAAACTCAGTCCCGTCTGTATATACGGCGCTGTCGCCCGGCTTCGTAAAGCTCTCCATCCCGCTGCCCGTACAGCACCAGAATTTATCGTACGGGCGGGAAAAAACTTTGAAAAACCCGCCTGCCATCGGCTGGAAATACGTCGTCATCCCCGTTTCGGGGTTCTGGGAGGCAAGGATGGAATTCGTGAACGCGTTGTCGTAATAATCGGTATACTTCACGTCCTCCGTCACGCAGAACAGCAGGCGCGCAAGTTTAAGCATGTTGTACACATTGCACGTTTCGCAATTGCAGTTCGTCCGCTCCGCATCGAGGATATAGTCCGCGCCGAAATGCTCCCACTCGGAATTTCCGCCCGTCACATACGTATGCCGCTCGACGACCATGCGGAAAAACACTTCCGCGACGCGGAGATAGCGCGACGCATCCACGACCTCGCCGTCCAGCATCTCCCCGTGCAGGACGAAATACCGTTTGAGTGCGCCGAGGATCTTGGGAATGGTCGTGTTCGCATGACGATCTTTAAGAACGTTCTTTCCGTCCGTGAGAATCAGGTCGAAGAGCCGTTCTTCATCGAAAACATGCGCAGCTTTTGCAAAGGATGGCTCGCGCGTGAGACGGTAAAGCTCGTACATACAGTCGTTCATGCCGCCGTATTCTACGGAGAGCACTGTCTCCTGCGTCGTCCTGTCCCACGAGAGCACGCGTTCCGCCACCCAGTTCCCGAGATTCTTTGCCACCTCGAGCGCAGGCGCATATCCCGCCAGCTCGTAGCAGTCGATCAGTCCCGCAAGAAGTTTGTGCATCGTATACCACGGCACCCACGCCTCTGTTTTGATGTTCGTTTTTCCTTTTTCGACGTTATCGAACTGCGCCTCGGGATAGCCCGCGGATGCGGGCGGCGCCGCCCAGAGGAACCCTTTCCTGCCCTTGGAAGCAGACTGACATTCGGCAAGTCCGTCCACCATTCTTTTTAGTTTCAGATAAAGTTTTCCGCGCTGCTCCTCACCGACGCCGCGGTTGGAACAGCCCTGTGCAAGCGCCGAAAGATAGTGCCCCACGGCGTGTCCGGCGATGAGGTCGCTCTCCCAGCCGCCGTAGCGCACGTAGGGCGTTCTGATCCCGGCGTTCTCGTAAAATCCTGCGAGGAACCGTCCGTCGTCGAGTGAAAGAAGATACGAGATCTCCTTCTCGAGCGCGTTCTTCAGGCATCCGTCTTCCATGACGACGCTGCCGAACGGCAACGGCGAAAGAACAGCGTTCTTCATAACTTCTCCTCCCCGAGCGCCCTTAAAAACGCGGCGCATCCCTCCGAAATATCGGCGTAAGTCGCATCAAAATTCCCCGTATACCACGGATCGGCAATGGCGCGCGGGCGTTCCGTGTAATCGAGCAGAAGGCGCACCTCTGCACGGCAGTCCCCCAGGATGCGCCGCATATACCTCGCATTTTCCGCGTCCATGCCGAGAATATAGTCGTAATACTCGCCGTCGGCGCGCGTAAGAAGGCGCGCGCGATGCGGAACGAGCGGAATCCCGACCTCCCGCAGCTTCTCGCGCGTGCCGTAGTGCGGCGGATTTCCGAGCTCATCGGGATGCGTCGCCGCAGATGAAATTTCAAATTTTCCGGCAAGACCGCGTTTTTTCACCATGTCCGTAAAAACGCTCTCCGCCATCGTGGAACGGCAGATATTGCCGTGGCATACAAACAGTACCTTCTTCATAGTCCTCTTTCGGAGAAAAAACCTTTCTTTGCAAATTAACCAAATGCTTTGCAAAACACCGTGCGAAATTGTTGCAAATCACCGCGGAAGAGAGTATAATGAAATCATGAAAATCTTCGCAGAACGTCTCATGGAACTCAGGAAAGAACGAGGCCTTTCACAAGCGACGGTAGCACGGGATCTGAGCGTAAGTCTGGGAATCATCTGCTATTGGGAAACAAACAAGAGTGACCCGACAGCTTCGAATATCGCCAAGATCGCACGATATTTCAACGTGACATCCGACTACCTGCTCGGGCTTGCCGATTGACCGATCTTTCGACCGGACCGCGCCGACGCGGCTCAAACATCAGGGAACTCCGTCTTTTGCACGGGGTTCTTTTCTTTTTGTAAAAATCCGCGTTCTTCCTCGGTAAGGCTGTCCAGCGAGCAAAGGCGCTGATATGCCCGCTCCGCACCGTCCGCGTTGCCGTGAAATTTGCAGTATTCATACCGTAAAAAGAGCAGCGCCTTGAACGCGCGGCTGTCCTCGCGCACAACGGGCGCGTCGTCCAGAAGCGCGCGCGGGATATCGGCATAGCTGCCCCGGTACAAGATCCCCTGCGCGGTCAGGACACGAATCGACGCGTCGGTATCCGCATCCATCCGCAAGATCCCGAGCAGAACGCCCCCGTCCGTCCTTCCTGCGGCAAGCTCCGCCGGAAGAAGCGCTGTAAGTCCGTTGCAGAGCGAAAACGGAACAAGCAGAGCGAAGAACAGCAGGATCGGCGAAAGCGGCAACGTACAAAGCAGCGCCAGTACGACTGTGCCGTACAGCAACGGAAAAAGCGCTCCGCCGAGCGTTGTGACGAACAGCCTTGCGCGCATATTCCCGCCTCCGTGCGGCACGATCCCGGTCTCCCCGGCCGCATCCGCGGCGGAACAAAGCCGCACGCCGCTGCGGGAAATTTCCATCCGTCCGATCCGAACGACGGGAAACCGCATCCCCGTGCACAGTCCCGCCAGGATATGCCCGCCTTCATGCAGAATCACATCGGGAGAAAAGAACAGACAGAGCGCCGCGCCGCCCAGCGCGCAGCCGTACCCGACAACGTCTCCGTCCGGAGCGGTCAGCGCGCCGATCACTCCCGAAAAAAGAACGATCAGCGCGAGTCCGGCAAGCGCGCAGAGAAATAGGAACACGGATACGGCGCCGTATACCCTGCGCCTCAGCATATCAGCCCCCGATAGCGCAGGTACCCTTCCAGGTTGTCCTCGTCGGAAAATGCGATCTCTCTGAGCGAGAGCGCGTCCATCACGCCGCCGAGCAGCACCGCTCCGCCTGCGATCACGTCGGCACGCTTTTCCTCCATGCCGATAAGCTGCTTTCGCGCATCGACCGGGAGCGAAAGCAGCAGCCCCGTTTCCTCCTCCACCCATGCGCGGGTGAGGCAAACCCCATGCACAGCGGCACGGGAATATGCCTCATGTTTGAAAAGACAGGCAAGCGTACACGCCGTGCCTCCCACGGCGAACATGGGAACGGACACCTTTTTTCCGAGAAGCGGAGAGACACAGCGCGAAACTTCCTTTACGAGCGCGGCACCGTCCTGCCCGCAGCCGTCTTTAAGACGCACGACGCCGACGGGAAGACTGACGGCAAGTTTCACCGCGCCGTTCTCGCGGACAAAGACCTCCGTGCTCGCACCGCCGATATCCACCATGCCGCCGTCGCCGCTTCCGACCGCGCCGAGCGCGCCGAGCAGCGCCTCCGTTTCTCCCGCGACAACGTCAATCGTCAGACCGCAAAGTTTTTTTACCAGACCGCAGAATTCATCGCCGTTGACCGCTGTGCGAACCGCGGCAGTCGCAAAGGCAAACGTATTCCCGCGCCCCGCCTCCCGCACGCCCTCTTCAAAACATGCGGCGACCGCTTCGGCAGTGCGGCGGATCGCATCGTCCGCGAGCAGACCGTTCCGCATGCGTGCGGCAAGCCGTGTGGTAAAAAGTTTTTTATACAAAGTACCGTCCGCCCAAAGCATCAGGCGAACGGAATTGGAACCGATATCGATAACTGCGTATTTCATGATCTCTCAATTGGAGGGGGTGATCCAGCCCTGTTTTAAGGCGAGGTAATAAAGCCCCAGCCCGTTTTCATAAAAATCAATATCCTCTTTGCCTTCGGCGATCATCTGTTCATAACGGGCGATCGCCTCGTCGAGCTGTTTGCTCCGCGAATTCGATACGCCGATCTGCACGAATTGGATGATGAGGATAATGACGAGAAAGAGAACGAGGAGCACGCCCGCGACGGTTGCCCCCGCGGCGATCTTCCTCATCTTTTCATCTGTGAGCCCCTCTTTCTTTCTGGACATATCCTTCGTTCCCTTCAAAACAGTATTTCTTTTTCCTTTTATTATATTTATTATACAACTTTATTGTGATAAATGCAAGAAATTTATGCAAACTTTTCAAATACAGCACAAACCCGGCAACGCAGCCCAAAAACGTGTAAAACCGCAGAGACGGCAAACCTGACAACAATGAAACGGCGAGATACCCCGCTGCAAAGAGAAGGCCGAACAGCCCGTCCGCGATCATACGGAAATAAGGCGGCTTTTTCGGAACGGGGATCAGGCGGAACACATCGTACAGCGCACCGCCCGCCACGCCCGTGAGAACGCAGACAAGAAAAGCGTAAAACTGACTCATTGAAAGAGGCGCCCCACCCTGCCGCCCGCCGCGAGATAGCGGACGCCGTCCACCGTGCCGCTTGCGGAAAAGTTTCCGCTCCCTTCCGAAAACGCGAGCACCCTGAGCTTGCTCCCCTCGATGCGCACCTTTCGTCCGTTGACGGTGAGCGTGATCATGCGGTCGGAAAAGGAATCCACGCGCTCTACGCCCGTCATCGTGATCTTGCTCTGATTTTCCAACGTCAGAATACTTTGCCTGATTTCGTTCTGCATAGTTTACTCTATGCTAAATCCACACGAAAAATCCCGCAAATTTACGCGGGATTTTTGTATTATGTCTGGCATAGTACTTTGAAAACTACTGTAATTTTGCTTTTGCACGCGCCTTTGCACGCAATTCACTGTCAAGGATACGTTTGCGGATGCGGATATTGAGCGGCGTGACCTCGAGCAGTTCATCATCTCCGATGTACTCGAGCGCCTCTTCGAGACTGAGGCGCTTGGGCGGGATAAGCCGGAGCGCATCGTCGGAGGACGAGGAACGCGTGTTCGTGAGATGCTTCGTCTTACAGACGTTTACGTTGATATCCTCATCCTTGGGAGAGCAGCCGACGACCATTCCCTCATAGACGGGCGTGCCGGGCGTGATGAAGAGCGTTCCCCTCCCCTGCGCGTTGAAGAGCCCGTAAGTGACGGCCTCACCCGTTTCGAACGCGACGAGCGAACCCGTCGTGCGGCGGCTGATCTCGCCTTTGTAGGGCTGGTACTCAAAGAACACGGAGCTCATGACGCCCTCGCCCTTCGTATCGGTGAGGAACTCGCTCTTATATCCGAACAGTCCGCGCGAGGGAACGAGGAATTCGAGGCGCATGCGCGAACCCATCGCGTTCATGTGAAGCAGTTCGCCCTTGCGCTCGCCCATGCTCTGGAACACGGGACCGGTATTGTCTTCGGGGACGTCCACGATGAGCCGCTCAACGGGTTCATACTTTTCGCCGTCGATTTCACGGAAGAGCACCTTCGGCGCGCTCACCTGGAATTCATACCCCTCGCGGCGCATCGTCTCGATGAGGATGGAGAGGTGCATCTCTCCCCTGCCGCTCACTCGGAACGCGTCCGTCGAATCGGTATCTTCCACACGGAGGGATACGTCGCGGAGCAATTCGCGGTAAAGTCTGTCGCGGAGGTGGCGCGTTGTGACAAACTTTCCCTCCTTCCCCGCAAACGGAGAATCGTTCACCGAGAAGATCATCTCGACCGTGGGATCGGAGATCTTGACGAACGCGACGGGCTCGCGGCAATCCGACGCACAGACGGTATCGCCGATGTTGATCTTCTCAAGCCCGGAAAAACAGACGATATCGCCCGCCACGGCACTTTCGCAGGGAACGCGGTTGAGCCCCTCGATCTCGTAAAGATTGACGATTTTCCCGCGGAGCGATACTTCGGGATGGTTATAATTGCAGACGACGACGTCGGCATTCTGCCTTGCGACGCCGCGCTCGACGCGGCCGATCCCGATGCGCCCCACATAATCGTTATAGTCGATGGAAGAGACAAGGAGCTGGAGCGGACCTTTTTCGTCCATTTCCAAAGGCGGGAAATGATTGAGGATGGTATCGAACAGCGGGATAAGATCCGTTCCCTTTTCGTCGGGATCGAGCGACGAAGTGCCGTCGCGCCCCGAGCAGAACACAAACGGGCTCTCAAGCTGATCGTCCGACGCGTCAAGATCCATCAGAAGTTCGAGAACTTCGTCGATCACCTCTTTGACGCGCGCGTCGGGGCGATCCACCTTGTTCACAACGATGATGAGCCTGAGCCCCATTTCAAGCGCCTTCTGCGTGACAAAACGCGTCTGCGGCATGGGGCCCTCCGCCGCGTCCACGAGAATGAGCACGCCCGAAACCATTTTCAGAACGCGCTCGACCTCACCCGAGAAATCGGCGTGACCCGGCGTATCGATGATATTGATCTTCACGCCGTTGTAGTGGATCGACGTATTTTTTGCCAGGATCGTGATCCCGCGCTCACGCTCGAGCGCACCGGAATCCATGACGCGCTCCTCCACGACCTGATTTTCGCGGAAGGTGCCGCCCTGTTTGAGCATCTGATCGACCAGCGTCGTCTTGCCGTGATCGACGTGGGCGATAATGGCAATATTCCTTAAATCTTCTCTAACCATATATACCTCTTTTCCAAAGTGGTATTTTAATACATTTCCGCGCGTTAGGCAAGAAAAAACGCCCTTCTTCGCAAAAAAAATTGATCGTTCGCGCCCTTTCCGTACGATTTACAGCCGTTCACGACGAGAAAAACGCCCGACGGGCGTTTTTCAGACATCAATATTCCTTCGGCGCAAGATTGCGGTATGTTCTGAAAGAGATCGTATAGCCGTTATCTTCCACGGGATCGCTTTCCGAGATGAGGCAAAAATTTTCGTCTGCGTCGAGATCGGGGACAAAGGTATCCGCTCCGCCGACCGCGTCCACGCGCGTAACGAGCACTTCGGTACAATACGGTATGAGGAGTCTGTACACGCTCGCGCCGCCGATGACAAACACATCGTCCGCGGGATATTTTTTGGCCTCCGCAAAGAGTTCCGCAGGGGTATGTACCGTGATCACGTCCTCGTTCACATCGTCCGGACAGAGCACGATGTTGACCCTGTTTTTCAGCGGCTTGCCGTTGGGAAAGGAGAGCAGCGTATTCAGTCCCATCACGACGACCTTGCCCTTTGTCGTCTCGCGGAAAAATTTCATATCGCGGGGAAGGGAGAACATCAGATCGTTGTTCCTGCCGATCCCCCACTCTCTGTCTGCATGCAGGATCGCTCTCATATTGCCACCGGTATTTTCACGTCGAGAGGCGTGTATTCATAGTTTTCCAGACGGAAACTGTCCGCGGTGAAGGCATAAAAATCCTTTACGGATGTATCGACGACAAGCCTGGGAGCGGGCTTCGGTTCGTTCCCGATGATCTTTTCTACGATGGGAAGATGGCGGTCGTAAAGATGCGCGTCAGCAATGACGTGCACAAGCTCCCCCGCCTTGAACCCGCTCACCTGCGCGATCATGATGAGGAGCACCGCATACTGCACCACATTCCAGTTGTTTGCAGTGAGCATATCGTTGGAGCGCTGGTTGAGGATGGCGTTGAGCGTATCGCCGGAAACGTTGAACGTCATGGAATACGCGCACGGATAGAGATGCATCTCGTGCAGGTCTTCAAAATTGTAGAGGTTCGTCATGATGCGCCGCGACGCAGGGTTGTGTTTGAGATCGTACAGCACCCGGTCGACCTGATCGAACTCCCCTTCCTTATAAATTGCCTTCTTCGCCAGCTGGTAGCCGTACGCCTTTCCGATGGAGCCCGTCTCGTCCGCCCAACTGTCCCAGATATGCGAATGCAGGTCGCGGATGTTGTTGCTCTTTTTCTGCCAGATCCAGAGGATCTCGTCGATGCAGGATTTGAATGCGGTACGGCGGATCGTGAGGATCGGGAACTCTTCCTGCAGGTTGTAGCGGTTGACAATACCGAATTTTTTTACGGTGTGCGCCGGAGAACCGTCCTCCCAGCGCGGGCGCACCTGCGCCTCGGTATCCCATACGCCGTTTTGCATGATTTCTTTGCAGTTAGCGATAAAAATTTCGTCTGCTCTGCTCATCGGTCTCTCCTCACTCTGCCATGGCGTGCGCAATGCGGGTACGCGTGCGCGCTTCCCCGAAGATCTGCATGATCGTCCACAGATCGGGCGAGTTTGCCCTGCCTGTTACGGCAACGCGCAAAACTTCGGCTACGTCGGAAACGCTCCCTTTATATGCGGCGGGATTCGCCTTATAGTCGCGCATCTCGGCGGCAAAGCCCAGCTCCGCCGCGATCTGCTTGACCTTCGCAAACCACATCTGCGCATCGTCGGATGGATCGTAAGTCTCCAAAAATTTCCTCAAAACTGCGTCCCGCGTGGCGATATCGACGCGATAGCCGTCCTTCTGCACATAATCGCCGAAGAAATATCCGATCTCGCCCATCGCCTGCTTTGCGGTGATGAAGTCCTTGCGGCGCTTTTTGCCGCCGATTCCCATGCAGAGAGAGAGCACCTTGAGAAGATATGCCTCGTCGGTAAAATATGCCTGCTCCTTCTGCGTGCCGTAGGAAAACGCCCACTCTCTGAGGAAAGAGAGCATCTCTTCGGCAGAGAGCGCCGAAAGTTCCGTTTTGGAGATATCGTTGAGCTTATCCAGATCGAAGAGCGCGCCGCTGCGGCTCATTTTGGAAATGCGGAACGGGAACTCCTCCAAAGGCTTTTCGGGGAACTTCCTGTGCCACTCCTCAAAATCGGAATTGAGGAGAGTCAGCATATATACCTTGACCGCAAAGGGATGATAGCCCTCCTGACGATAGAACGAGAGGGAAAGTTCGGGATCCTTGCGCTTGGAAAGTTTGCGCTTGGATTCCCCGTCCATCTTCATGAGAGAACAGTTGTGACCGTATTTGGGGCGTCTGAATCCGAGCACGTCGAAAAGCTCCAGATGGATGGGCAGGGATGCAAGCCACTCTTCGCCGCGTATCACGAGCGTCGTGCGCATGAGATGATCGTCGACCGCATGCGCGAAGTGATAGGTCGGGATGCCGTCCGATTTCAGAATGACGACGTCCTGATCGTTCTCCGTGACGGTGACATCCCCTTTGATCTCGTCGTGAAAGGTAAATTTATGCGACGCGTCCCCCATCGATCTGAGACGGATCACGTAAGGTTTGCCCGCGTCGAGCGCCGCATAGATCTCCTCTTCCGTGAGATTGCGGCACTTTGCATACTTTCCGTAGTACCCCGTGATCTCCTTATTTGCAGTCTGCTCGTCGCGGAGCGCGGAAAGCTCTTCCTCTGTGCAGAAACAGGGATATGCACGCCCTCTTCTGATCAGATCTTTGGCATAAGCGCGGTAGATTTCGGCGCGGCGGCGCTGGTAATAGGGCCCGTATGCGTTCGCCCCGTCGATCTCTGCGCCCTCGTCGAAGCGGATATCGAAATAATCGAGCGCGGCGATGACCGCCTCCACCGCACCATCGACCTTGCGTTTGAGATCGGTATCCTCGATGCGAAGATAGAGCGTTCCGCCGCTCTGATGGGCGATGCGCTCGTTTGCGATCGCAACGAAAAGGTTCCCCAGGTGGATAAACCCGGTGGGAGACGGCGCGAGCCGCGTGACCTCTGCCTTTGCGGGCAAATCGCGCGGCGGGTATTGTTTTTCGAAGGATTCCAGCGAAGGATATTCGCCGGGGATAAGCCGTTCGGCAAGTTTTTCAAAGTCCATGTATCGTTCCTCAAGCATTTATTCCGATAAAAGTCTCAGCGTTTCGGGGGCGATCTCCGCGATCCCGTTCTCCACATCGTGCACGAGTGAAACGGCGCGCTCCAGAATCGGCGTTGGCACGCCGCAACGCATGCCCGCCTGAACGGCAGCCCCGGCAACAAAATCCACGTCGCAGCGCTTGCCGGAGAGAATATCGCGCAGCATCCCCGAACGGGTCTCTTTGTAATTTTTCATGGCGACGGGCAGGAGCAGCCGCGCAAACTTTCCGCCGAACACCTTCATGAGATCGTGCCCGTTGAGCGGGAGCTGTCTGCACCCGCTTGCCTTTGCAACGGCAAGAACCTCGCGGATGAGTGCAAGAGACAGCGCGCCGTATTTTTTCGCAAGACTGTGAAAGGTGAGCCCGGAGATCGCCGAGAGCGTGGAAAAGGATGCGTTCACCGCAAGTTTCGCAAAGCGGATCTCTTTGAGATCTCCGACCGTGAGCGTTCCCGCATGCGCAAAGAAGGGTGCGAGATCGTCGAGCCGGCTCCCGTTTCCGTATGCGCCGAGCGCGAGATGAAAGCCCGTTTCGCTCGTGACGCGTACGACGCCGGGGCGGATATTCTCCGCACTCCACGAGAGCGCGCAGCCATACACGCGATCCGCGCCGAACACCTCGGCAAGCCCCTCTTCGGGCAGTCCGTTCTGAACGGTCACGAGCGCGCCGTCCTCTTTGAGAAAAGGTTTCAGAAAGAGCGACGCGGCACGGTTTTCGCGCTGTTTGACGGCGAGAATGATGACGTCGTACGTCCCCTGCATCTGGGACGGGAGCTTGGCGCGGACTTTTGCGCACTTTGTGACAGCCCCTTCCACGATCGCGCCGTCGCGGTTCATGGCGGCGGCGTGCGCCGCGTTGTGCGTAACAAAATCAAGGGACATTTCGTCCAATAAAACACCGAGCGAAGTACCCATCGCCCCGGCGCCGTAAATACAAATCCTCATATAACAAATCCCGTAGCGGCGGCGATCGCAGCCACCGTTTCGTCGATCGTCTGTCCGTCGCAGCGGACGGTGACGTCGGCATATTTTTCATAGAGCGGGACACGCTCCGCGTAAAGTTCTTTCAGCGTACTGATGTTGCCGCGCATGACGACGCCCCGCCTGACGAAATCGGGGACGCGCCGCGCGACCTCTTCTTCGCTCAGCTCCAGATAGACGACGGTGCCGAGCTTTTTCAGATGTTCCATCGCCCGCGGAAGATAGCAGACGCTCCCGCCCGTGGCGATCACGCAGCGCATTGCAGCGATCCCCGCGTTCACGCGTTCCTCGATGGCGAGAAAGCCTTCTGCGCCTTCTCTTTCGATGATCTGCGAAAGGAGAGCGCCCTGCTCCCCCTGTATGATAAGGTCGGTATCGATGAACCCGAACCCGATGCGCTTTGCAAGCAGCACACCCGCCGTGCTTTTTCCGGAGGAAGGCATGCCGATAAGAACAAGGTTGTCCATGTTTTCAATTATAACCTATCCGCGTATAAATGTCAATCGGAGAGGCGGCGTTCCCTCCCGACGCCCGCAAAATTTTTAAGCAATGCACACAAAGAAATTGAAAAAACGGGCAAAAAAAAGTTGTGTTTTGCCCGCAGATATGCTATACTTTTCAAGGTATTTCAGAAAAAAGGAATGAATACAACTGTGTTGAATTTACTTGTTCCCGCTACATTCTATCGCCCGGAGCTTGAGACGGTCTATTATGCGATCAATTACACGCTGATCGCGCTCATGGCGGTTGCAGCGCTTGCCGCGATCGTCCTCGTCATGCTCCAGCCCGGCAACTCCCAGGGCATCGACGCGCTCGGCGGCACGAGCGAGACCTTCTACGGAAAGAACAAAGGCCGTTCGATCGAATCCAAGCTGAAAATGTGGACGGTCATCTGCCTTGCGGTGCTTGCCGTACTCGCAGTCGTCTTCTTTATTCTGCAGATCCCGCAGATCTGGGGCGAAGTGCTTTAACGAACTGAACAGACGAATGAACGGGCGGCAATCTTGCAGCCCGTTTTCTCTACCCGATATTTTCTTTTGACATTACACATAATCGATAATAAGAAACACAATTATATGAATGTAAAACAGACATTGCTTGAAAAAATCAAAGACGGCTCCTTTGCCCTTCTTACCGACGACGCCATTGCAAAAAAACTCCACCTGAAGGGCAAAGCGGCGGCAGGCCTTGAAGAGATGCTCCTCTCGCTCTGCCGCGAGGGCGAACTGCTGTGCGATCTGCGCGGCAGGTTCGGCACGGCGCAGCAGTTCGGCGCGATGCGCGGCACGATCTCCGGAAACGAGCGTGGGTTCGGGTTCTTTGTACCCGACGACCCCGAAACAGACGACCTCTTCATCCCCCACCGCGCGCTCAAGGGCGCCTTCCACGGGGATACCGTTCTCGCCTTCCGCAAAGGCGGAAGAGAGGGAGACGAGGGCGAAGTGCTCGCCGTTCTCAACCGCGGATGTAAGCAGCTCGTCGGACTCTTCCAGCGCGAGCGCAGCGGCGGATACGTTCATCCGGACGAAAAGAAATTCCATTCCGACATCTTTATTCCCAGCGACCGCTGCAAAGGCGCGGCGGGCGGAACGAAGGTCGTCGTACGGATCTATAACTTCGAGGGACGCACACCGAAGGGAGAGATCGTGGAAGTCCTCGGCGAGGGCGGCGACTTTTTCGTGGAGGAAAAAGCGCTTATCCGCTCGCACGACCTGCGCGAAGAATTCCCCGCGGAAGTGCTCGAGGAGGCGGAACGCCAGGCAGAGCGCGCCCCCGACGAAAGCGCGGAAGGGCGCGTCGACCTCAGAGACCAACTGATCATTACCGTGGACGGCGAAGACACGCGCGATATCGACGACGCTATCTCCATCCGGAAAGAGAACGGGAAATTCTACCTCGGCGTACACATCGCCGACGTGACCCACTACGTAAAATGGAAGGGCGTGCTCGACAAGGAAGCGTTCGCGCGCGGAACGAGCGTCTATTTCCCCGACCGCGTTATCCCGATGCTCCCCACGGCGCTCTCCAACAACATCTGCTCGCTCAACGAGGGCGTACCGCGGCTCACGCTCTCCTGTTTTATGACGGTGGACGGCCGCGGAAAGGTGCTCGAGCGCAGCGTGGCGCCCTCCGTGATCTGTTCTCGCCACCGCATGACCTACACCGACGTGACCGCCATTGCGGAAGGCTACCGCGAGGCGCGCGACAGGTATCCCGACCTTATTGAATTCGTGGAGACGGCGGTCGAACTCACCAAGATATTGAAACGGGCACGGGAGAGCCGCGGCGGCGTTGCGCTCGACGTGAAGGAAGCGAAGATCCTCTACGAAGACGGCAAGATCAGTATTCCCGACTACAAACGTACCATCTCTCACGAAATGATCGAGCAGTTCATGGTGCTTGCCAACGAAAGTGTTGCGACCATCATGACGGAGCACAGGATGCCCTTCGTGTACCGCGTCCATGAGCGACCGAGCGAAGAAAAGGCGGAAGATTTCCGCACCTTCCTCACAGAGGCAGGCGTAAACGCAAAATTCGATCCTTCCAAAGTGAGCCCTGCGGACTATCAGGATCTCCTGCGTTCACTGGAAGATTCGCCGCTCTATTCCCTCGTCAACCGTGTGATGCTGCGTTCGATGATGAAGGCAGTCTATTCTCCCGAAAACGTCGGGCACTTCGGACTTGCATCCGACTGCTACTGCCACTTCACCTCCCCCATCCGCCGCTATCCTGACCTGTGCATCCACCGCATCATCAAGGAAAGCATTGCCGATCCGGACGCAACACGCGAAAAATATAAAAAATTCGTTGTGGAGGCATCCACGCAGTCTTCCGCCTGCGAACGCAACGCGACGGAAGCGGAACGCGACGTAGACGCCCTCTATACCGTGGCATATATGCAGGACAAGATCGGCGAAGAGTACGACGCGACCATCTCGGGCGTGACCTCTTTCGGCATCTTTGTGGAACTTGCCAACACCGTTGAGGGGCTCGTGCCCATCGAAACGCTGCCGGACGACAGCTATGAATTTGTGGAATCGCGCTTCCTGCTGCGCGGAACGCGCAACAGTTTCCACCTCGGCGAAGGCGTCCGCGTGAAAGTTTCAGGCGTGGACTGGGGCGCGCGGCGCGTTCAATTTCTTTTCATCGAAAAAACAAATTAAAATCCTTCCGATCGGGAAGGATGTGTGGTATAATATGTCTGTGAAAACCATTGCGGTCAACAAATCCGCCTCCTTCGAATATTTCATCGAAGACAGATACGAGGCAGGCATCGTGCTCGAAGGCAGCGAAGTAAAGTCCATCCGCGAAGGACGGGCATCCCTTTCCGAGAGCTTCTGTGAGATACGCGGCGGCGAGATCTTCCTCAAAAACATGCACATTGCACTTTACGACAAGAGCGGCGCGTTCTCTACACGCGACTCGCGGCGGGAGCGGAAACTTCTCCTCAACCGCATGGAGATCTCCAAGATCGTCGGAAAAGTCAACGAGCGCGGATACACGCTCGTTCCCCTGAAACTGTATTTCAAAGACGCGCTCATCAAAGCGGAAGTCGCACTGTGCAAGGGTAAACACACATACGACAAAAAGAAGGCGCTCGCCGAACGCGACCAAAAGCGCGCTCTGGACAGAGCGATCAAAGAAATGTCCAACCAATAACCGAGAGACCAATCCGAGGTAAACAGCCATGAAAAAAGATTATAATATCGATACCCTCTGCGTTCAGGCGGGCTGGGCGCCCAAGACGGGCGAGAGCCGCATTCCCCCCATCGTACAGAGCACCACGTTCTTCTACGGCGATTCGCAGGCGATGGCGGATCTGTTCGACCTCAAACGCGACGGATTCTTCTATACCCGCCTTGCAAACCCCACCGTGGACGTGCTCGAAAAGAAGGTTGCCGCGCTCGAAGGCGGTGCCTGCGGGATCGGATGCGCATCGGGGATGTCTGCCCTGCTCCTCACGGCGATGACACTGTGCGAGGCGGGAGACAACATTGTGACCGCATGCGAAATTTACGGCGGCACTTTCAACCTCTTCTCGACCACGCTGCCGAAGTTCGGCATTGAGGCACGTTTTTTTGACGCGGACGCCCCTGCGGAAGAGATCGAAAAACTCATCGACGAAAAGACGAAATTTGTTTTTGCCGAAACGGTCTCCAATCCCGCCATCGTTGTACTCGATTTCGATAAGGTCGCGGCGGTCTGCAAAAAGCACGGCGTGCTCTTTATTGTGGACAACACGCTTGTAACGCCCGTGCTTTGCCGTCCGCTCGAGCTCGGCGCGGACATCGTCGTGCATTCGACGAGCAAGTATATGGACGGGCACGCTGCCGCACTCGGCGGCATGATCGTGGACGGCGGAAAGTTCTCCTTTAAGGGAAACAAACGCTACCCCGCCTTCAACACGCCCGACGAGAGCTATCACGGGCTCGTTTACGCCGATCTTCCCGTCGCGTTCGGCACCAAATGCCGCGCACAAATGATGCGCGACACGGGCGCCATCATGAGCCCGCAGAACGCCTTCCTGACCATCCTCGGCAGCGATACGCTCGCGCTCCGCATGGAGCGTCATTGCCGCAATGCGGAAAAGATCGCCGCCTTCCTGGAAAAACACCCCAAGATCGAATGGGTGCATTACGCCGCGCTGCCCTCCGATAAACACCATGCTCTGGCGCAGAAATATCTTCCGAAGGGGACGGGCGGGATGATGAGCTTCGGGATCCGCGGCGACGTCAAAGCCTGCGCTCGCTTTATGGAGAGCCTGAAGATCGCCACGCAGGAAACGCACGTTGCCGATGTGAGGAGCTGCGTTCTTCATCCCGCGTCCACGACGCACCGCCAGCTCACCGAGGAGCAGCTCGTCAGCGCAGGGATCGCTCCCAACCTCGTCCGCCTCTCCGTAGGCATCGAGGACGCGGACGACCTGATCGCAGATCTCGGTCAGGCGCTCGGAAAGGTATAACGAAAATCCAACGAAAGAAGGTTTGCCATGCCTATCGTTATAGACCGCAACATACCTGCCTACTCTGTTCTCAACAATGAACGCATCTTTGTTATGGACAGCGACCGCGCGACCTCGCAGGATATACGTCCCATCGAGATCGCGATCCTCAATCTCATGCCGACAAAGATCGAGACGGAGACGCAGTTCATGCGGCTTCTCTCCAATTCACCCCTGCAGGTGAACATCACGCTCATCCATACCGAAAGTTACCGCTCCAAAAATACGGAGGCGGCTTACCTCGAGCGCTTTTACCAGCCCTTTGAAAAGGTGAAGGACAAGCATTTCGACGGCATGATCGTGACGGGCGCGCCCGTTGAAGATATGGACTTTCACGACGTCGCATACTGGGACGAACTGACAAAACTCTTCGACTGGACAAAGACCAACGTCACATCCACCATCTTCATCTGCTGGGGAGCGATGGCGGCACTGTACTACTTTTACGGCATTCCCAAATATCCCCTTCCGCGCAAGCTCTTCGGCGTATTCGCGCACAGAAAAGTACATTTCGATACACCCGATCCCCTGATGCGCGGGATCTCCGACGAATTCCATGTGTGTCATTCCCGTCACTCTACGGTGCGGGAATCGGATATCCGCAGAGATAAACGTCTGAAGATCCTGGCGACCTCGCACCGCGCGGGCGTAGCGATCGCAAGTTCGACCGATCACAGCCAGATCTTTGTTCTCGGGCACATGGAGTATGACCGCGATACCCTCAAAAAGGAATATGAGCGCGATCTTGCCAAAGGACTGCCCATCGAAAAACCTTTCTGCTATTTTGCCGACAAGGAATGCACAAAGATCAATATGAACTGGTCGTCTACCGCAAACCTTTTTTACAACAACTGGCTCAACTTCGTCTATCAGACGACCCCTTATCAGTTCGATAAATAAACGAACGGCGCATCAGGCGCCGTTTTTTTGTGATTTCAATTTCCGCAAAAAATTGCGCCGGACCCGGACGAAGAGGCGCTCGTGGAAAATGTATACACCTGCTTATTCGAAAAGTCGTAACTCTCGATGAAAGTCTGGATAATGCGCGGCGCGCCGCCCCACCAGATGGGATGCCCGATAAATACCGCAGCGTATTCGACGAACCGCGCGACGGAGCCCTCGATCGCCGGGCGCGCGTTCTCATCGTTCTGCTCCTGCCTTGCCCGGCAGTTGCTGTCCGTATAATCGAGATCCTCTTCCGTATAAGCGACCTGCGGCACGATCTGCCAGAGCACCCCTCCCGCAGCTGCGGCAATATACTCCGCCACCTCCTGCGTATTTCCTGTGTTGGAGAAATAGACAACGAGCACCTCGTGCGTTTGAGTCGGGAGCCCGGCGGAATATTCCATGCGCACTTCACGGTTCCCGAAGTTCCACATATCCGTCTTTTCGATTGCTCCCCACGCTTCCTCGCTCCCTGCATACAGGATCACCGTGACCGAACTGTCGGCAATAAAGTAATTGCCGATGCTCACCACGCTCGTCGGGATATACAGCTCGGCGATACCGCTCGTTCTGCGAAACGCCGCCTCTCCGATCGCCGAAACGCCGTCCGGCACGACGGCGTTATGTCCGCCACGGATGAGCGTATTCGTAGCCCTTTCAATGAGATGTCCGTTTTCTGCACGGAACGCGGTATTTCCGTCTGCCACCGTAATTGAGAAGGAGGAGTATGTACTTTTGCTTCTTCAGCATCACCTCCTTCGCGCAAACCGTCTGCTCCCGCAAACGCCCCCTTCAAGTCCCTTCTTATTCCTTTTTCTTACCAAACAAAAAAACGGAGCAAAAGCTCCGTTTTCTGTTTGGTGCGGACGAAGGGACTTGAACCCCCATGGTCTCCCACAGGAACCTGAAACCTGCGCGTCTGCCAATTTCGCCA
>CALVWO010000002.1 GCA_944367465.1 uncultured Clostridia bacterium
AATGTAATGCAATAAAATTCTGATAAAAACATCACATCAGTATTTATCAAAGTGTCCATAAAAATATGTGACAGTGTTTGCAAAACATATTCTCTTCCTCCGTTTAGGTTCTTACATTTATTATATTCCCATTATAATGGGAAGCCAAGTATTTTTTCCAGAATAATGGGAAAATGATATGCATGAACAGATTGTTTTGCGAACGCTTGAAGGAACTGAGGCAGGAGCGGGGACTCGGGCAGATCGGGCTTGCCAGGGAGCTCGACGTGGGCAAATCCGTTGTGAGCCTGTGGGAACTCGGAAAATGCGAGCCGACGCTCTCCAAGCTCGTAGCGATGTCGCGCTTTTTCGGCGTGAGCATCGATTATCTTGCGGGGCTGGAGGACTGAACGCCCGCGCGCTTGCCGCGGCGCTGCGTCCGTCCGCTGCTTTGCGGAGGCATGGGCGCCTTTTCCCATGTTTTCCGGAGCGGGGCGCCGCGGCGGTCTTTTTGCGCGTGCGCCTCTTCCGGCGGGAGGGGCGCGGCGCAGAGGGAGGGAAAATTTCCCGCAGGGGATGCGGCGCACCCTCTTTGGAAAAAGCGCGTAAAAAAAGAGCGCACGGGGCGCTCTTTTTGGATTTTGCATTATAAATCGCACGTTATGCGCCGACGGGGGCGCGGGCGGGGCGGCGTTTGAGTTCGTCCTTGATCTCCTCGCATGCCTCTGCAAGTTCCTCCTGCGTTTCGGTGATCTCCACGCCGTCGAGGATGTTCTGCAGGCGGTATTCCTTGTTCAGGTAGCGGATCGTCTGGTAGCCGATGACCGCCGTCAGCGTGCCGTTCGTGAGCCCCTGGATGGAGCTGTCGACGAGTGCCGAGATGGCGGAACCGAGGAAGGGGATCCCGCGCGCGGCATCGCCCATCGTCTTGACGACGGCGTTCCCGATGCGCAGGGAGCCCAGCCCGAAGGCGGTGAGGGAATTGCGCACCACCGACCAGAAGATCTTTACGAGCTTGGTATCGGAGGGGCGGAACCCGTACAGAAAGACGATATCTTTGATCATCTGCAGATTGACGACGGCAACGAGGAGCGCGTCGGTGCGGGAGCTCTGCGATACGGCGGAGTATGCCGCAGATTTTAAGGAGCATTTGAAGATGATGTCTTTCGCCGTCTTTTTGACTTTGCCTTTGTAGAGGGCGGTGAGGGTGAGTTTGATGCTCGCGTCGTCGTTTGTGCGCAGCGCCTTCGCGAGGTCGCCCACGAGCTTATCGTCGTACCAGCCCACGCCCGCGACGCTGTTGTTGAACTCCACCATCTTTTCGGCGATGGAGCGCCGCACGCGCCTGTTGTGGCGCTTTGCCTTGCCTGCGTGCGCCGCATTCACGTTGGTGATGAAGTAATCGGAGCGGAGGATCCTGACGAGCGGGACGATGTACACGAAGACAAAGATGAGCACGCTCACGACCGCCGCGGCATAGCCCGCATAGGGATGCAGGTTGTACAGCTGCATGGTGAAGGAGAAGAGGCACCATCCCATGAACACGCCGATCACGCCTGCGAGCAGTCCGATGAGGAAACGCGCGCCGCGTACGTTCTGGCGGCGGACGTACTTCTCTTCGTACTCGTAAATGGTCATTTTCTGTTCCTGCGGCGTTTCGCCGTCCTTTTCGACGGGAACGAGCTTGGCAGGGTTTTCCTGTGTTTTTGCCATGGCATTTTCCTTTGCGGAGCGGACGCCCGCGCCGCCGGCGCGGGGCTTCCGGTTTTGTTTTCTTCATTATACAATCACGGAGGAGAAATGTCAAGGGTTCGTCCGTCTATAAGACGGTGAGCGTCTCTTCCAAACTTTTCCGCTTTTTGGGGCGCAGTTCGTATCCTTCCGGCGCGTATCCGAGCGCTATGATCACGGGGATCTCCGTCTTTTCGGGCAAGCCGAGCGCCGCACACAGCTTTTTCCGGCTGCGCCAGCCGAGGATGCAGCTCTGCACGCCCGCCGCCTCCGCCGCGAGTACGAGGTGCGCGGTGAGGATGCCCAGATCGTTCGCCGTAAAATCTGTACCGACCATCTTTCCTCCCGCCTTTGCCGAGGCGTTGCTCTTTCCCGCGCACACGGCGATGAGCGCGCCCGCGTCCGAGGCGAATTTGTTCATGCCCATGCCCTGCACGCACGGGGCGACCGACCCGATCCTGTCGCCCGTGACGGCGACGAGTTTCCAAGGCTGCGCGTTGCACGCCGAAGGCGCCAGAAGGGCGGCGGAACAGATTTCTTCGAGAACGGCGCGCGGGACGGGCGCTCCCGTGAAGGCGCGGCAGCTCTGGCGGCGGAGGAATAGTTCTCTGAGTTCGTCCAACGTCATAAAAAGCTCCTTATCTGAAAAAAATAAGGCGCGGGGTCATGCCCGCGCCTTTCGTCTTTCCCGGTTATTTTGCGAGGGAGATCTTCGCCTTTTCGACGACGTTCTCTACCGTGAAGCCGAACATCTTGAACAGCTGCGCCGCAGGGCCGCTCGCGCCGAAGGTGGACATGCCGATGATCTCGCCCTTATCGCCTGCGTACTTGTACCAGCTGTAGGGCGACGCAGCCTCCACACATACGCGCGCCTTGACGGCGGAGGGGATGACGCTCTCTTTGTATTCGGCGCTCTGCTTTTCGAACTCCTCGATGCAGGGCATGGATACAACGCGCGCCCTGATGCCTTCCTCGGCGAGTTTTGCCTTCGCGCCGACGCACTGCTCGACCTCCGAGCCGCTCGCGATGAGGAGAACGTCGGGCGTGCCGTCGCAGTCTTCGAGCACATAGCCGCCTTTGAGCGCGACGAGCCCGCTGTTTTCGTACTGCGGCAGGTTCTGGCGGGTGAGCACGAGCGCGGTGGGCGCGGTGCCGGTGAGCGCGGAGATCCACGCCGCCGCCGTCTCCTTGCCGTCCGCGGGGCGGTAAACCTTCATGTTGGGGATGGAGCGCAGCGCGATGAGCTGTTCGACGGGTTCATGCGTGGGGCCGTCTTCACCGACGCCGATGGAGTCGTGCGTCAGGATATATACGACGGGGATATTCATGAGCGCGGAGAGGCGCATCGCGTGCTTGCAGTAGTCGGAGAAGATGAAGAAGGTGGAGCAGTAGCATCTCAGTCCGCCGTGAAGCTGCATGCCGTTGGTGATCGCCGCCATCGCGTGTTCGCGGATGCCGAAGTGCATGTTCCTGCCGCTCTTATCCTGCGCCGAGAAGTCGCCGTAATGAACGGTATCGGTGTTCTTCATTTCGGAGAGGTTGGACGGGGCGAGGTCTGCCGAGCCGCCCATGAGGTCGGGCACGAGCGCTGCGATCTTGTTGAGCACGACCGAAGAGGTCTGGCGGGTCGCCATGGGCTTTTCGAATCTGAACAGGTCGTCCACCTTGGCAAGGTCGACCATTTCGCCGCTCATCGCCGCCTTGTACGCTTTGGCAAGTTCGGGGTACGCCTTTTCGTATTCCGCGAACATCGCCTTCCACTCTCTCTCCTTTTTCGCGCCGCGCGCGCCCGCCTTTTTGGTGTGCGCGAGCACTTCGTCCGGCACTTCGAAGGGTGCGGACGTCCAGCCGAAGCGCTCCTTCGTCTTCTGCAGGTTCTCCGCGCCGAGCGGCGAACCGTGGCACTTGTGGCTGCCTTCGAGCGGCGTGCCGTAGCCGATCTTCGTCTTGCAGATGATGATGGAGGGCTTTTTGGTCTCCTTCTGCGCCTTGCGGATGGCGTTGGAGAGCATCATCACGTTGTCGGGATTGGCGACGAGATCCACCTTTATGACCTGCCAGTTCTGCGCCTTGAAGCGCATCGCCACATCCTCTTTGAAGGTGATGTCGGTATCGCCCTCAATGGTGATGTCGTTGTCGTCGTAGAAGAGGATGAGCTTGCCCAGCTCGTGCGTGCCGGCAAACGAACATGCCTCGTAGGAGATGCCCTCTTCAAGGCAGCCGTCGCCGCACAGCGCATAGGTGAAGTGATCGACGACGGGGAACCCTTCGCGGTTGAATACCGCCGCGAGGTGCGCCTCCGCGACCGCCATGCCGACGGCGTTTGCGATGCCCTGTCCGAGCGGACCCGTCGTCGTCTCGATGCCCACCGTGTGGCCGTATTCGGGGTGGCCGGGCGTCTTGGAGCCGAGCTGACGGAAGTTCATCAGATCTTCCTTGGTGAGCCCGAGCCCGTAGAGGTAGAGCAGGGAATAGTCAAGCATGGAGCCGTGCCCCGCGGAGAGGACAAAGCGGTCTCTGTCGTCCCACTTGGGATCCTTGTTGTTGAATTTCAGAAAGTTCTGCCAGAGCGTGTATGCGATGGGCGCGGAACCGATGGGAAGCCCGGGGTGTCCCGAATTTGCCTTCTGGATCGCCTCCGCAGAGAGGATGCGGATGGCGTTGATGGTGGTCTGTTTGACGTCGTTCATTTTTTAGATCTCCTGATTATAATTTATTTTTCAGAGGTTGCGTGTCGAGGAAGTCGTATCCCTTCAGGAAGGCGTAGAGCTCCTGCATGATGCGTTTGTTCCCGCCTTTTTCGTTGCTCTCGACGTTGATGGGCATGATCGGCTCGTGCAGGCTCATCCGCAGAAGCGCCCAGCCGTTGCCGTGCGACGCGTCGAAGTTGACGCGCACGCCTTCGTGGTTATCGGGCGCGAGGGAGAGATACTCCGTTTCGCGCGCGTGTTTTTCGAAGTTCGCGATCACGCCCGCGCCCAGCGTTCTGAAGTCGCATCCGGGCGTGAATCCGAGGCGCACTTCCGCCGCTTCTGCGGGTTCGGGCAGGTCGGCGATGAGCGCCATCAGATCTTTCCCTTCCCTCGCGCACTTCGCAAGCGCGATGAGAAGGCGGGTGACGAGGTATGCGCCGTCGTCAAGGAAGTAGTTTTCGCTGAGCGCCGCGTGTCCGCTCGTCTCGATGGCGAGAGGGGAGTACTTCCCTTCGGCGTTCAGGCGCTTGCTCTCGTTGATGACGTTTTTGTATCCGCGCCTGAAGCGGTAGTGTACGCCGCCGTGCGCTTTGATGAAGGCCGCGAGCCCGTCACTTGTCACGGAGTCGGTCACGATGTACGCGCCCTTCCGCTCTTCCAGAAGGATGGCTGAGATGAGTGCGATGAGACGGTTGCGGTTGATCTCCTCGCCGTCCGGCGCGACTGCGCCCGCGCGGTCGACGTCGGTATCGAAGATGATGCCGAAGTCCGCCTTGTTCGCCCTGACCGCCGCGCACACCGACTGCATCGCCGTCTCGTTTTCGGGGTTGGGGATGTGGTTGGGGAAGGTGCCGTCCGGCTCCAGGAACTGCGAGCCCGTCGTGTCCGCGCCGAGGGGCTTGAGGACGAGATCGACGTAGAATCCGCCCGCGCCGTTGCCCGCGTCCACAAGGATGCGCTTGCCCTGAAGGGGCTTGTCCGTTCCGCATGCCGCACGCACCTTGTCCACAAGATCCTGCGCGTACTTTCCGATGTAGCTCTTTCTGCTCACCGTGCCCTTGCCTGCGGGGAAATCGCCCGCCGCCGCGATCTTTAAGATCTCGGCAACGTCGCCGCCCTCGAGCCCGCCGTCTTTGGCAAAGAATTTGAGCCCGTTTTTCTGGTAGGGCAGGTGGCTCGCCGTGATCATTACCGAGACGTCCGCACCGAAGTCGTCCTGCAGGAGCATGAACATGGAGGGCGTGGAGGAGAGTCCCGTCAGGATGACGTTCCCCCCGCACGAGGTCACGCCTTCGGCGACGAGCGACGAGATGTGCTCCGCCGAAATGCGCGAGTCGTGCCCGACGGCGACGGTGGGGGCGCTCACGCCCGTCTTTTTCGCCGCCCAAACCGTGAACGCCCTGGCAATGGCGAGCACCGCCTCGTCCGTCAGCGTCACGGGATCGTCTTTCACGCCCGCCACGGCAGTCCCGCGCACGTCGGTGCCGTTTCTGAGTCTTAGAAATTCTTGTTCCGTCATAGTTCCCCCTCGGGCATATTTTCGGCGGCGCACGCAAAAACATGCGCACCGCCTGCCCATACGGTTACATTATACCTGTTTACGGTGGGATTTTCAAGACCTTTTGCAAAAAAAGAGAGCTTTTTTGGAAAAAATCTTGCGAAATGAACGTATCTGTGTTATACTGTAACAAATAGCAATGACAAACCGTTCCGGTCTGCGCTTGTTGAAACAAAATATTCGGAGAGGACAGGAATGTACAAGTTTACGCTTTCGACGGATTCGACCTGCGACCTGTATCATGATTTTGTCGTGAAGAACGATATCAAGTTCGTATCGCTCACCTTCACGATGGAAAAAGACGGCAAGATGGAGGATCGCCGCGATAATTTCACAGAGTACGGCCAGTACGTCGATTTTTACAACGAACTGCGTGCGGGAGGGCTTTCGCGCACTTCCATGCTCAATTACGAGTCGCACTACGAACACTTCCGCGCGCTTGCCGCGGAGGGGGCGGAGGACGTGGTGCATTTCACCATATCCTCGGGGCTTTCCCCCACGAAGGACGTCGCGGCGCAGGCGGCGGCGGACGTGAAAAAGGACTATCCGAAGTTCCGCGTGTACGTCGTCGATCCGCTCACTGCCACGGTCGGGCAGGGCGCCCTGGTGCGCATCGCGCTCGAGTGCCGCAACGCGGGCAAAACGGCGCAGGAGACGTACGACTACGTGAACGGACTGCGCCTGCATATCCAGCATTTCATCGTGGCGGACGACCTCAAATATCTCCGCCGCGGCGGGCGCGTCTCGGCGGCGAGCGCCGCCATCGGCTCCATGCTCAACATCAAGCCCATCCTCTCCTTCGATAACGCCGGAAAGCTCTTCGTGCTCGACAAGGTGAAGGGGCAGAAGAAGGCGATCGCCTTCATCAAGGCGAAGATGGAGAAGGAGGGACCCGATGAGCTCGGATGCGTGTTCATCGTACATACCGACAACGAGCCCGCGGCGAAAGAGCTGGAAACTTACGTAAAGGAAAAATTCGGCATTCAGCCCTTTGTTCAGATCATGGGACCCGTCATCGGGTCGCACGTCGGACCCAACGCGTTTGCGCTCGGGTATATCACCAAGTCGCTCCGCAACGAATTCTGAGCGCCGTCAGGCAAACATTGCCCGTATAATTGTCAAAATCCTCCCTTGTCGAGGAGGGAGAACGTGGTATAATCGGTTGCGCAGGGGAGATCCTGCACAACGCACAATTTCAGACCGAAGCGGGTACCCTTCCTGCGGGGAGGGTTCAAAAGGGAAGAGAGGTAATTCCTCCGCAGCCCCCGCTACTGTCCGGAGCGGGACGCATTCACTGCGCAAGCGGGAAGGGTGCGTCCGGAAAAGCGCTCCGGGAGCCGTCGGAAAAGCGCCTTGCGGCGACGGCAAAGCCAGGAGACCTGCCCCTTCGGAAAACACTTTTCTTTTCGGGTCGGAGAAGGGGAGCACACGGCAGGTCGTCCTGCTCTTTTCTGCGTGCCTTTTTTCCGGAAAGGCGCGTTTTTTTGTTATCTTTTTTTCGGAGGTATCTCTATGAAACATTTCAGAACACTCTTTGCCGCAGCGGCTGCGGCGGTGCTCCTGTGCGGCGCGCTCTTTGCGGGCTGCGCGGGCGGCGCGGCGGGAACGTCCGACGCGGAGCTGCTCGTCAGCGACGGAACGCGCGTCGTCGTGCGGGCGAATGCGGGCGACGGAACGCAGAGCCTGTATTCCGTGCTCGAGGCGATGCAGAAGGAGAACAAACTCACCTTCGCGGGGAGCGAGAGCGAATACGGGTACTATATCACGTCGGTCAACGGCGTGGAGGCGACGGACGATCATTACTGGGCGGTCTACACGACGCTCGGCACGCTGGACGGCACCTCCTATTCCGACGCGCAGTGGGGCACTTGGGAATATGAGGGCAATACGCTTGCGAGCGCGTCGTACGGCGTTTCGGGGCTGCCCATGATCGAAGGGGAGTATTACGCGCTCGTGTGGACGGCGATCGCCGCCTGAAATATGACACGGAGGCAAGGCGTATGAAGGGAAAGGGTGCGGCGCACGCGATCGCGACCTGCGCCGTCATGACGGCGCTCCTCATTGCGGTGCAGTATGCGCTCGGCTTTGTGCCGGGCGTGGAGCTGGTCACCGTGTTTCTGCTCGCCTTCTGCTATGTGTTCGGCGCAAAATACGGGGTGATCGTGGCGACCGCGTTCTCCCTTCTGCGCTGTTTCGTGTGGGGCTTTTACCCAAACATCATCGTGCTCTATCTCATCTATTTCAATGCCTTCGCGCTGCTTTTCGGACTGCTGGGCGGGCGGGAAAGACCCGTCGCCGTGTGGGTGTGTCCCGTACTGCTCGCGCTGCTTGCGGCGGGGTGCATGGCGGGCGCGTTGATCGGCATCCCCGTGAGCGTTCTGTACAGGGCGCGCCTTTCCGCGATGCTCTGGGCGCTCTTCGGCGTGCTCGCGGGGCTTTTGGCGCTGTATATCGCGCTGTGGGCTGTGGGCGGCAGACGCGCGGGGCAGGGGCGGGAGGCGGCGTCTCTTGCGGCGCTGGCGGCGCTCTGCACCGTGTGTTTCACGCTCCTCGACGACGTGCTCACGCCGCTCTTTTACGGCTATTCTTTCGACGCGGCGGTCGCCTACTTTTATGCGGGGTTCTTTGCCATGCTGCCGCAGACCATCTGCACGGTGCTGAGCGTACTCCTGCTCTTTTATCCTCTCCGCAAAGTGTTCGCGCAGGCGGCGGCGGGGAAGCGGCGCGGAGAGAGGGTGCGGCGGCGTGCGCGCGCGGCGAGAAAAAGGCGCGGCGAGAGCGAAAACGCCTCGTCAAACGATGGACGAACGCAAAAAGATGTGGTATAATTACCATATCTTTTTCTTTTTATTTATTTTTTTGGAGTTATTTATATGGCAAAGGATAATTTTGTGGAGCAGATCGCGGATATCGATACCGATTTTCCGCAGTGGTACACGGACGTCGTTTTAAAGACCAAACTCGTGGATTACGGCCCCGTAAAGGGGACGATGGTCATCCGTCCGTACGGCTATGCGATCTGGGAAAATATCCAGAAGGAACTCGATAAGCGGTTCAAGGCGGAGGGGCTCGAGAACGCCTACTTCCCGCTGCTTATCCCCATGAGCTTTATGACGAAGGAGGCGGAACACGTGGAAGGGTTCGCGCCCGAAGTCGCGGTCGTCACGCATGCCGGCGGCGAAAAGCTCGCCGAGCCGCTCTGCATCCGCCCCACGTCCGAAACCATCATCGGGAGCATGTACTCGAAGTGGATCCAGTCCTACCGCGATCTCCCCGTGCTCATGAACCAGTGGGCGAACGTCATGCGGTGGGAAAAGACGACGCGCCCCTTCCTCCGCACGAGCGAATTTTTGTGGCAGGAAGGTCACACCGTCCACGCCGACGAGGAGGAGGCGATGGAGGAGACGCTGAAGATGCTCCGCGTATACGAGGAGTTCGCGCGCACCTGCCTCTCCATGCCCGTCCTTACGGGGCGGAAAACGGAGAAGGAGAAGTTCGCCGGCGCAGTCGCCACTTACGGCATGGAGGCGATGATGCACGACGGCAAGAGCCTGCAGGCGGGCACCACGCACTACCTCGGGCAGAACTTCGCCAAAGCGTTCGAGATCAAGTTCCTCGATAAAGACGGCGTGCAGAAATACGGCTATACGACGTCGTTCGGCGTCTCCACGCGCCTCATCGGCGCGCTCATCATGACCCACGGCGACAGGCGCGGGCTCGTCATGCCGCCCGTCGTCGCGCCCGTGCAGGCGGTCATCGTGCCCATCGCTGCAAAGAAGGAGGGCGTTACGGAGGCTTGCCGCGCGCTCAGGGATCGGCTTGCGGCGGCGGGGATCCGCGTCGTTCTGGACGAGAGCGAGAATTCTCCCGGCTGGAAGTTCAACGAATGGGAGATGAAGGGCGTTCCCGTCCGCATCGAGCTCGGCCCGCGCGATCTGGAGGCGGGCAAGTGCATGATGGCGCGCCGCGATACACACGAAAAGGGCGAATATGCGCTGGAAGGCGCCGTCGGGAGCGTCCGTGCGCTGCTGGACGATATCGCCGAAAATATGTACAATACGGCAAAGGCGCGCATGGACAGCCGCATCGTGCGCGCAGAGTCGCTCGAAGCGCTCCTTGCGGGCGTGGACGGCGGCAATTTCGTGCGCGCGGGCTGGTGCGGCTGCCGCGCGTGCGAAGACAAGGTGAAGGAATTCGCGCAGGCGACCGCCCGCGTGATGGACGAGGAGAATACCTCCGCGACGTGCGTCGTCTGCGGCAAAAAGGCGGAGCGTACGGTCATTTTTGCAAGGGCGTATTAAGTTCGCGCCGCCCGGTTCCGAAAAAGATTTCTTGCACTTATTGAATAAGAGAGGACGGTTATGACGCAACTTCCAAAGTGGCTTTCGGACGCGGTGTTTTATGAGATATATCCGCAGTCCTTTCAGGATACGAACGGCGACGGGATCGGCGATATCCCGGGCATGATCGCGCGGCTCGACTATATCGGAGAGCTCGGCTGCAATGCGATCTGGGTGAATCCGTGGTACGATTCTCCCTTCGGCGACGCCGGCTACGACGTGCGCGACTATAAGCGCATCGCGCCGCGTTACGGCACGAACGACGACGCGAAGAGGTTCTTCGACGAGGCGCACAGGCGCGGCATGCACGTGCTCATCGACCTCGTGCCAGGGCATACATCCGTGGAGCATCCGTGGTTCCGCGCCTCCATGCAGCCCGAGCGCAGCGAATACTCCGATCGTTACATCTGGTCGGATTCCATCTGGGAGAGCACCGACCTTCCCTGCATCCGCGGGATCTCGCAGCGCAACGGCTGCGCGGCGGTCAACTTCTTCTCCAATCAGCCGGCGCTCAACTACGGGTATGCAAAGCGTACCCGCCCCTGGATGATGGCGCCCGATTCGCCCGCGGCGCTCGCAACGCGCGAGGCGATCAAGGACGTGATGCGCTTCTGGCTGGATCTGGGCGCCGACGGGTTCCGCGTCGATATGGCGGCGAGCCTTGTGAAGGCGGACGAGGGCTGGACGGAGACGATAAAACTGTGGCAGGATTTCCGCGCCTTTCTCGACAGGGAGTATCCGCACTGCGCGATGGTCTCCGAGTGGGGCGTTCCCGCCAAGTCCATCGAGGGCGGTTTCCACATGGATTTCATGCTGCATTTCGGACCGCCCGCCTATACCTCGCTCTTCCGCAGCGAGCATCCGTTCTTCTCCCGCGAGGGGAAGGGGGATATCTCCCTGTTTCTGGAGACGTATCTGCACGATCTCGCCTCCACGGAGGGCAAGGGGCTCATCTGCATCCCTTCGAGCAATCACGATATGCCCCGCCTCGCGCGCGGGAGGGATGCGCGCGATCTGAAGATCTGCTTTACCTTCCTGCTCACGATGAGCGGCGCGCCCTTCCTCTATTACGGCGACGAGATCGGCATGCGCTATCTTGAAGACGTCACTTCGGTGGAAGGCGGCTACGACCGCACGGGTTCCCGCTCGCCCATGCAGTGGAAAACGGGCGCGGGTATGGGTTTTACGACGGCAAACACGTCGTATATCCCCTTCGACGGGAGTGCGGACGCACCCACCGTCGAGGCGCAGGAGCAGGATGGGGATTCCCTCCTGAACGCCGTAAAGACGCTCTTAAGGCTCCGCGGCGCGCATCCCGCGCTGCAGTCGTTCGGGGCGTTCGAGCCCGTCTTTGCGCAAAAGAACGCCTATCCGTTTGCGTACCGCAGGCAGGGCGGCGGGGAGGAGATCCTCGTCGTGCTCAACCCGGCGGACAGAGAGGAGCGGGCGGAGTTCGACTGCGGCGGAGAAGTGCTCTTTGCGGTGGGCGGGATCGTGAAAAACGGCAAAGTCCCCGCGCGCAGCGCGTGCATCATAAAACGGTAAGTCGGTTTTTCGGAGGTTGTTTTCATGAAACATATCGATATTGCAGACGTTTTGCAGGATAAAACGCTGATCGGGAAGGAAATCGTCGTGTGCGGCTGGGTGCGTACGTTCCGCGATTCGGCGGCGGTCGCCTTTTTGGAACTTGCCGACGGGACGAGCTTTTCCCGTTTGCAGGTCGTTGTAGATAAGAACGGGGTCTGCGTCGATCCCGAGTGCACCAAGTGCGGCGCGGCGGTCTGCGTGAAGGGCGAAGTCGTCAGGGCGTTCAAGGGCGACGGCTCTGAGCTCAACGCGAAGGAGGTTACGCTCCTCGGCAAGTGCCCGGGGGAATATCCCATTCAGAAAAAGCGCACTTCGCTCGAGTTTCTGCGCTCCATCCCGCATCTGCGGCTGCGTACCAACACGTTTGCCGCGGTGTTCCGCGTGCGGAGCGTGGCTGCGCAGGCGATCCACCGCTACTTCCACGACAGAC
Source organism: uncultured Clostridia bacterium (assembly GCA_944367465.1). Lineage (GTDB taxonomy): Bacteria > Bacillota > Clostridia > Christensenellales > Borkfalkiaceae > Gallimonas. The sequence goes on from CALVWO010000002.1 coordinate 12,319, forward strand.
GCTATTATTACATCAATACGCCCCTCATCACGGCGAGCGACTGCGAGGGCGCGGGCGAGATGTTCCGCGTGACGACGCAGCCGTGGAACGCGAAATACGAGAGCGAGGCGGCATATTATAAAGACGACTTCTTCGGACAGAAGGCGGGGCTTTCCGTCTCCGGTCAGCTCGAGGGCGAAGTCGCCGCCACCGCGCTCGGCAGGATCTATACCTTCGGCCCCTCCTTTCGCGCCGAAAACTCCAACACGACGCGCCACCTCGCGGAGTTCTGGCATGTGGAGCCCGAGATCGCCTTTGCGGAACTGCCCGACGTGATGGAGATCGCCGAAGATATGATCAAGCACGTCATCCGCACCGTCATGGAAGAGTGCCCCGAGGAGATGGATTTCTTTGAAAAGTTCATGGAACCCGGGCTCAAAGCCAAACTCACCAACGTCGTGGAGAGCGAGTTCGGCGTGCTCGAGTATACCGACGCCATCGAACTGCTGAAGAAGGCGGACGTCAGGTTCCAGTATCCCGTGGAGTGGGGGTGCGATCTCCAGACGGAGCATGAGAAGTACATCACCGAAAAGGTGTTCAAAAAGCCCGTGTTCGTCACCGACTATCCCAAGGAGATCAAATCCTTCTATATGAAGCAGAACCCCGACGGCAAGACGGTCGCCGCGACCGATCTTCTCGTGCCCGGCATCGGCGAGATCATCGGCGGGAGCGAGCGCGAGGCGGATCCCGAAAAGCTGCTCGCCGCCATGAAGGCGCGCAACATGGATCTTGCCTCCTACAAGCAGTATCTCGACCTGCGTACGTTCGGCACGGTGCCGCACGGCGGGTTCGGGCTCGGGTTCGAGCGCTTCGTCATGTATGTCACGGGCATGGAGAACATCCGCGACGTCACGCTCTTCCCGCGTTCGGTCAAGAACATCATGTGAGCGCGCCGCGCGCGGTGTTTGTAAAAAACAAAATAAAATCAGCCGCCCTCTTGCAATCGTGGGCGGCTGATGCTATAATGGGGGCATGAAACTCATTTTATGCTGTGATTACGGACTGGACGACGCCGCCGCTACGGCGGACGCGCTCGCGCATGCGAAGACGGACGGATATGAAACTGTCGCGCTGGTCGCGGTGGGCGGGAATGTGCCGCCCGACGTCGCGTTCGTCAACGCAAAAAAACTCATCGCTCATCTGCCTCCCTGCGGCGTGCCGCTTACCGTCGTGGAGACGACGGCGGAAAAGCAGCCCTTCGAATATCTGAAACAAATTCACGGAGAGGACGGCATGGGCGATCTGTTCCCGGACGACGCGGGCTTTTCCGCGCCTGTGCGCGCGTTTTCCGAGTGGGTCGCGTGTCTTTCGGGGGAGTACGATCTGCTCAGTCTCGGCCCCATGACGCTCGTTCCGCGCATCCTCGCACGGGGCAAGGCGCGCAAATTCATATTCATGGGCGGAAACATCGCGGAGGAACCCAATTTTCACGGGTATGAATTCAATCATGCGCTCGACCGCGCGGCGTTCTCCTTTGTTACGGCGCGCTATCCGCACGTCGCCGTCACGATGGATACCTGCCGCCATCCGCTCCTCAACGTACAGAGCGCCGATCTTTCGGGCGGCGGGCTGCAGCGGCGCATCGTGGCGCGCGCGAGAGAGATGACCTTCGTTTCGGGCGAGAAGGGATGTTACATCTGGGACGACATGGCGGTGAAGGTGCTCCGTCATCCCGGATGGTTCGAAACATATTCGGCAGCCGACCGCGACGGAAACCGCCTGACCGTGGCAAAATATACCGGAAACAAGCCGTATCCGGAAATACTCGAGCAATAAAACCGTGCGCCCCGCATCCCGCGGGGCGCGTATGCTTTTCTGCCGCATGAGCGCCGTCTGCCGCTGCCATACGAATCGGATAAAAAGTGCCCCGCATTTTGCGGGGCACTTTTCAGAGGGAGTGTTATGAAAACATCCGTATTTATGCGTTGATGTTCTTCTGTTTCTCGTTCACGTAGGGCGTGTTGTAAAGTTCGTCGGGATTCAGCTTGAAGATCGGGCAGCCGTCCTCTGCGAATCTGACTTTGAGAACGTGCGCGTGGCGGTTATGATCGTTGAGCGGATCGCCGTGGATCTTTTCGTAATCGCGGAAGTGAAGGAGGGTGAGAACCTCGTTCTCGTCGCCGCGTACAAAGCAGTTGTGCCCGGGACCGAATACCTTGAGCTTTTCGTCCGTTTTGAGCACGGGCCAACGGTCTTTCTGCCACGAACGGGGATCGAGCAGGTCGCTGTCTTCATCGGCGCGGAGCATACCCATGCAGTAGCATGCACCCGTCGCGGAGGCGGAGAAAGTGAGGTAAATCTTGCCCTTCGTTTCGGGTCCCTTCAGAATGGCGGGACCTTCGTTGACCCAGAATCCGCCGTCGCGCTCCCAGTCATAGTCGGGCGAAGTGATGCGCGTGAACACCGTTTTGAGTTTGGTGGGCGTTTCGAGCTCGGCGATGAGCAGGTCGGAAATGGGCTTCTCGGCGCGTTTGCAGCCGAATTTCTGCGCCCAGACCGCATACCATCTGCCGCGGTGCTCGAATACCGTCATATCCAGCGAAAAGTCGGTAAAGGGGTAGGGGTCGTTCTTGGCGGGCTGCATGGGAACGGGTTCTTCCTCCCATGCGTCCTTCATGGGGTCGCTGCCCTTGCAGATGAGCGCGTAGGGGCGGATATCCCAGATGTGCGGCTTATGCCCCGCGGCAAAATAGATGACCCATTTGCCCATGATGTAGTGCAGCTCGGGCGCCCAGATGTGGCATGCGAGCGCGCCGAAGGCATGTTTCTTCCAGACCGTGCGCGCGGGCGCGGTTGCGATCCCGTTCACCGTGTCGGCACAGCGGATCTCGAGGTGGTCGTACTTCGGGCAGGTAGCCGTGAAGTAATATTTCCCGTTCGTGTGCTTATACAGATAGGGGTCTGCGCGCTGGGGTGCAAGTGGAGAGAGATAAGTAGCCATATTTCATTCCTCTTCTATATAGTTTTTTATTTTATATAGTTTTTATTTCCGATTTTTCCCGCAGAAACGGCGTCCGTTTTTGCGCTTTGCTTATTCTACTATATTTGTTTTTCAAAGTCAACCGCAGAACGCAGGTTTATTTCGTCTTTTTGCGGTATTTTTCCCAGGGGAGCAGGAAGATGTATACGCCCAGGATGACGAGCGCGAGCACCGTGAGGATCACGATGAGCGCGATGCGGATGACTTCCGCGTTCCCGTCGTCGATCATATCGGACGAGATGACCGCCGAATAGGAGACGTCGTCGGAGAGGCGCGCCGTATAAGTGCCGTCGCCGTTATCGTAAAGGCGTACCTGCACGCGCTCCGTGATCACGCGTTCCTCGCCCGCGGCGTTGGTGAACACGACGCCGTCGCTGCTCGATCTGAGATAGGCGAGCGTATAATTTTCTCCGGAGGAAACGTCGGGCGAGATCTCGGTGAGATAGGTGGCGGGCACATATCCGCGCACCGTGGCGCGCGAGGCGTCGCTGTACTCTACGAGCGCATATTCGAGCTCCGCCGTGGTCACGAACCCGATCACGGTCACCGCCGTGCCGCGCGCAAGTTCCTCTCCCGCGAGCGCGCCGTCCAGACAGGGCGCATAGTAAGAGGAAACTTTGTTCGTGAGATAGCGCGTGTAAGCCGTTTCGTTTTCCGTGTAATATTCCGAACTTGCGATCTTCGTGACGGAATCTTTGAGGAAGAGTTCCGCCGTGTATTCGCCCTTGCCCTCCGAAAAGAGCACGAGCGCGTATTCGCCCGTTTCCGCAAGGAGCACGCCCTGTCTGTCCTCTCCGGAGCGCGCATAGCTCGAATAGGGGAAGTATGCCCCGTCGCTGTTGCGGAGCGTTGCGAGATCGGTAAAGACGCCGACCGTCCCCGCAGGCACGCTGACGAGCAGCTCTTCGGTGCCGTGGTGGGCGAATGCGTCGTCCCGCGCGGTCTCGACGGCGATCTCGTCGAGCGTGGAGATCGCGCTCAAAGCGCCGGCGCTGCTCTTTACGACGTAGTTCCCGAAGTTGAAGTATACCTCGTCGTCCTCAAATCCGAGGGCGAAGGAAGCGGGCTTTTGCGCCGTGCCGTCCGCCGACCAGACGAAACTGCTGCCGTCGATCTCGGCGAAAACTTCGCCTTCGCGGTACATGACGCCGTCGGCAAGGTAGTACAGGCTGCCTTCGAAATCTGCCTCGAGCGAAGTTGCGCCGTCGGGCAGGGAAAAGCTCTTTTTCTGCGATCCCGCCGAGGCGTCGTACTGTGTGAAGGAGGACTCCGTAAAAATGCGGATATCGCCCGATTCATACGCGACGTAAAGGGTGCCGTACAGATCGCACGCCAGTCCCGTCGGCGTGCCGTATTCGTATACGATGGGCGAAACTGTTTCGCCGTCCGCCACGCCGTATTGCGCAGTCGCCGTAACGTAATACACGCTCCCGTAGGCGCACGCGATGCCGCGCACCGTGCTCGGCGCCGTCTCCGCCTGCGTGAACGCATCCTCGCCGTAGGTACATGTATAAATGTTCATGCCCGAGGCGTAGGCGATCGTGGTGCCGTCTGTCGCGACGAGCGTGGGCGCCGATTCGCATGCGATCACGCTGTAGCTCTGCGTTTGGAAATCGTATACGGAGACGCGGCTGTTTCCCGCGTCGGCGGTGACGAGCAGGCTGCCTGCCCGCGCCGAATCGACTGCGCCCGAGAGGCGGTTCTCCGAATCGGAGGCGGAGGTGATCTCGTAGGAGGTGAACGCCGCCGCGCTGTCCGTCAGCGAGATCTCGCGCACGGAAGCTCCGTCGATGCAGTAGAGGCTGTTGTTGAAAAAGCTCATGGCGGCGAGACCGCTCGCGTCGGAAAGCCGCGTGACCGTGCCGTCCGACCCCGTTCCTCTGCGGAACAGTCCCGCCGCGGAGGAAAAGTAGAGAGAAGTCCCGTCCGAACACACGGATGTGATGTTCAGGCTGGGCGAGGCTTCCGAACTGAGATTGTGGCACTGATTGTAGGCAAACGAACCGTTGACGGGATAATAGAGCAATCTGTCGACGCAGCAGAGAATCGTGCCGTCTGCATACGCGAGATAGGGCGTTGTGCTGGTGGGGAGTTCGCCGAGCGGCTGCGCTTCGCCCGCGCCGTCCGCAGTCAACGTGCGCGCCGCGAACGTGGTGCTTGAACCTGCGACAGTTGCGGTATACAGCGTATCGCCGACGATGAGGAAGGTCGAGCAGTTGAAACCCATGTCGCGCGCGCTGCCTGTTGCATAATCGTACCGATAAAATCGGATGCTGGCGTCGCTGTCCCGCACGACGAAGTAGAGATCGTCGCCGTGAAACCCAATCTTTGCAATGTTGCCCGAGGACAGCGTGTACGGTTTGTATTCCGATCCGTTTTCGCGTGCATAGACGTACAGATTCATTCCGTCCGCAATGGCGATATAGTTATCCGAAAAGGCAACGTCGGTCGGGTTTGCGAGCGTCAGGTATTGTTCGTAGCTTGAGGGGAGTACGAGGGAGGCGTTCTCCTCCGTGAGTTCCGTCGCCGCGGCGGGCGCGGCGGGGTCTTCCGCCGTCTCGTCCGCAGAGGCGGACGTATTGCTGAAAAACGGGGATGCGGCGAACGCCGTACTGAGCAGGAGGGCAGCCGAGAGCGCGATCCCCGCAGTCTTTCGTATTACCATACAATCATTATAACACGCGCGCGCGGAAATTTCAATGACCTTTGAAAAAAAACTTGTGAAGATGTGTAAAAAAGTTTCATGCGCACACCGCCGTATTTTTCCGCCGCGCCGAAAAACCGCAACTTTTTTGGCATACGGGCAGCCGTATGTCATATTCAGATGATAAAATAAAAACACAAACAAATGTTCGGAAAACAAAGCGAAAAAACAGACGGCAAGGCTGCTTTGGCGGGAGGTGAATCATGGCATTTGAATACGCGAAGGTGATCTTATACGCCTATCCGCACCTGGCGGCGCTCGCCGAGGCGACGGGGCAGAGCGCGGAGAACTGCGCGCTGCTCTCTTTCAGGAGCGCGGAGAGCACGCTCGCGCTTGCAGAGCGGATCGCCGAAACGCTCGCGGTAAAGAGCCGTCTCCTTGCGCTGAAGGAGGCGGCAGACCGTGCGGTGGACGCGTGCACGGAGGAGGAGCGGTTCCTGCTCGAGTACAAGTATTTCCGCAGGAGGAAGGAGCTTCGCGGGCGCTTTTCGGGTGCGGAGGTCTCCTGTTCGGAGCGCAATTATTTCCGCCGCCAGGCGGCTCTGCTCAGAAAGATGGTATCCGAGCTGCGGCGGCGCGGCTGGACGGAGCGCGCTTTTCTGGAGGCGTTCGGCGCGTTTGCCCCCTTCATGCGCGCCTTCCGCGCGCTTTCGGAGGGGCAGGAGGGGAAACTCGTGGCGCATCGCGGCAAACGGGATATCCGTTTCCGCACGGAGGTCAGAAGTCGGAAGGTTCGTTCCTGACCGATTTTCTGCCGCGCATGACGAGCACCGCCACGGCGACCGCGGCGGCGCAGAGGATGCAGATGACGGCGATCTGGACGCCGCCGACGGAGCTTTCCGAGCCCTCGGGTTCCGTCTCCGCGTCGCCTTCCCCCGAGATCGCCTGCAGGTAGTCGTCGTTGCGTTCGTATTCCACGGGCAGATCCGCCGGAACGTAGCCGAACCGTTCGCCGTCGAACACATAGTAATAGAGCTGTCCGCTCTCCGTCCGTTCGCCGTAATATGCGAACGTACGCTCCACGGCGCCCAGTTCCGCGTCTCCCAGTCCGCCCGCGTCAGGCAGGGTGTAAGTGAGCGTCACCTGCTTTCTCAGATAGGGGCGCACGGGCACAAAATCGACGAAGAGGAGCTGTTCGGTACGGCAGTAGCCGAGCACCTTTTTATAGGGGGCGTCGTCCGCCTGGTATTCCACCGTACAGTAGAGCTCGCCCTCGTCGAGCACGCGGACGTAGTAGGTGCAGGGGATGAGGAAGAGGCGCGCGTCTTCGCTCTCGCCCGTGTAGAACCAGACGTCCTCCGTCGCGGCGACGGCGTAGCGTTTCTCCCCGTCGGCGGAGGCTGCCGCCGCGGGGGAGGGAAGCGCGAGCGCGGCGGCGAGCAACAGGAAAAGTGATAAGACGAATGTTTTCATAGGCGCTATCATAGCGCACTTTGCGGGGCGCGGAAGGGATTTTTTTGACGAAAGGAGGCGGATCGGGGAAGATGGCTTCGGCAACGGAGGCGATCGTGAAGCGGGTGCGGGAGATCGAGCGGGAGCTCGCGCGGCGCAGGCAGGGGGACGCGCTTTCCCGCTATAACACGGGCAGGAAAAAACACAAAAAACAGATCGCCTTTCACAAGTGCAGAAAGCGCAACCGCTGGGTGTTCGGCGGGAACCGGTCGGGCAAGACGGAGTGCGGCGCCGTCGAGGCGGTGTGGCTGGCGCGCGGGAACCATCCCTATAAGAAGAACAGGAAAAACGTGTTCGGGTGGGTGGTCTCCCTCACGCAGCAGGTCCAGCGCGACGTGGCGCAGAAAAAGATCCTCGGCTATCTCCGTCCCGACCAGATCGCCGACGTCGTGATGGTGAGCGGCAGAAAGGATAATCCCGCCGCGGGCATCGTCGATCAGATCGTCGTAAAAAACGTGTTCGGCGGCACGAGCGTCATCGGGTTCAAGAGCTGCGATCAGGGCAGGGAGCGCTTTCAGGGCAGTTCGCTCGACTTTGTCTGGTTCGACGAGGAACCCCCGCGCGACATCTACGAGGAGTGCCGTATGCGCGTGCTCGACCGCCGCGGCGAGATCTTCGGCACCATGACGCCTCTGAAGGGACTTACCTTCGTCTATGAAGAGATCTACCTCAACCGCATGAACGATCCGGAGGTATGGTACGAGTTCATGGAGTGGGCGGACAATCCCTTTCTCGCCAAAAAGGAGATCGCGGCGCTCACCGCCACGCTGGACGAAAAGACACTGCAATCCCGCCGTTACGGGCGGTTCGCCGCGCGGGAAGGGCTCGTCTATCCCGAATTTGACGAGCGCATCCATGTGATCGAACCCTTTTCGGTGCCGCCCTCGTGGCAGGAGAACATCTCCATCGATCCCGGGCTGAAAAATCCGCTCTCTGCGCACTGGTACGCCGTGGATTTCGACGGGAACGTGTACGTCGTGGCGGAACATTATGCCGCGGGGCAGGACGTGGCGCATCATGCCGCAGCCATCCGTGCGGTGAGCGAAAAACTCGGCTGGAAGCGGGACGGCAGGGGAAGATACGCGGCGCTCATCGATTCCGCCGCGGGCAGCCGCACGCTCGCCGCGTCGCGTTCGGTGGCGGAACTGTTCTGCGAACAGGGCATCCTCACGGATACGCGCGTCGACAAAGACGTGTTCGCGGGGATCGAGCGGGTAAAACTTTATCTCGACAGGAAGAACGGGCTGCCCGATCTGTACATCTTTTCGGGCTGCGTCAATATGATCCGCGAGTTCAAGAGCTATTTCTGGGGGAGCGGCGAGAGTCCCGTCAAGCGCGACGATCACGCGATGGACGAGCTCAGGTATTTTCTCATGAGCCGTCCGCGCCCCGCCCGCGAGGAGGCGGAGAAGGGGGATATCGCGCGCGACAAGGAACGGCGCATCCGCCGCCTCATGGCGGCGCGGCGGAACGCCCGTATGCCGAAATAGCGGGTACCATGTCTGCGGCTGCGGACGATTTACAAAAATACGGCGCCCATGTCCGTGCGGACATGGGCGGGGGAAAGGTCATGGAAGAGGAGAAGATACGCGACGCCGTGCTCAAAGTCGCCCTCGGGTTCAGCGTGGAGGAAGTGACGGAGGAGTACGGCGTGGAAAACGGCGAGCTCAGGCTCGTCAAGCGCAAAGAGACGCGCAAAGACGTCCCGCCCGATCTGCGGGCGGCAAAACTGCTCATGGAGGGCGCAGACGATTCCGCGCTCACCGACGAGGAACTGGAAGCGGAAAAACGGCGGCTGCTCGCATTGCTGGCGGACGTACGGGAAAAGGAGGAAGTATGACGGAGAAAAAAGAGCGGGAAGAGGCGGCGCGGCGCGAGGCGGTCGTCCGCGACGTGACCGCGGATTTTGAGCGGCGGCGCGCCATGCGCAGGACGATCGAGCGCGGCTGGCAGCTCAACATGAATTTTCTGAGCGGCGATCAGTATTGCGACGTCGACGCGTCGGGCGAGATCGCCGAGGAGGACGCCGCCTTCTACTGGCAGTCGCGCAAGGCGTTCAATCACATCGCGCCCACGGTGGAGAGCCGCCTCGCACGGCTCGCCAAGGTGCGCCCCGCCCTCGAAGTGCGCGCATTTTCGGATGCGGACGACGACGTCCGCACGGCACGGCTGTGTTCGAATATCCTGCGCTCGGTGAAAAACCGCGTCGATCTCGACGGCGTGATCGCCCGCGCGACGCAGTGGTCGGAGGTGTGCGGTACGGCGTTTTACAAGGTCGTATGGAATTTTTCGGAGGGGAAGGTCATCGGCACCGACGAGACGGGACACGCCGTCCGCGAAGGGGACGCCTCCGTTGCGGCGCTTTCGCCCTTCGAAGTGTATCCCGATTCTCTCGCCGCGGAGAGCATGGCGGAGGTGGGCAGCATCATCCACGCCAAGGCGGTGCCCGTCTCCGAGATCGCGGAAAAATTCGGAAGGGAGCTCCCGGGCAGGCGCATTGCCGATTTCGCCTTTCTGCCCTGTTCGGCGGCGAGCGGCTGGAAACGCCCCGCGGACGGCGGCGAGAGCCCCGTGCTCGAAAACGCCGTCCTGCTCATCGAGCGCTATACCCGCCCGAGCGGGAGCTTCCCGCGCGGACGACTGGAGATCGTGGCGGGGGAGGAGCTGCTCTTCGAGGGCGATCTTCCCTATGAGAACGGGGATCGCGGCGAGCGTACGCTGCCGTTCATCCGTCAGACCTGCGTTCCGCTGGCGGGGGCGTTCTTCGGAACTTCCGTCGTCGACAGAATGATCCCGCTGCAGCGGGCGTACAACGCGGTGCGCAACCGCAAGCACGAATTTCTCAACCGCCTATCGATGGGCGTGATCGCGGTCGAGGACGGTTCCGTGGACGCCGAGGAGCTTTCGCAGGACGGGCTGTATCCCGGGAAGGTGCTCGTCTACCGTCAGGGCTCGGCGAAACCCGAGTTTATGGACTGCGGCAGCGTTCCCGACGAGTTCGAAAAGGAGGAAGAGCGCATCGAGAACGAGTTCGTGCTCATTTCGGGCATGAGCGAGGTCTCGCGCAATTCCAAAAATCCCACAAACGTCACCTCCGCGGCGGGGCTGCAGCTCCTCATCGACCAGGATACCAACCGCATGCAGGTGAGCGTGGAGAGCGTGGAGCGGGCGGTGCGGGAGATCGGCAGGCACATCCTGCATCTCTACCGTCAGTTCGCGGGCGAAAGGCGCATCCTGCGCATGACGGGCGTCGGCGGCGAGGCGGAGCTCGTCTCCTTCGGCGCGAGCGATATCTCTGCGGACGACATCGAATTCGTCGCGGGGTACGAGCGCACGGCGGCGGATCGCCGCGAGGAGGTGCTCAGGCTCCTCTCTCTGGGGCTGCTGCAGGATGAGGAGGGGAAACTTTCGGGGGAGGTGCGCACGCGCGTGCTGGACGCACTCGGATACGGCTCCTTCGAGAACGCGCGGGATATTTCGCATCTGCACCTGAAAAAGGCGGAACGGGAAAATATCCTGCTGGCGCAGACGGACGTGCAGGCGGCGGCGTACGACGATCACGGGCTGCACATTGCCGAACACGTCCGCGCCCTGCTCTCGGGCGGGGAGGAAAATACGGAGGTGCGCGGGCGGATAGAGCGCCATATCGCCGCGCACAAAAAAATGGAGGAAGAGAAATGACGGAAGAGGAGAACAACCCGCAGAACCCGGGGCCGGTCGCGCCCGATCTCGGAAAATTCAAAAGCGTCGATGCCCTCGCGCAGGCTTATCGGGAGCTGGAGGCGGAATTTACCCGTCGCAGTCAACGCCTGAAAGCGCTCGAGGAAGCCGTCCGTTCGGGCGAAACGGCGCCCGGAACTGCTCCTGACGCGGCAGAAAAACCCGCACAGGACAGAGTTTTTGAGGACGGGGAGGCACTCTATGCCGCCGCGTCGCAAAACGAAGCAGTCAGAAAACGCATCGTAGGGGACTACCTTGCGTCCCTGAACGCCGTTCCGTTGATGGCGGCGGGAGGGGCGCCCGTCCGGGCGCCGGCGCGGCGCATCTCCACCATCGGAGAGGCAGGCGCGTTCGCGCTCGGGTATCTGAAAAATCAAACGTAAAAAGGAGAATCTCAATGGTAACCACACAGAGTGCCGACAGCGTGCTCAAAAGCTACTATCTCGACGCGGTCGCTCAGCAGCTCGACCTCAAGACCAATCCGCTGCTCGCGGCGATCGAGCGCACGACGTCCGACGTATGGGGCAAAGACGTAAAAAAGCCCGTCATTTTCGGCGTGCACGGCGGCGTTTCGGCGGGCAAGGAGGACGGGTCTCTTCCCTCCGCGGCGGGGAACGGCTATGCCCAGCTCACCGCGTCGCTCAAAAATCTTTACGGGCAGATCGAGATAACCGATAAGGCGCTGCGCGCCTCGCAGTCCAACGAGGGCGCGTTCGTCGATCTGCTCGATACCGAGCTCACGGGGCTGGTGCGGAGCGCCTCCTTCAACCTCGGCAGAATGCTCTTCGGCGACGGTTCGGGCAAGCTCGGCACGATCTCCTCTGCCGCGGACGGCGTGTATACGATGGATTCCGTGCGCAATTTTGCGGTGGGGCAGGTGGTCGACGTCGCCAATTCGGGCGGCACCACGATCGCGTACGGCCGCACCGTGACGGGCGTGGACAGGGCGCAAAAGACGATCACGCTCTCGGGCGCGGGGCTCTCCGCCGCGGGCGGGGCGATCTATGTGCAGGGCTCGCAGAATCTGGAGCTTACGGGGCTCGGCGCCATCTTTTCCTCGTCCGAAACGCTCTACGGGCTTCCGCGCGAGGGCAACGGCTGGCTGAATCCGCACATCGTCACGGAAGTGGGCGCGCTCACCGAAAACGCCATTCAGAAGGCGATCGACATGGTGGAGGCGAACGGCGGCGGGAACGTCAATTTCATCGTCTGTTCGTGGGGCGTGCGCCGCGCGCTCTTCGAGCTGCTCGCGGGGCAGCGCGCGCTGCCGTCCGTCGAGCTCGCGGGAGGATTTAAGGCGATCTCTTACAACGGGATCCCCGTCGTTGCGGACAGGTTCTGCCCCGAGGGCACGATGTATCTGCTCAATACCGAGGATTTCCGCCTCCATCAGCTCTGCGACTGGCAGTGGCTGGAGGGGGAAAACGGCAGAGTGCTCCACCAGGTCGCGTCCAAGGCGTGCTACACGGCGACGCTCGTCAAATACGCGGAACTCATGTGCTGCCGCCCGTGCGGCCAGGCGATGCTCTCCGGCATCACCGAAAAATAAGGCGGGCGCGATGCTGCCGAAGGGGGTGAGATTATGACCGTAAAAGAAGTCCTGTCGTACGCCGCAGGGAACATCGGGCGCGGCGATCTCGTGCAGCAGCTTGCGGTGATCACGTCCTCCGAAGTTCCCTCCGAGGGGATCGGCTCTCTTCTGAGGAGCTATCATCTTGTGGAGAGCGAAGTGGCGCTCGATTATTTCCCGCTCACCAAAACGGAACGCGCCGTCTGCACCTACGGGCGGGTGAATTATACCGCGCTGAGCTCCCCGCCCGTCAACGTCATCGAGGTCACCGACGAAAACGGCAGGCGGCTTTCGTTTACCGCGCACGCGGCGTATCTTGCCGTGCCGGACGCCGTCGGAGCCGTGAACGTATGTTACGCCTATGCGCCGGGGAGGAGCAGTCTCTTTGCGGAGCTCCCGTTCCCCGCGCGCATTTCCGGGGAGCTGCTCTCGCTGGGCGTGAGTTCGGAATTTCTCCTCGCGTGCGGGCGCTATGCGGAGGCGGCGGTGTGGGAGGGCAAGTTCCGCGAGGGGCTGCGCGCCGCCGGCGTGTTCCGCAGAAAACTCTGCGCCATCCGCGCGCGGAGGTGGGCATGAACGCGCCGCGGTGCAGCAGGCGCGTCCTGCGCCTGGGGGCGGAAATGCTCCGCGAGGAAGGCAGGGTGCTCGCCTGTTCGCTCGGTCATATACGGCGGGAGGGAGGAGCGCTCGTCTGCGCGGAGGGGGAAACCTTCGCGTACGCGCTCTTCCCGGGAACGGAAGATGTGTACGCGTTCGGCGGGCATCTCGCCGCGTACCTTCCCGAAAGCGCCGCGCTGCGCTATCTCGACCGCCCCGCAACGCACACCGCGCCCGCCGAGCTCTCGCGCGTGCAGAGCGTGACCGCGGCGGACGGCACGGAGTATGTCTACGTCCTCGGTGCGGTGGCGCTCGTTCACAAGCCGGACGAGACGGGACACGCCTCCTGCGGGCTGCTCACGGATACCGCCGTTGCCGCCTACCGCGAGCGCGTGTTCGCCGCCTCGGGGCGTACCGTCAGATTCGGAAAGCTCCTCGATTTTTCCGGCGAGGGCTGGCTTGCCGACGAGGCGGAACAGGGGCGCGCCTCCTTTGAACTGCATCCCGAAGGCGGGAACATCGTCGATATGCTCCCCGTGCAGGGGAAACTGTGTTTTTTCAGGGAATACGGCATCACGACGCTCACCGCCTATGCCGACGTCTACAATTTCCGTCTTGCGGATATCCCCTTCGATTGCGGAAAGATCGTAAAGGGCAGCGCCGTGCTCTGCGGCGGAAACGCCTACTTTTTTACGGAGCGCGGACTGTGCGTGACGGACGGAAAGAGCGCCGCGCGGGCGGAGGGCGCCGCAGACGGCGGGATCGACCTTGCCGCGCCCGTCCGCGTGAGCGTGCGCGGCGGGACGCTGTACGCCGCAGTTACGAAAAAGAACGGCGCGGCGGCGCTCTATGCCTACGATCCGTGCGAAAAGTGCGGGCGCTATCTGTTTCTGAATTTCGAAAAACTCTCCGCGGGGGAGGGCGCGTACCTGATGCGCGGCGGCGCCGCCTACGCGCCCGAAGGCAGGGGCGTGCCGTCCGGGCGGCGATGCGAACTCTCGCTCACGATCTCTCTCGCCGATCTGTGCGAGGGGGAAAAGCGGGTGGAGGCGGTCACGGTCGAGGGGGAGGGCGCTTTCTCCGTCACTGTCGCGGGCGAGGAGGGGACGGCAACGGTCTCCGCCGCGGCGAACAGGCGCGCCGCCCTTCCCTTCGCGGTGCGCGGCGAATGCGTTTCGCTCACCGTATCCGCGGGGGAGGCGGATTTCCGCATCAGGGCGGTCTCGCTGAGCGTCCGCGGGGAGGAGAGAGTCTGAGCCGCCGTCCGGGCGGCGGGAGGAGACGTTCATGATCATCGACATCGTCGATCTTACCGACCCCGAATACAGCGATCTCAACGCGGTGCAGGTCGCCATGGTGCGCGAGGCGCAGCAAAAGAAAAACAAGATCCTTGCCCGCGCGGAGGAGGAAAAAAAGGAATATCTTTCCCTCCTCGTTGCGGGGGATATGGCGCGGAACAGCTTTTATGCGCTCACGAAGGCGCGCGTCGACGCCGATGCGCAGGCGGAGATCGCTGCCGTGAAAGAGGATCTCGACTTTCAGCTCGCCTACGAGGCGCTCGGTTCGGAGGGGGACGACAACGGTCCTTACCGTTATCCCGAAAATCCGAACTACAATCTCGTGCCGTCGCAGAGGTTTCTCGTCGTGCGCAACTACTACATGCGCTTAACGGACGATCCTGAGGCGCGCCTTGCCGCGTTTGCCGCGGATTCGCTCGCGCGCTCTTACCTCGGCGAGTTCTACGCCACGCTGTACGATATGCTTGCCGCATACTGCTGAAAGGGGCGGAAAAAAGGGCTTCGGAACACTGTTCCGAAGCCCGTATTTTTTTATGTCTGCGGCACCCATGTCCGGGGATGCGGGGTAAAAACGGCAACCATGTCCGCAGTCCGGAACCGCGGGAGGTATCCGCGGGGCGGGCGCTCACGAAATGGGAAGCGATATGGTAAAGACGAGCCGCCCCTCGCGGTGGTCGTAGTCGAGCGTTCCGCTCATGGAGTGGATGAGACTGCGGCATATATACAGCCCGAGTCCGAGATTTTCGCCGTCCGCGCCCTCCGTCACATAGGCGGCGAAGGGATCGTCGTCGGCGCGGATGCCCTTGCCGTTGTCTTCCACGGTGAGCAGGCACCGTCCCTTTTTCCGCACGGCGGAGAGCACGATCTCGCTGCATTCCGCGTGTTCGATGGCGTTCATCACGAGGTTGTTCAGAACGTTGATGAGGCACGCGCGCTTTGCGAATACATGCACGGGGAACTCGTCCGTGCGGATGAGCCGTATGCCGTTCGCCTCGCAGTCGGGCGAGAGGTTTTCGTACACGGAGGAGATCGCGTTGCGCACGTCGAACACCATGGAGCGCTCCGCAACATAGTTGTTCCGCGCGTACTTGCTGAGTTGGTCGAGGGTGAGTTTGAGGTCGTCGTTCTTGCGCCGCACGATGTCGATCGCCTTCACCTGTTCGCCGTCCTGCTCGCGCTCGCGCAGCGTGGAGAGGAAGCGCTGCATACTTAAAACGGGTTTTTTCAGATCGTGCGAAATAAATCGCAGAATGGTGTCGCGCTCGTCGATCACGGCGCGCATGTCCTCCGTCTGGCGCGTCGCCTCCGCCTCGAGGTTGTGCGTTAAGTATTCGTTGCGGCGCTCGATCTCGATGAACGTGCCGAGGTTGACGAACAGATCGGTGAGCAGCACTCCGGCGAGCAGCCAGAACACCGCCGACTGCACGACGAGCACGGGATTGGAGATGAACATCCCGCAGAGCGCCGTGACGGCGGCGACCGTCGGGGTGAGGAGTTTCCGCAGCCGCCATTCCGGCGACGCCGCGCAGAGGAATGCGAGGACGAGAACGGCGGCAGCGTCGATGGCGACCGCCGTGTACCGCAGGATGTTCAGCGCGGCGGCGAGCTCGACGGGAAGGAAGGGCGTGATCAGCCCCGTGACGCATCCGAGCAGTCCCAGAAGGATGAAGAGCGCCGATACGGGGAATTTCTTCACGCGGAAGTTGAGCGGCAGCAGCGCCGCGACCGTAACGAAGGAGAACGCCGCATAGGAAAGCCCGCGGCAGATCGAGGGGAGAAACGCCTGCCCCGAAATGGCGAAGTTAAAGATCATGATGCCGAAAATGCCGAGCGAGACGAACGCCTCGGGGATAAATTCGGCGGTGTGCTTGATGAGACAGAAGAAGATACACAGGCAGACGGATACCGCGGCGATGGCGCCGAAGGCGGCGAGGAGCGAACTGTCGCGGGAGACGATGCGGCGGATCGCCGAATCCGTCCCGATGACGGGCGTTCTGTCCATGCCGGCAAAGGCGGATTCCGTTTCGTAGTGGATCGTGATCACCTGCGCCGCGCCGAGGCGGTCGGGGTAGGCGGAGATGACGGTCCGTCCGCTGTAAAAGGAGAGATCCAGAAAGAGCGACTGCGTGCCGGGATCGTGCGATTCCGTCTTCCCCGAAACGTCGCCGTACTGCGAAAAGTCGTATCCGGAGATCTCGCCCACGCGCGCCGTGAGCACGTTGTCCACGTATACGTTGCAGGCAGACCATACCGCGGGCAGGTGCAGGGTGAAGTGCCAGCTCCTGTCTCCGTACAGGAAGTTCTGAAGGGAGGCGGCGTCCTGCGTAAAGGTGGGGGAATCTGGGTCGAGGTTGAGCACGACGAACACATACGTTCCCCGCGTCGCCTCCGCCCTGTGTTTGCCGAGCTCCACGGGCGCGCCCGAGATCTCGCCGTTGGGGATGAGAAATTCCTCGGGCGTGTAGTTCGCGTACGCCAGTGCGCTGCATGCGGAGAGATCGAGAATGGAGTACGCGGCGAGTTCGTTCCCGTCCGTTCCGGCGATCCCTTCCGTGCGCGGCGCGCGCTCCACGCCCGGCACCCCGAACGCGAGCGTCAGCCCCAGTCCGAGGGTGACGAGCACCGTGAGCAGGACGGAGAGAACGCGGAAAAGCGCCGATTTCGTCATGCGTCTTCCTCCCCGAGAAAGGAATATCCTTTGCCGAATTCCGTCACGATGAGCGTTTTGTCGGGCACAACGCTCTTGAGCTTTTGCCTGAGCGTCGAAAGGTGGCGCCTGATGGTCGTCGTCTGCATGCTGGGTGCGCCCCAGACTTTTTCGTAAATTTCCTGCGCGGTGAAATATTTTCCGGCGTTGGAAATGAGGAAGTAGAGCACGTTGAATTCGCTCGCCGTCAGCAGAAGTTTCTGTCCGCCGTAGCATACCGTGCGGTCGCTCGCGCTCACGGTGAGCCCGTGTGCGCTCACGCTCGTCTCGGGCTTGTGCATCAGGCGCAGGGCGATGCGCGCCTCCAGAAGGCGCGGCGAGCAGGGCTTCGCCACATAGTCGGTCGCGCCCGAATCGAACCCCTCCAGCATGTCCTCTTCCGCGTCGAGGTCGGAGAGGATGATGACGGGCGGATGCACTTCCGTCTCGCGCAACAGGTCGAGTCCCGTTCCGTCGGGCAGGATCACGTCGAGGATGACCGCGTCGATGTTTTTGATCTCGGAAAGCAGTCTGCGCGCGTCAGCCAGCGTCGATGCGGCATGCACCGTATTGTGTTTTTCGGCAAAATATGCCGTGAGCCGGTCAAGGAGGGCGGTGTCGTCCTCGATGAACACGAGCGTCCGTTCGGTTACTTCCTGCAAGTGGCTCGCCCCTTTTTTGAGAATTGGTTTACTCCAAGTATACTGTAAGGGAGTAATACGAACCCGATCAAAAGCGGAAACTGTGCGCTCATACATGGTTGAACCCTTGCCCGTGCCACACGGCACGCGCTGCGGGCTTCGCCTCGTCTGAGACGCTCATCTTGCCGCTTTTGATTGCTACGCACCTTTGGCGTGAAGATTTTCGTGTCAGATTTTTGTGAAGATGACGCCGCTATACAAGCGTATTGCAAGGAAGATGAGCAAAAAGATGCCGAAAAGATTCCGCCAAAGGCGTGGTTCGTATTTTTCCCTTACAGTATAGCATAAAAACGCGTTTTTTGCAAGATTGTTTTGCGTTTTATCGTAAAGTAAAGCAATTTTTTGTTGAAGACGATGCACATTCCGGGTTCCCGGGCGCGGAAAATGGTTACGATTTGGTTACGAATGCCAAAATTAACGATAATCATCTTCACAAAAACGCGATCAGATATTATAATAAAGATGGTTCATCATCGGAACGGGCGCCTGCCGCGTTCCCGTACCGGCGGAAAACGCGCCGTGCGCGCCGTATCGTTCTGCGCGTGTATATCCGCGCACGCGCGTGCGCGACCGCGCAGACCGCGGAAAAAAGCGAAATAAGAAAGGGGGTCATGGAACATGGCACACATCGTAAATCTTTTCGGATATCACACCATCACGTTCGATACGCAGGGCGGAGCTCCCGTAAAGCCGCTCCACAGGCGCAGGAGTCAGCTCGTCATCATGCCCAAGGCGGAAAAGCCGGGGTGCATTTTCGGCGGATGGTTTTTCGATAAGGCGTGTACGCGCCCCGCGCTCATCTCCACCATGCCGCGCGAGAACGTAAAGGTGTATGCGAAGTGGAACGTTCCGCTGCCCTTCACGCCCGAGGCGGAAAAACGCCCGCAGGTGTTCCTGCCTGCGGAGGCGGCGTCCGTTCCGCACCCGAAGAGTTTTTTGAAGGCGCTCAAAGAGGGCTCGAACGCCAACAAGGTCACCTTCACACGGCTGTGCGGATACCTGCTCGGGTTCAGAGGCGTGCGCGTGCGCTACACGCGCCGCGAGGCGCTCTTCCGCTGCGGCAAGGCGGAGCTCGTGCGCTTTACGGTGCGGGGGAATCTGCTCCGCGCATATTTCGCGCTCGATCCCGACGCTTACGAACAGCGTACATATCATCACCGCCGCGCCGAAAAGAAGTGGGCGCAGCAAACGCCGCTCGAGCTCGTCGTGCGTTCCGACCGCAGCCGCAGGTATGCGGCGCTGTTCGCGGAAGAGACGGCGCGCAAGGCGGAGCTGCTGCCCAAGCGCAGCTATAAGCCGCTCGGGTACGGAACGTACGTGCTTGCCCGCGGCGGCAACGCACTCACCAAGGCAGGCAGGGAGGAGATGCTCGTCGAGCGCATCAACGTGCAGGATATCGGCGTGCTCTCCGACGACGAGGCGCGCGCGATGGCGGAAGTCAAACTCGTTCCGCCGCAGGAGGGAGAGGAAAAGATCGTCTCCGTTGCGCTGAGCACCCTCTCCGAACACTTTCCCGACGGCGTTCACGTCAATCTCTCGTCGCTCAAGCGCAAAAAACTCGTCGCCGAAGACGCTACGGGCTTCCGCGTGGTGGGCAAGAACACGCTCGAACGCAGCCTTGTTATTACGGCGAACGCATTCAATCTCAGCGCGCTGAAAATGATTTTGCTCACGGGGGGCAGGGCGATCGTCCTCAAAGAGCGCGACCCCGCCGCGGACGAGGCGGCGCAGACAACATAACCGAAAACGTCACCTTCCTTGAAAAAAGGAAGGTGTTTGCCCCGAAAGGGGAATACGGAACATAGGCTGAGCGGCTCCCCGCGGGAGGGGGCGCACCGCACGGAGGCATGGGCGCCGGCGCCCGTCTCCGCGGCACGACATCAGGTTACATCAGGGGTAAGATATGAAATTCACTTCGAAATCAAAATTCAGGGCGATCGCGGTTCTTTTCCTTGCGCTTGCGGTCACGGTTTCGTGCGCGCTTTGGAGCGTATTCGGCAGACGCGGGAACGGAGAGGTCTCCGTCAGCGCTGCGGATAATACAGAAAAGATCACAAAAGCCGTAGAAAATGCGGCAAACGACTTCGAGACGATCACCACGGTCGGGTTGATCGAGGGAACCGTCAACCTGAGCGGGCTCACCGTCGAGGCGGGCAAGCGCATCCGTTTCGTCGTGGAAGGCGCAAGTGATAATCCCTTCAACACGAAGGAGGGAACCTTGCAGATCACGGGCGAGGTGACGATCGAGGCGCAGGCGGAAGTCATCTTCGATCTGCCCGTCGTACTCCAATCGGCTGAGCCGAGCGAGTCCGGCGATTCGTCTGAGCCCGTTCTCAACGTGTATGGCACGCTCACCATAAACGATACCTTCCTCAACAACGGAACGGTGAACGCGCTCAATGCCGAGGTTTCGAACGAGGCGCTCGAAAGCAAGGGCGTTATTGTCAACGGATCGTTCAATCACGACGCTGCGAAAGGCGGCGTGCTCAACGTGGGCGCGGAAGAGTCCGATGGCGATTTTACCGTCAGCGCGGGCGGCGCGCTCTTTATCAAGGGCAACAACGAGAACGCGAGCGGGCTTACGGTCAACGGCGGCACACTCACCAACAACGGCAGCGTTATTTACGAGAATACAATTTCATCCGCACCCGTTTCCGGCGGCGTGGTCGTTCCCGCGAAGTTTGTTTCGGTCAGCGAGTACGGCAGTAATACGAACTCGTCTGATGTAGTCGTATTCTACGATGCAAGCGGCGTTGCGCAACAAGGACTTGCGAATTTTACTTTGCAAAGTACAACGTGGCTCTCCTTCGGAAAAACCACCTTTAAAGTGAGCGGGTCGGGGCAAAATAACACAAATATCACTGTGTCAGGCACGGCAAACCTCGGCGGCGGAACGTCGGGGGATAACTCCTTTACGCAGGGCGCGAACGAGCTTATCTTCGACGGCGGCGCTGTGTGGACGAAAGTGCCGGAAAATTCCAGTTCCGATCTTTCTTTCCTTGATGGCGAGGATGCTTCGCAGAGAACGCAATACACCAACAATGGCGTTTTTTCCAATTCAGCGCTTGTAAATGTCAGCGCAGGGGCAACGCTGAATATGTACAGCGGCGTTAAGATCACCAATCACGAGACGCGCGCGGGAAACGGCATCGGCGGCGGCGTGAGTGTAAAAAGCAATGTCAAGACAGATTCATCTTGGGGTTCACTTTATATTTCAAAAACTACACAGGCAAGATTGAATATGTACGGCGGCGAAATTTCCTGCAACGCCGTCACAGAATGTGCCAACAATGGAGCCGGTGCGGGGGTTTACGGATATTTCGCTGAAATCAATATCGCAGGCGGTAAAATTACTCGCAATGCAAATGCAACATACGGAATTGGTTCGGCGGACGGTGCCGGACTTGCATTAGATGCAAGTTCGCTTAACATGTCCGGTGGAGAAATATCCTTGAACTGCGGTGCAGTCGGGGGAGAGGACGCGGGAGCTGACGGCGGTGGGATCATTGCCCGGAGTGAAGATCATAGCCCGGATAATACCGAGACGGGAAGTACTCTGACGGCGTCTTCCGTCACGCTTTCCGGCGGGTCGATTTCGAATAACTGGACGGGCGGATTCGGCGGCGGCATACTTTTGTGGCAGTCGCATCTTACAATGACGGGGGGTGAAATATCAGGCAACGGAGCCTCCTTTGGCGGCGGCGTCGGCATGACGTCCGGGCAGGCGCATACAGGGAACGACAGTACATCCAAAGCCGGATATGCAAAAATCAGCGGCGGTACGATTTCGGGGAATTATGCGTTCCATAATGAATTGAATGAGAAAAATAAGCAGGGCGGCTATGGCGGCGGCATCTGCGTTGGTTCAAATATTGACAATGGAGATAATTACAAATTTAATTCCTTCGTAGAATTCAGCGGAGAGGCGCTTGTTACCGATAACTATGCGCAGTACGGCGGCGGGCTTGCCGTGTACACAAGAACAAGGAATAGCAACGCAAATTATATTCAAATGAGCGGCGGTACCATCACCAACAACGCTGCTTATTTGAGTGTAAAACCCAAAGGGGATTTCTCCACACGCAATAGTAAACAGGGCGATGGCATATACTTTACAAGTGATCATTCAAGTTATACAACGGGCTCCGCGCTCCTTCGCCTGAGCGGTGAAGCGCAGGTCGACAGCTCGAATAACGTCTCTTTCAATTTCCCGGGAATTGGAGATCCTTCCTCTTCTAATTTTACTGTTGCGCCCATTTCTGTAAGCGGGGGTCTTTCTTGCAGCGGCGTGGCGGCTCTCGTTACTATCAATACAAAAAATCCCGACGATATTGAAAAATGGGACAATGTCGATCTGATCAGCGGCGCAGACAGCCAGATCAACAAGTTCCTGTTCGATAGCACAGAATATCGTTTTTACGCAAACGATAACGCGCTCCGCATTCAACTGATTGAAAACAGTTCCAATGTTGTTTCGGTGTATACGTATACGTCTGATGGTTTAACACTGCGCGACAGCTATAAAACGTTGGAAGAAGCGGTAGCTGCGGCAGAGAGCGGCAATATCATCGAGATCAGCCAAAATCTCACGATCACACAGCCCATCACGGTCAACAAAACGCTCACCATCCGTCCCGCGGGAACGTCGGATATTTCGCTGTTTGTGGCGAGCGACTTTCAATATGGAGGAATGACGAACCCTGCCGTGCTTCAAGTAACGGGCAGCGATGTCACGCTCACCCTTGAAGGGAAAGAAGAAGACGACAACAGCTACTATTTCATACTCGACGGAAACAAAGCGACTTCCTCGGGCGCGGCATTGGTCACGGCGATCAACGGCGCATCTTACATACAAAATGGTGATGTACGCCTTCGCAACAATACAAACGGTGCCGAGGCAGGCGCTCTTTACATCGGTTCGGGCTCTTCCGCCGCGCTCAACGGCGGGGAGATCGTCTCCAATACGAGCTCGAGCGGTGCGATCTTCGTTTCTTCGGATGCAACGCTGAACTTTAACGGCGGTAAGGTTTCGGGAAACACAGGGAGCGACGGGAAAGCGTACGGCATATATCTTTCCAGCGCAACGAGCGTTCTGAACCTCGGAGGGGCAGCAGGCACGATCGAGCTTTCCGATGAGATTTACACAAACGGGCGAATTAACGTTCTGTCAAACTTTAATGTAACAGGAACGATCGTTCTTGATTTCAGAATAAGTTCGCTGTCGAGCGGCTATCAGTTCGTCTATATTTCCCGGGAATATATCGGCGAAAAAGACGGGGCGACGGCGTCTTCGGAGCTTCTGAAGACCTTTTTGCCGAGCGAAAATCTGGGCGAAGGTATTTACCTGATCAATTCGCAGGTGAGCAACACGGATGAATATCCGTGGTCGCTCGTGCTTGATAAAGTTGTTACCTATATTTTCCGCTTCGATTACCAAACCGGCATCGAATCCGGACAGCTTAACGACGTCTCCTATGCCCAAGGCTATATTGAGCAGCTGAATAAAGAATATAGTACGCTGCGGGAAGAGTTTATTCTCGTAGGGCAGAACGCAATTCAGATCATATTGCATTACGGCGAATCGATCGCCGATCTGAGCACGCTCACAAACTATGCTTCGCGCAGCGGTTACAGCCTCATGCGTTGGGAGTATAAGGTCACGAGCGCAACATCTTCATTGCAATATAACGGGGAGCTCACGCATCAGGATTCCACGAATGCGATCAACCTGTATTCTGTTTGGGAGGCAAACGAATACAGAGTCTCGTTCGAGGGAAATCAGCAAGCCATCATTCAAGATGTTTCGACCAGCCTTGTGAAAGGTTCTACGCCGAGCGAGACCTATACGATCGGGGAAACCGAGGACGCAGAACTCCCTCAAACAGGGTTTGTCTTTGTCGGTTACAGGTTCCTTGGCTGGTATGCAAAATCGAGCTCCGGCGAAGAGAAGAGCGATATTTTCTCTGCCGGAAAATCTTTCCTTGATCCCGATGTAAATCTTGCCGCCTTCGGAACGCGTTCCGATGACGACAAGCATGTCTACACCCTTACCCTGTATGCGGCATGGGAGCCGATCTTCTCGGGCGGCGTCGGAATAGATGGGAACGAATTTATTCTTGATAACATCGCAGATCTCGAAACGCTTGAAAAAACCGTCAACGGCATTACCCTTGATACCGGTACCGATACTGATGATACGCTGCCATACTATAATACTTTAACTGAGAGCGGTGCGCCCGGTTACACCGCCGAGGATTATGAAGGCTACTACTTCAAGCTCGGCGGGGATATCGGTAACGCCGATACTCCCTTCACGGGCGTGATCGGCCGTGTGAGCACGGATCCTGTCGTAGGCGGTTCGCACGCGGGTGACGATGCACAGAATCACCTCAATCAGGAAGATCAGATCACGAACGCCGTCTACGGCGACAGCACGACGACCGGCGGGAACGGCGCGGCGGCGGGCACCCCGTTCAAAGGCACGTTCGACGGCGGCGGCCGTACCATCTATCTGAACATCAACAAGCAAAAGACGACCGCGGGTAACGCCGGCGCCACCATTAAAAGCGATGAATACGGCACTTATACGAACGGCGACGAAACGCTCACCGGCGTGGGACTTTTCGGCTATATCGATCACGCTTCCATCAAAAATCTCGAGCTCGCAGGCGCCGTGCACGGATACTCGCACGTCGGCGCGCTTGTCGGCTACGCTTTCGGCGGCACCATCGAAGAAGTCTACAACAAGGCGACCGTCACCTCCGGCGGACACGACGTCGGCGGCGTGATCGGTACCTTCTACGAACTCTACGATTCGTACACGCGCTCTTCCGTGACGAACGCCGCCAATGCGGGCGAAGTGAAATATGCGCCGCGCGAGAACGGCAATAAATCCAAAAAGCTCGATGTGGAAGAAAATTGGGACGAGCTTGAGATCATCGACGACGCGGAGGGCGTCCGTTTCGGCGGCATCGTCGGCGCGGGCATCACGCTGCGCCTCACGGGCGGCTATAACGCGGGCAACGTTACCGCGCGTTACGGCGTGGGCGGCGTCGTCGGCACGCTCCGCTCGCTCGACGACCGCACCGCGAACGACGCGTTCATCACGCAGTCCTTCAATATCGGCACGGTCACGGCAACTTCCGGTCTGTACGCCGTATCCAAGTGGATGACCGGCTCGGAAGAAACGCTCCGCCAGACCTTTATCACCGCATACACGGGCGGCATCACGGGCAGGCTCGTCGGCGTGAGCACCGTCAGCAACTCCTTCAACGGCGGCACGGTGACGGCGGACTTTGTCGCGGAGATCACGGCGGACACGGTCTCGCAGGAAAGCGGCTACACGGTGGCAGACGCGCCCAAAGTCGGCTCGACGGACAGCGATACTTACCTCGGTGCGCGCGGCGTGGGCGGCATCGTCGGGTTCACATCCTATAAGAAAGGCGATTCCGCAGGGCGTATCGCGCTGAGCAACGTATATAATACGGGCTCCGTCTCCGCATGGGCGGGCGTGGGCGGCATTGCGGGTTACTTTGCCTATGCGAACATCAACGAGGCGTTCAACGGCGGCAACGTTACGGCTACGGGTACGCATTACGACGAATCGGCGAGCGCGCGCGTCGCGGGCGGGTATACCGTCGGGAACGACAGCAGAGCAGTTTACGTTTCCTACCTCGGCGCGATCGTCGGGCGCGGCGTGAGCGCAACGCTCGGCGCAACCGTCTCCTATAACGTCAACTCCTCCTATAAGGGATACACCGACGCGACCGTTCAGGCGATCGGCGACAGTTCCTACAACGCCGATTTCGGATTCACCGTGAACACCGACTCCGCGGCGGGGCTCACGAGCGCGCAGATGCGCGTATACGAGGATCACGTTCTCCCGAGCGGATTCTCGCAGGGCTTCAACACCTCGGGGTGGGATTTCCTGTGCTATACGCCGTCGGAAGAGGATTCGACGGGAGGGGATAACTATTCTTACTATCCTCAGCTCTCCGCATTCACGGACAGCACGCTCGGATGGACGTTCAACGTGACGGGCTCCGGGCAATTGCCGATCTCCCAGATCAGCCGCCACTATGCGCGTATCATGTATACGGAAGAGGGCGGCGAAGATAAGCCCATTGTGGATAAACAAAAGTTTACTCTCACCTTCGTGCTTGGCGGCGGCGCGTTTGCATTCGACGGGCAAGGTGGTAACTCGTTCGAAGGCGGATCGAAGACCTATACGCAGGTCGAGAGCAACAGCGACCGCTACTACTACGAATTTACCTACCCGCAGGACAGCGGCGCCACGGAGCTCGAAACGCCCAAGGCGCCCGAGCGCGTGGGTTATACCTTCGGGGGCTGGTATATCGACAGCACTTATACGCAGGAATTTGATTTCGGCGCCATCCCCGGGCAGAATATGGTCATCTATGCCCGCTGGGTGCCCGTCAGCTACAGGATCGACTACCTCAACGTGAACGACGTCGGCGGGAGCATCATCAAAGACGACTATGCCAACAGTTTCACCGTCGAAAACGCTGCGGGCGGGCAGATCAGTTTCCCCGACGCCGAGAATATGTTCCGCCGCGGCTATCGGTTCGTCGAATGGCAGTTTGGCGGGGAGGGGAACCGCCAAAAAGTGACGCACGCCCTTGTCATCACGTCGGGTGTGACTGCTCCCACGCTGCGCCTGTACAACGGCAACGATACGGTAGAGGATATCCTCTTCAGCGAACTGAACAATCAAACGCTCTATCTGTATGCCGTCTGGGCGGAACAGACGTACAATATCACATACTATCTGGACGATGAGGCATATTCTGAAGGAAGAGGAAAGCCGCTCGGTAACGTGCCCGAAGGATTCGATAAGTATACCTTCGGTTCGCAGGCGTTCGTGCTCTGGTCGGGCGAAACGCTCAATGCGCAGAACCGCGGCTACATCTTCAATGGCTGGAAGATCGCAGACTTCGACGATACTGATGAGCAGAACAACAAAAATTATAAAGTGGGCGAGCAGCGTTCCTATCTCGAATCGGGAACGGTGGGCGATTTTGTCCTCGTCGGCAACTGGACGGCGGTAAAATACACGCTTACCTTTAACCTCGGGATCGGCTCGATCACCTCTGGGACGGCGGAAGATTACGGGCTCACTACCAACCTCGGTCTGTATTCGCTCACGCTCGGGTTTAAGCAGTCTCTTGGGGGCGACGGTAAAGCGTGGTCTGAATTTGCGCCGAATCCGCCCACAGGATATACTTTTGCAGGGTGGTATAAGGGTTTAAACGGCACAGGCGAGCGTGTAACGCTTGGCGACGGCGACGGCGACGGCGACGGCGACGGCGACAGCTTGTTTAAGATGCCCGCAGCGGATACCACGCTCTATGCGCACTACACCCTCAACACTTATATCGTCACAGTGCAGATCCCCAAAACGGTGGATGAAGGTTTGACTACAGAAGTGACGGTGAGCATCGACTCGAGTTTCAATTTTGCAGCTCATGGCTTTACGGAAGGAACTCATACAGATCGGCATTACGTCTACACCTTACAGGTCTCTCACGGAAACGGCGTGGAAGAGGCGCTCTCCGCGCTTGCCGCCGCGCTCCGATTTACATCTAAGGATCCCGATACGGGAACTTCGGGCTGGCATTTTACAGATTGGACTGTGGCATGGACGACGCAGGGCGAAGGTACTCCGTCTATTTACCGCGTCACGGAGGACCTGACTGTTACTGCGAACTGCGATGCGGAAGATATCTTCATCAACTTCGTCAATCGGATCACAGGCGCGACGATCGGCAAACCCGTGCCAATCAAAGCGGGAAGTTCTGTGACGTATATCCCCACATTTGAAGATCCGTTTGGTTACACATTCAGCCATTGGCTGTACGACGGTGGCGTGTATAAAACCGAGGAAGCGCTGAAGGGTGTCAAGTTCACAGTCTCCTCTACGGTGTACGCCGTGTTCGAGGCAGAAAAAGTTGACGCCACATTCTATCTCGGCGACGCGAATGAGGGAAAAACTATCTCCGATAAGTACACATTCGACGCGCGGTTCGGTTCCTTCCCCACGGTGGGAGAATTCAAAGTTGAAGGCACGACCGGCTACGAGGTCGTCAACTGGAATGTTCAGAAAAAATCTGATAGTTTGTGGCAGCCTGTGAGTGCGGATACGCTGCTCACGGAAGACCTCGTCACGAAGGCAGAGGACGGGACTTATTCCGTTGTCCTCCGTGCAGATATCGAATTGTATAAATATACCGTCACGGTCAATTCGGGCGCGGGCGGCAGCGTATCGGGCTATACGGGCACATACTATAAGTATAATTATGATGATAATTATGATGACGGCGTCAAAGTCGTCTTTGAGTTCTCTGAGGGGTACAGTACTTCGCCGAACACAGGCTACGAGCTTGCAGGGTACCTTGTAAACGGAGGGATGGTATCCTGCACGGATGCGAATGCCGAAACAGCCATCGCCGCACATCTTCTTACGAAGGGAATCACAGGGAATATCACGATCACCGCGCAATGGAAGCTCAAAAAGTACGCGGTGTGGTTCGACGCGGGCGAAGACGGGTATTTCGTGGTCGATGGATCGGTAGAAGGCGTCACCTTCTATAACGATAAGAATGCGACCACAGAAGTAGAAAACGGAACGGCGCGGTATGCGGTCATCATTGTCGAGCATAACAGCCCTCCTGACTTTGACATCGTTCCCGAAAGACCGGGCAGCTCTTTCAGCGGCTGGGACTACGGCGGTGCGCTCAATATCACTTCCGAGCGCTCTCCCAAAGAAGACAACGCCATAACGGCGTATTGGACGACTGAAAAGTATTCTATCCGCTACGAACTTGACGGCGGTGAGCCGCTTTCCGGCAATTACCAAACTTTTTATCAGTACGGCGATGTGATCAACTTTACCGTATCCCCGTATGTTCCCAAGCGTGAAGGCTACTCCTTCCTCGGCTGGTTCGATCAGGCAGAGGGCGGAAAGAAAATCGAATCGACGGAGGGAAAGACCGGGAATCTTACGCTCTATGCGCATTGGGAGGTGAATACCTATGCGCTCCAACTCACGATCAGTCTGCCGCAAGGTGTTGAGAAAGCGACGATAGAGGGGTGGTTCAGTGCCGTTAAAGGAATTTCTTTCATTGCGGAAGATATCGATTTTGTCGATAATTCCATAACCGTGTGGGTGTATGCGGAATATGGCACGTCTCTCACCGCGCTCAACAGCGTACTGAAAACGATTGGTAATTATGTTCCAAAAGGTTGGGAATACGAAGGATCTGCATATTATTTCTCCACCATGCCCGAAAGCGGAACTCCGCTTGAATTTGGTGAAGGTAATAAGCCTGTAAACATTGGTGATGGCGAGGTCATGCAGCTCACCAACAGCTATGCCTCTCAGGAGAACTATCACACGATCACCGTATACCTCTCCGAGGAGGAGATGGCGTCGGGATCCGCCTATACGACCTTGTATGTCCTATCAGGCAAAGATACGGTTGCGCCCGAGCCCACCCGTACAGGTTATACTGTCTCGGGGTGGATGCAGTCTAATGCTGGCGGCGAGGCTACAGAGTTTAAATTCGGCAATCCGCTCAACGCCGATGTTGTGATCTACGCTAAATGGGCGCCAAATACGTACACCGTTACGTTCAACGGCAACGGGGCGACTTCGGGCACCATGTTGGATCAGCTGTTAACGTATGACAACGCAGAGCAAGCCCTCACTCAAAACGAATTCAGTCGCACGGGCTATACGTTCATCGGCTGGGCAACAACGTCGGACGGCAATGTGGCTTATTCGGATGGAAAAACGACTCCCAATGTTACTGCGGAAAATGGTGGGAAGGTCACGCTCTACGCCGTTTGGGAGGCGAATACCTATAAAATCGCATTCCATTACGGCAATACCTCGGTAAAGGAAGGCGACTTGTCGAATTACGGCAAGGAGCCGGAAGAACATTTTTTTGCCTATGGGGCGAACATCAGCTTTGCAGATGCGGCGATCGACCACTACAGCCACGTGTGGTATATGTGGACGAATGGACGCGACGCAGTGCTTTTCAGCCATTCCACGATGCCCGATCTCTCCGACAAGAGCTACACGGATTATGTCGATAAGGAAGGAAGTACTTATACGATCTATCTCTACGCCGTCTATACAGCCGAAACGTACTATATTCATTACCAGTCGGGCGAATCGACGTCAGTCAACGTTACCATGGTAACGGAGACGGACCTCAATTCTGCCGAGCCTTCGCTCGGGTATTCCTTTGTCGGTTGGGAGCTCTATACAAACGGCAATCCGGCATCCGCAGGAAATTACTTCAACTCCTTCGCCGTGGAAGGCGGTGCAGTCGTGTTCCGTACGCAGTCCGGCGGCGGGAATACGCATCCCGTTCCGCTCGGCGATCTGGAATCGTACACGCTCGTTCCCCATTTCGAGGCGATCGAATACACGATCAAGTTCGTAGGCGGAGATGATGCAACGGGCAGCACCGCTTCCATGTCGCTCTCCTATGGCGTAACCGACACTCTTCAGGAGAACGGTTTTAAGAAGAACGGGTACAATTTTGCTGGTTGGGCGCTTTCCGACAACACTGACAGCGTAGCGTATGCAGACGGCGCGAGAATCACGATCACGAGCGACCTTGTCAAGGGGCTCGGGGAGGACGATACCATCACGCTCTATGCGGTCTGGACGCCCATCGTGTATACCATTACGTATGTGCTGAACGGCGGCTCGCTGAACGAGGAGTATAAAGAAAGTTATACCGTTAAGGACAAGCCTTTTGCCCTCGCAACACCTACGCGCACGGGAGGATATAACTTCGGCGGTTGGTTCGAGAAGGAAGATTTCTCGGGCAGTGCCGTATTGGAAATCGCTAACGGCAGCACAGGCAACAAAGTCTTCTACGCCAAGTGGGAGCCGGAAAGTTATACGGTTACATTTAATACGAACGGCGGCAGCGCGGTCGATGATCAGACGATCGAGTACAACGAAAAGGCAACGGTGCCCGAACAGCCCACGCGCACAGGCTATACCTTTGTGGGTTGGTACAAAGATGGAACCGAAACGCCGTTCGATTTCAGTACGCCGATCACGGAAAATCTCACGCTCACGGCAAAGTGGAAGGCGACAGAGTATACCATTACTTATGGTAATGTGGAAGATGGTGAAGTCTCGAGTGGCGACAGCTACACCGTAGAAACAAAGGTCACGTTCTCGGCTGCCGCGCGCTCGGGCTACACGCTCACATGGCGGTTGACCAATGCCGCAGGCAACGATGTTACCTCAACGGCGGGCTTGACGGGTAATATCACCGTTTGGGCTGTCTGGACGGCAAAGAGCATTATCGTTACGCTCGATCCGAACGGCGCGGATGAAGGCACAGCGGATCCTCCTTCCGATGCGGTATACGACGGCACGATGGTTTTGCCTATACCTACCCGCGCAGGCTATATCTTTGATGGTTGGTATACAAAGGACGGCACCGAATGGACGGCTGAAAAGCTCCTCACGATACAAAACGGCGTTATAAATGCCGACGATGAGCTTACGCTCACGCTCACGGCAAAGTGGACGCCCATCGAGTATACCATTACGTATGTGCTGAACAGCGGCTCGCTGAACGAGGGGTATAAAGCAAGTTATACCGTTGAGGACGAGCCTGTTATCCTTCCGACAGAAAGTGATATTTCCCGTACGGGATATATGTTCCGCGGTTGGTACGAGGACGAAGATTTCTCGGGCGGGGCTGTATTGCAAATTCCTGCGCGCAGCACAGGCGACAAAGTCTTCTACGCAAAGTGGGAGGCGATTCAATACACGGTTGCATTTAATGCGAACGGCGGTGAAGGCTCGCTTGCCTCGCAGGAATTCACATACGACGTTGCGGGAGAACTGACTAAAAATAACAATAGTATCCACCGCACGGGCTATACCTTCCTCGGCTGGGCGACGGAAAAGGACAGTAATTCCGTTGCGTATTCGGATGGCGCAAGCGTCATAAATCTCGCGAGTACCAACAACAAGACCGTTGAACTCTTTGCGGTATGGCAGATCAACACCTATACGCTTACGTTCGAGCTCACTTTGCCCGAAGCGGCAACTGCAGAGCAAGTAAATGAGCGCATGCAGCAACTCAGCTCACAGCCGATCGAGGGGCTTGATGTCTCCATCAATCTTGTTACCGTCGAGGGTAAGCGCGTGATTCGGGTTACGGTCACCGGTGAATATGAGAAAGACCTCACTTCGTTTAATAACTTGTTTAATGAAGGGTTCAGGCAGTTTACAGGAAAGGACGGTCAGCCTTATACGCTGTCGATTGCGCTTCCGGATAAGATCGAGGGAACGAAGTCTGTAAACGGTGAATGGACTGCGGATGATGTTGTTACGCTTACATTTGAATCGAATGGCGGAACGGAGGTTCCTGCTGAGTATCTTGTAGGCGGAACAAAGCCGAGCAAACCGTCTGACCCGACGCGTGCAGGATATATATTCGACGGATGGTTTGAAGACAATGAGACTTTTGAAAAGCGATTCAATTTCGAAGAGCCTCTTTCTCAAAGCATAAAAGTTTATGCAAAGTGGAATCCTGTCACTTACAAAGTCACGTTCGACTTGGATGGGGCAACGGGTGTTACTGCGCCTGAGGGGTTCACCTTTGTGTATGAAGAACTTGGCTCGAAAAATCTGTCAGAGCCTAAGGGAACGTATCCGGGCTACACCTTTGACGGATGGTCGTATAACGGTGAAGTCTATACAACGCTTGCAGAGCTGTTCAAGGAACCAACGCTTGGCAACGGTAACGATGAGGCGACAACAGTAATCGATCTGACTGCCGTCTGGAATGTCAATACCTATACCATTACGTATGTGCTGAACGGCGGCACGCTGAACGAGGGGTATAAAGAAAGTTATACCGTTGTGGACGAGACTTTTGCCCTCGAAACACCTGCTGACCGCACGGGATATAAGTTCCGCGGTTGGTTCGAGGAGGAAGATTTCTCGGGCAGTGCCGTATCGGAAATTGCTAAGGGCAGCACAGGCAACAAAGTCTTCTACGCAAAGTGGGAGGCAGAGGTCTATACCGTAACGATCGATGCGAAAGGCGGATCTTTTGGCGACGGCGTGCAAACGGAGTATGAATTTGCTTACGGAACGAACGTCTACGAGGAGTTCATCAGCGGAATTGACGTGACCGCGCCGGCATACCATCACCTTTCGGGTTGGAAGGTCGCATGGACGCAAAGCGGCGACGGCGCTCCTTCGATGTACGCGCTGAACGGCCATATCACGATCACCGCGCAGTACACCGCAACGGAGGGCGCGGTCACCGTAACGCTCGTTCACGCAGACGGCACGTTCATCAATTTGCCCGCAACGCTCGGTCAGGTTTTGCGTGCCGACGACGAGATCGCTCCGCCCAAGGGGTACGATTACAGCGGCTGGTACTACTATTCGGAAGGCGAAAAGGTACTTTTCGTATTCGGCGAAACGCATGTGAACGGCGTTATCACGCTCTACCCCAACGCAACTGCGAAAAAGTATGATGTTGCGTTCACGGGAACGGGAGTAAGCGCGGCGAGCGACGCCGTCGGAGAAGGCAAAGCGACGTTCGGGCAGAACTATACCATCAGACTCACGGTAACGGAAGGATATACGCTCGCGGCGGAGAACATCGTCGTCACGATGGATGGCACGCAATCTGTACGGTTCGAGTACAATCCTGCAACGGGAATGCTTACCGTGTATAACGTTACGGGCAAGATCGACATTACCGCGAAGGCGGAACAGCTCGAATACACCGTTACGTTCAATTATAACGACGGCAGAGCGCCGAAAGATCAGGTCGTTGCCTATGGGACGGCATACAGTACGCTTGTGACCGAAAAGCCCGAGCGCGAAGGGTATACGTTCCGCGGATGGTATCTGAACGGCGCACCCGTTGCAGAGGACGGCTCCGTTACGGGCGATATCACCCTCGTGGCGCTCTGGAGCGAGATCCGCTACACGGTCAGATTCCTGGACGGCGATCAGCTCGTCGCCGCGCTCACGGTCACGGAGAAAGGAACGGTCACGGCGCCCGCGCTCGGTGCGCGCGAGGGGTATACCTTCGAAGGCTGGTTCAACGGCGAAACGCGTTTCGATTTCGATGCGCCGGTCACGGATGACGTCACGCTCACGGCAAAGTGGAGCGCCGCGGAGTACACTGTCAGCTTTGAGACGGGCGGCGGTACGGCGGTGTCCGATCAGACGGTCGTACACGGCGGGACGATCTCCGTGCCGCAGATCCCCGAAAGAGAGGGCTATGTGTTTACCGGCTGGTACTTCAACGGCACGGCATGGGATTTCGAAGAAATGACCGTGTCGGGCGGCATGACGCTCGTTGCCGGCTGGAAGGCGGAGGAATACACCGTCACGTTCGATCCGAACGGCGGCAGCGCCGTCGCGGAGCAGAGCGTCGTGTACAACGGCACGGCAACGATGCCCGAACAGCCCGTCCGCGAGGGCTACGTCTTCGAGGGATGGTTCAGCGGCGAAACGCAGTTCGACTTCGCCGCGGCGATCACGGGCGACGTCACGCTCACGGCAAAGTGGAGCCCGCACGGGTATTCCATCTCCTATGTCCTTGGCGGCGGCACGAACGCGGCGGGCAATCCTTCGGGATACACCGTCGAGAGCGATACGATCACGCTCGGCGCACCGACGAGGGAGGGCTATACCTTTGCCGGCTGGTACGACGCCGAAGAAAACGGCAATCTCGTCACGCAGATCGCGGCGGGCAGCAAGGGCAATATCACGCTGTATGCCGCATGGCAGGCAAATTCTTTCGAGGTGGATTTCGTTGCGAACGGCGGCACGCTCGACGGCGCCGATATGCAGAAGGTCACGGCGGGCGGCACGGTCGCCTATGCGGAACCCGTGCGCGAGAACTACCTGTTCGTGGGTTGGTTCACGGACGAGGCGCTCACCGTGCGGTACGACTTCAAAACGCCTGTCACGGGCAACTTAACGCTCTATGCAAAGTGGCGCCTTCAGGTCGTTACGGGCGTTACGGAGAACGGTACGGTCGTCACGGTCAGCTCCGACGCAGGCTTTGACGACGGCACGCAGCTCCATTTCGTCGAGGTCACCGATGAGGATACGGTCGGAAGCGCCGCGGCGCATCTGCGCGACAACATGACCCTTGCCCGCCTGTTCGATATCGAGATCGTCGATGCGGGCGGAGCGCCGGTAGAGATCACCGAACCGCTCTCCGTCGGCATCTCCGTCGAAGGTCTCTCCGAGGCGGAGGGGAACTGGGGCGTCGTGTACGTTCCGGACGGCGAAGGCGAGATCGAAGTGCTTGCAACGCACGTCGGCGACGACGGAAGGCTGTACTTCTTCGTAGAGCATTTCAGCTTCTACGCGGTCGTCGATATTGCCGAGATCGGCGCAGGGTTCGCATGGTGGTGGATCCTCGTCGCAGTCGCAGGCTGTGCACTGATCGCGCTCATCCTCGTGCTCATTGCACGCAGCGCGCATCGGTACGAGCTCAACTTCGTCAACGGCGGCGTACCCGCGCAGAAACTCAAAGAGAGCTCGCTGATCGATCTCCCGCTCCCCGAGCGCGAAGAAGAGGCGTTCGAGGGCTGGTATTTCGATGAGGACTTCCGCGACCGCGCAACGCTCACTTCCATGCCCAAGCAGAACCTCATTCTGTTCGCCAAGTGGCGCAAACTGACGGACGAGGAGCGCGCCGCGCGCGACAGAGCGCGCGCCGAGGCGGCAGCCATGGCGGAGGAGGGGTTCCATCACGCGGCGCCCAGGCAGGAAAAGAAACATAAGGAAAATCCTCTCAGCGAGATCAAAGAGGACGATTGAGCGGGTTTTCCGTAGCGGAAAACGCATGAAAAAAGCGGGGCTGTGCCATTGCGGCACGGCTCCGTTTTTTGGTGCGGGAATCCCTTCGGCAGTCCGGCACGGGGCAGAGATTTTCCGAAGGGGATTGACAGCGTCCGGTTTGTCGCATATAATATGGCTGAAAAGAGTTTCCGATTAAAAGGAGGGAGAAATATGAAACAGATTTGGTCGCTTCGGTGGAAAAAACTGCTTATCTGGGTATGCGGCTATCTCAGCATCGTTGCGTTCGCGCTTGTCGGCGGGTACACGATCGTCAGGAGCGACAGCCGTGCGCTCAAGCAAACATCCAAAAATGCCTTCATCGTCGTGCTCATCTTCACGGCGCTCTCGGCGTTGGGAGCGCTGCTTTCGGGCATCGGATCCGTGAGCAGCGGCATGGGAGGGTTCCTCGCGGTCTATTCCATGATCGTCACGGTCTCCAAGATCGTCGTGTTCGCCGTGTGTGCGGTCGTCTCCTTTTTCAGGTGCAAGGAGGAGCCCGATGCGGAAGGCAGGGATGAGAACGAATCGCGGGATCCCTCCGCGCGTAAGGATGCCGCGGAAGACGGCACTTCTTCAGGCGGCGGCGAAGAGATGTGAAACAGGGCGCAGAGACGGGATCTCTGCGCCTTTGGTTTGCAATATCGTGCTACAAGATGGCAATGCGTTCGCTTTTCTCCGCGTGGGAAATTTCTTATAATACTGTTGAAAAACAAATACCCGCAGGGGGATAGTATTATGAACAGATTCGATGAAATTTCCGCATTGCTGCAACGCGGGGTTCCATCTCGATTTTTATATCCACTTCCGCTCCAAGGGCTATAACGCGCTCTTCCAGACGGACAGCTGCGATTATGTGGATCGCGGCGAGGAAGTCACCTGCTTTTTCAACCGTGAGGGCGGCGGGAATATCCGTGCATTCACCGATGAATTCATGGAGAACCTCGCCTACATCTCCGGACGCGGCTATATGTGCATGCCAACGGGCAATCACGATATGATCCGCTATTCGCACCGCCGCACGCAGGACGAGATGAAACTCGTCGCCGCGTTCATCATGCTCATGCCGTCGATCCCCTTCGTCTATTACGGCGACGAGATCGGGCTCCCGTACAGGGAGGGGCTTGCCTCCAAGGAGGGCGGCTATTTCCGCACGGGCTCGCGTACGCCGATGCAGTGGGACGGAGGGAAGAACAGAGGGTTCTCTTCCGCCGACGGCGCGCTCTATCTGCCCGTCGATATGTCGCCCGCGTCGCCCGACGTGCAGGCGCAGGCAGCCGATGAAAATTCCCTCCTCAATACCGTAAAACGGTTCACGCGGCTGCGCGCCGGGGAGGAGGCTTTGCAGGCGGCAGACAATCTCGAACTTGTGTACGCCGCGGAAGGGGAATATCCCTTCGTGTTCCGCCGCGGGAAATTTGTGGTCGCCGTCAATCCGCGCGCGCGGCAGGCGCAGGCGGCTCTCCCGCAGGGGAATTTCCGCGTGCGGGAAAGCATCGGAAAGGCAACATTGGAGAGCGGCTCCGTTATGCTCGGAGCGCTCGTCGTTCTGGAGGAAAACGCATGAATATGTACAAGTGGCTGGAAGAGATCAGAATGCTCGACGGGATCCTCGCCACGGGGTGTAAAATGTTCCATTTCGGCAACGCCATCGATATGCGCGAGCTCATGCCGAAAATGCCCGCCGACCTCATTGCGATGGGGAATATCGACCCCGCCGGAACCTTCCTCAACGGGAGCGAACAATCTGTCTATGATGAGACCGCGGCGCTCCTCAAAGACTGCGGAAAGTACCCGAATTTCGTGCTCTCTTCCGGGTGCGATATCCCGCCCCGCACGCCGTGGGGGAACATCGACGCCTTCTTCCGCGCCGCAAAAGACTACTATAAGAATTGACCGTAAAACGCAAAAATCCCCCTCGCAAAGGGGATTTTTTGCACCTTTCATAGTACTATGCCAGACATAATAGTCTGTTTTTGCCCCAAAATTGCATAATTTCGGGCGATTTTCAAAAAAACCAGCGTCTGCATATCCGCTGCGGAATTTACGCAAACTGCGGAGGATGAGAGGTCAGAGGATTGTTTTCAGGCGTCAGCCGCGCATCGTCGCGGTGAGTACGATCGCGGGGCCGAAGGAGTGCGAAGGGATCGTCGGGCGGTATGTCGAGACGCCGCTGGCGGACGATATGTTCGGCGAGAATACTTACGAAAAAGCGGAGTGCAAGATGCTCTCGCATGTCATCGACGGCGCCATTTCCAACGCGAAACTCGCGCGCGATCGGGTGGATATGATCGTCTCCGGCGATCTGCTCAATCAGATCATTTCCGCAAGTTTTGCCGCCCGCGATTTCTCCGTTCCCTTCCTCGGCGTGTACGGCGCCTGCTCCACGATGGCGGAGAGCCTCGCTGTTGCGGCGGCGTTCGTCGACGCCGGTTACTGCAAAAACGTCGTGGCGGCAACGGGCAGCCATTTTGCCTCCGCGGAGCGTCAGTACCGTTATCCGCTCGAGCTCGGCACCACCCGTCCGCCGCAGTCGCAGTGGACGGTCACGGGGGCGGGCGCCTCGCTCGTCTCGTCCGCGGGCGACGGCGTGCGCATCACCTCCGCCACGCTCGGCAAGGTGGTGGATTTCGGCGTGACGGACGTCAACAATATGGGCGCGGCAATGGCGCCTGCGGCGGCGGATACCATCCTCACGCATTTCCGTACGACGGGCGAGGAGCCCGAGGCATACGACCTCATCGTCACGGGCGATCTCGGCGCGCTTGGCAGCCGTATCCTCAAAGATCTCGCATGGGAAAAGGGGCTGGATATTGCCGGGAACCATGTTGACTGCGGAGAGATCATCTATAACGTCCTGGAGGATGAGTTCCAGGGCGGGAGCGGAGCGGGCTGTTCCGCGGTCGTGCTCAATTCCTATCTGTATCATAAAATGACGGCGGGCTCGCTCCGGCGCATCCTCTTTGTGGCGACTGGCGCGCTGCTCTCCACCGTCTCGTCCGGTCAGGGCGAGAGTATTCCCTGTATTGCGCATGCCGTAACGCTGGAGCGGTAGTTTTTGGCAGGATCTTCTGCGTGATCCTTTGTCGCGCTGCGGCAAGCCCACTGGTGCTGCGGCAAGTCCACTGGTGCTGCGGCAGGCCTCGGTCGCTCACAATTAAGGAGACTGATTATGGAAACATTGGAAATTTTTCTTGCCTTTCTGAAGGCGTTTGCGGTGGGCGGGCTCATCTGCGCCGTTGCGCAGCTCGTCATCAATTTCACCGATCTCACGGCGGGCAAGATCCTCGTCATCTTCATGCTCGCAGGCATTGCGCTCACAGCGCTCGGGATCTATCAGCCGCTCGTCGAATGGGCGGGCGCGGGGGCGACCGTACCTATTTCGGGGTTCGGCTATCTTCTTGCGAGCGGCGCGATGAAGGGCGCGCAGGAGGGGCTCTATCAGGCGCTCACTGGAGCGCTCGCGGCGGCAAGTGCGGGCGTGAGCGCGGCGGTCGTCTTTTCCTTCCTCGCCTCGCTCGTCTTCCGTTCTCACACAAAGCACAATTGATGAAAGTTTGCGCAAGCGGCTCATGCGAGCCGCTTTTTCTTGTCTTTTCCGAAAAAATGCGGTATAATCGCAGTATTGCAGGAACAAGGAGGGCGCGCCCGTGCGCAGGATAAAAAACATAGCCGCGGCATTGCTTGCGGCGTCTGCTCTTACGCTCTCCGCGTGTTCGGATGAGGATCTCGCCGTCAGGGATGAATACGGTCGGTTCGGCACGCAGAACCGATGGGTATATTCTGCGGCGGAGGATCCGGACGCCGACGCGATCTGGGCGCAGATGACCGCCTGTACGGCGGCGCTCGAGGCGAGCCTCTCCGTCTCCGCGGAGGGCGGCGATATCGCGCGGTTCAACGCCGCGGCGGCGGGGCAGACCGTCTCCGTCGGCGAAACGGCGTACAAGGTGCTGCAGACCGCAATGGCGATA
Organism: uncultured Clostridia bacterium; assembly: GCA_944367465.1. Taxonomy (GTDB): domain Bacteria; phylum Bacillota; class Clostridia; order Christensenellales; family Borkfalkiaceae; genus Gallimonas. Next base: position 51,924 of record CALVWO010000002.1, read on the forward strand.
TATGAGGAGACGGACGGCGCGTACGATCCCGCCGTGGGTCTGCTCGTCGATCTGTGGGGCTTTTCCGCCCGTCACCGTTCGTCCGGCTACGAACCGACGCTCGCCTACGACCGCGCGGATCCCGAATCGGAACTCCCCGCCCAGACGTATATCGAGGCGTTTTCCGATCCCGCGCTGCGCGATTTCGGCGCCGTGGCGCTCGCGGAGGAGGACGGCGCTTATTCCGTCGTCAAACCGGATACCGTCGCGCCTGCGGTCGAGGGGGACGGCGCAACGTATACCATGCAGCTCTGTCTGGACGGGATCGGCAAGGGCGCGAGCGTGGACGCCGCGTGGGAGATCCTCCGTGCGGCGGACGTCAGGTACGGCTACTATAACGCGGGCGGGAGCAGCCTTCTCGTGCTCGAAAATCCCGCGCGCAGCGACGGGCTTTGGGAGATCACCGTCAATTCCCCGCGCGAGGAGCTCGGCGCCTCCTACGCAACGCTCTCTGTCAGCAATACGACGATCTCCACGAGCGGTGATTACGAGCAGTATTACGAGATCGGCGGCACCCGTTACTGCCACATCATCGGCGGGAATGGTCAGCCCGTCGGTGCGGGGAGCCACGTGCTGTGTGCGACCGTGGTGGGCGGCTCGGCGGCGGCAGGGGACGCCCGCGCGACCGCGCTCGTCGCCATGACGGAGGAAGAGGTGGTCGCATACGCCTCCGCGCATGCCGATGAGTTCCGTGTGATGTTCGTCTGGTACGACGCCGCGGAAGATTCGTACGCGCTGTATACCAATCTCGACGAAGCGTCGTACGAACTGACCGCGTCGTTCGACCGCGTGGAGGCATTCTCATGAAGAACGCGCGCCGCGTGCGCGAGGGAAAGCTGTTCCGCATTGCCGATCTGTTCGTTTACGGCGCCGTCCTTCTGCTCGTTGCCGCGCTCTTTTTCTTTTTTACCTTCCGCGGGCAGGAAGCGGCGGCGGGGTTCCGCGTGGAGGCAGGCGGAGAGTGCGTCTACACATATACCTTCGGCGAGGGAGGCGAAACGGCGGAAGGCTGGGCGGAGAAGATCTCCGAACGGCGGGAGGGGGAGATCCTCATCGTAAGGATCGAACTTTCGGAAGGCGCATGGAACGAACTTGCCGTCGACGACGCCGCCGGCACGGTTCGCATGCGCGACGCAAACTGCAGCCGCCGCAAAGACTGCACGGCGATGCAGCCCGTCGGGGCGGGCGGGAGCGTCATCGTCTGCATCCCGCACGCGCTCAGGGTGCTCTCTCTTTCCGGAGAGGATCTCTCGAAACCTTCCGTCGGGTGAAATATGTGGAAAAATATGTCCGCAAACGGTGGATTTCGGCGTTTCTCTGCAATTCCGAACGAAAGTTTTGAAAAAAGTTATCCACAATTTTGCGCCGTTTCGACCCGTTTTTCCACAATTCGACATGCCGTTCCCCTCAGAAAGGGGCATAAATGCCTGCATGTTATCCACAATTACGATTTTTCTGTTGAAACGTAATTTTTCCGCGAAAAACCCGCAAAAAACCGTTGACAAACGAAGGGGGAATGGGTATAATATCATGGTACTTGAGCGAAAGATGCACCGTTAGCTAAGCTGGATATAGCGTCGGTCTACGGAACCGAAGGCCAGGAGTTCGAATCTCTTACGGTGCACCAAAGCAATATAATCCGAATTGTTTACTCGTCACGAGTGAGTGGTTCGGATTTATTGTTTATATTGAAGA
>CALVWO010000003.1 GCA_944367465.1 uncultured Clostridia bacterium
AATGAGCCCGGTTGGGTACCGAACTCATTCCCATACAATCTAATATTTTTTGTCCAAACTTTGGGGTTCACTTCAAATTGTGCGGCGGCGTCCTTTTTGCATTTCATGCGGGCATCAAAGCGCCGCGCCGAGCTCGAGGCGGACTTCCCCGCGCGCGATATCCTCGTTGGAATAACAGCAGGTATCCAGCCCGATGAGCGAAAGCCCCTCGTGCAGATAGAACGCTATGGCGTCGGTGTTGCACGACTGCGTTTCGAGCACGAGCGCGCGGCGCCCCTCGCGCCGCCCCTCTTCGCGCGCGAATGCGAGCAGGCGGCTGCCCAGCCCGCGGCGGCGGTACCCTTCGCGCACCCACAGCTCGGTGACGCGCATGCGGTTGTTCCACGATTCGGGGCAAAGCTCCATGACCGCGGCGAGCGTTTCGCCGTCGAACATCCCGTAGGCGCGGGCGTCCGCGAAGTGATCGGCATACAGGCGGTCGGGGGACGCGTACATCTCGGGCGTGAACGTGCGCGGCGCGGGGAGCGGACGCCTTTCGATCGAGACGGCAAACCCCGCGGGCGTCCGTTCCATGCTGACCGCATAGTGTTCGCGGGCGGTGTACTGCGGCATGGGCAGGATATACCCCTTCCACCGCTCTTTTTCAAGCAATACGATGCGCATCACATCTCCTTCGGACGGCAGCCATCAGGTATGCGTCGAATTCAGAACGTATATTTCCAGTTTCTGCGCATCGGAGATAAAGGAAAGTTCCTTATCCACATACTGATTGAACCCCGTCTCGGACGAGCCGGTCCCGACGCATTTAGAGAGATCGTGATAGGTGATCTTCCCATCCTGATCCGCAACGCCGAAGGAGAGCAGGTATTTCTGCCGCGCGACGTACTCGATCTCGACCGTGACCTTATCGTCCACCGCCTTCAGATCGTCGAAAGACTGATACCCTTCCTGCATCGTATCGGCGATCATCAGATGAACGTGATAAACCGTATCCTCATCCACGCCGCGCAGCGCGGATACGTCGAAGACGAGCGTTTCCCGCCACGTTTCCACAGTCACGCTCTCCGCGACCGTGATCTTCACGACGATCGTCCCGCGCTGAGAGGAGCTGTTGCCGCTGAAACTCATCGTGATCCAGGTGGAACCGAGGGATACTTTGGAAGTATCGATGTCGATTTTAAGCTGTTCGATGCTGTTCGAGCCCGACGAACCGACCAGATCGGAATTTTTTACCACGTCGTATTCGATCGCGCTCTCGGGAATGACGCTTTCATCGGAAAAAACGATTTCTTTATCCAGCGACGTCAGCCAGCTCGCACGGAAGTTTATCTGAAGCGTTGCCGTACCAGAATCCTTCGCGATCGTCGTAAGATTGGAGGAATCAAACGTCGCCATGCCGTCCGTGAGGACTTCCTCGTACGTTCCGAGCTGAACGGCGAGCGTGACGTTCTCGGCGGGCATGGTAAAGGTATAACTGCCGTCCTCCCCGCTGCATGCCTTGCCGTTGTAGGTAACGCCTTCGAGATAACTGTCTTCGTCGCGCACCGTGACGGTGACGCTGACGCTGTCCCCCTCCTTGGCGGAGGCGGGCGCGGTCACCCGATAGTCCTCCGATTCGGGCGCAGCAATGGTATACGTCTGTCCGGACGCACTGCCGTCGCCGTCCCCAGCGCCATCTCCCGAACCGTCGCATGCGGTGAGGAGCGCAAGCCCCGCCGCCGCTGCAAGCATGAGTGCAAACAATCCTTTCATTTTCATATTCTTTTCTCCTTTTGCGGCTCCTGCCGTACATGCGTCGGCAAGACCGCGGTTTCATTATATCATATTCCGAAGAATATGCAATACTGTAAGGGAAAAAAAGTTGTATCCGGAAGGCGGCGGCATCGGAACGCCTTCCGGGCAGGATCGCGCTATGCTTCGCCCTTCCGCCCGCCCGTTGCGGGCATTGCTGCCGGTTCGCGGGCTTTCCCGGCGCCTGCCGCCCGCAGACGGAATGCCGCACGGCTCCGATTCCTGCACATCATGCAGGCGAGCGAAAAAAGCCCGCGGCGGATCTGAAATGCACCTCCAAAAGTTTGTCCAACTTTTGGGGTCCATAGCAATCGCCTGCGGGCTTTTTGCATCTGTTCTCGGAATGCGCTCAGAGGATATCGTTCTCGTAAATGGGGAATTCCTCACAGAGCGCTTTGACCTTGGCGGAGACGTCGGGGATCGCCTCTTCGCGGCTCTCGATGATCTCCGTGACGAGGTCGGCGATCCTGATCGCCTCCGTCTCCTTCATGCCGCGCGCCGTGATGGAAGGCGTTCCGATGCGCACGCCGCTCGTGATGAAGGGCGAAGTCGTTTCGAAGGGAATGGTGTTCTTGTTCGCCGTGATGTGCGCACGGTCGAGGAGCGCCTCCAGCTCTTTGCCCGTGAGTCCCTCCTTTCTCAGATCGACGAGCATGAGGTGGTTATCCGTCCCGCCGGAGACGAGGCGCACGCCGTTGTTGGTAAAGCGCTCCGCCATTGCCGCGGCATTCTTTACGATCTGCTGCTGATAGACCTTGAACTCGGGAGAGAGCGCCTCTTTGAAGGCGACCGCCTTCGCCGCGATGACGTGCATCAGCGGGCCGCCCTGCGTGCCGGGGAAAACGGCTTTATCGATCGCTTTCGCGTACTGCTCTTTGCACATGATCGCGCCGCCGCGCGGTCCGCGCAGCGTTTTGTGCGTGGTCGTCGTTACGAAATCCGCAACGGGAACGGGATTGGGATGCAGCCCCGCCGCAACGAGCCCCGCAATGTGCGCGATATCCACCATCATGAGCGCGCCGACCTTATCGCAGATCTCGCGGATGCGCTTGAAATCGATGATGCGCGGATAGGCGCTCGCGCCCGAGACGATGAGCTTGGGCTTGCACTCCAGCGCGATCTTCTCCATCTCGTCGTAATCGATGGTCTCCGTCTTTTCGGAGACGCCGTAAGGGACGATGTTGAAGTAGCTGCCCGAGATGTTGACGGGAGAGCCGTGGGTGAGATGCCCGCCGTGCGAAAGATTCATGCCCATGATCGTATCGCCCGGTTTGAGCATGGCAAAATACACCGCAAAATTCGCCTGCGCGCCCGAATGCGGCTGTACGTTGGCATGGTCGCACCCGAAGATCTCCTTCAGCCTGTCGCGGGCGAGGTTCTCCACAACGTCGACAAATTCACAGCCGCCGTAATAGCGCTTTCCGGGATATCCCTCCGCATACTTGTTTGTGAGGTGGCTCCCCATTGCCGCCATGACGGCGGGCGAGACGATGTTCTCGCTGGCAATGAGCTCGAGATTTCCGCGCTGGCGCGTAAGTTCGCGCTCCATCGCCGCGCATACTTCGGGGTCGGTGTTTCTGATGGTGGTAAGATCGATCATGATAGCTCCCGTATTGATTGTTTTTGAATATTATAGCAGAACTTGCGCGAAATTGCAAGGGCTGTCCCCCCTATTTTTCCCGCAGGAAATGAAAAATGCGCGCCGTACGGCGATGTACGGCGCGCGTTTCCGCGCTCAGAGATTCTGTTCGAAAAACGCTTTCAGCGTTGCGGCGGGCACGAACCCGAGGCTCTTCGCCGCAGGCGCGCCGTTCTTGAACACGATGACGTCGGGAATGGACATTACGCCGTATTTTTGCGCGATCTCGCCGTTGGCGTCCACGTCGACCTTGACGAATACGGCTTTATCGGCAAACCCGCCCGCGACCTCGTCGAGCACGGGCGCGAGCATGCGGCAGGGGCCGCACCAGCTTGCCCAGAAATCACATACGACCGTATTTGTTTTGATGAGTTCCTCGAGCTCCGCGCCCGAAACTTCTTTCACGTTTTTTGCCATGGTTACATTCTCCTTTGTATATATTTTGCAAGTTCTTCGAATTTTACGCGTTCGGAGGAAGAATTCCGCATATCCTTGACCTCGGCAGCCCCCTCTTCGAGCTCGCGCTCTCCGAGCACCGCCACGAATTTCGCGCCCGTTTTATCGGCATACTTGAACTGCGATTTGACGGAGCGCTCCATCAGATCGACCTCGCAGGAGATCCCCTGTCTGCGCAGCTCTCCGGCGAGCAGGAACGCCTTCTCGCGCGAGGGCGCGTCCATGCCCGCGAGATAACATGCGGCACCCATGTCTGCGGGAGGCAGGCAGTTTTCCGCCTCCATCACCATCAGGAGCCGCTCCATGCCCGCGGCAAAGCCGACCGCCGGCACGCTCTTGCCGCCCACCTGTTCGAGGAGCGTATCGTACCTTCCGCCCCCGAGCACGGTACCCTGCGCACCCGCCGCCGCGGACACGAACTCAAACACGGTACGGCTGTAATAATCGAGCCCGCGCACGATGGAGGGATCGACGGCATAGCTTACGCCCGCCTCCGAAAGAAGGCGCTTTACCTCCTCGAAATGCGCGCGGCAGTCGTTGCAGAGATAGTCGAGCATGCGCGGCGCGCCCGCGGCGATCGCCTTGCAGCCCTCCTCCTTGCAGTCGATGATGCGCATGGGGTTCTTTTCGAACCGGGAACGGCAATCGGCGCACATGACGCCGATGTGGGGCGCGAAATAGTTCTTCAGCGCCTCGTGATAGCGCGCGCGGCACGTTTTACAGCCGATGGAATTGATGCGGAGCGCGACCTCTCTGAGCCCGAGCCGGCGCAGGAACGCATCGGCAAGCGAGATGACTTCCGCATCCGCCGCCGCGCCCGCCGCGCCGTAGAGCTCGCATCCGAACTGATGGAATTCCCTGAGGCGCCCTGCCTGCGGGCGCTCGTAGCGGAACGCCGAAATGAGATAGTACGCCTTGAACGGGAGCACGCCGCCCGCGAGCCCGTGCTCGAGAAAGGCGCGCGCAACGCCCGCCGTGCCCTCGGGACGCAGCGTTACGGAGCGCCCGCCCTTATCGAGGAAGGTGTACATCTCTTTGTTGACGATGTCGGTGGTATCGCCCACGCCGCGCGAAAAGAGCTCGGTATGCTCGAACACGGGCGTGCGGATCTCTCTGAATGCGTACGCCTCGGCGACGGCGCGCGCCGTATCCTCTACTTTGTGCCACGCATATACCTGCGAGGGCAGAACGTCTTTACAGCCTTTGGGGATCTGGATCATGGTAAATTCCTTATTTGAATATTCTCGCGCAGTTTCCGTTTTCTCCGCGTCAGTTCGCGGAAAAACGTGCAAACCCGTTTTCAATCACTCGCGCAAGCAGGATTGCCCTGCTTAAAAATGGTTGCAAAAGGCGTCACTTGTTATGCCTTTTGCGCCCTTAATCGTTGCGCAAGCAACTTCTGCGGAAAGGTGAGCCGCCGCGTGCTATACTGTTGCGAAACAGCGGCGGCGAGGAAAACCGAATGCAGAGCCACAGGCGAACATTGGGTTTTCCTTCCCCTCACGGAATTTCTTTTTGTCAGTTCAAAAAGAAATTCGTGAACATTTACAGCACATACTTTTTCAGATCGCGGTCTTTGGTGATCTTGGCGAGGTGCTCTTCCACATACTTTCTGTCGATCTCCACCGTGACGACGGGATAGTCGCCGCCGCCCGCGTTGAAGGAGATATCTTCCAGGAGGAACTCCATGACGGTATGCAGACGGCGCGCGCCGATATCTTCGCTCGTGAGGTTGATCTCCTCGGAGATCTCGGCGATCGCCTCGATCGCGTCGGGCGTGAATTTGAGGTCGATGTGATCGACGGCGAGCAGCAGCGCATACTGCTGGGTGATGGAGTGCTCGGTATTCGTGAGGATGTTCACGAAATCCTCCTTGGTGAGCGAGGAGAGCTCGACGGAGACGGGGAACCGCCCCTGAAGTTCGGGGATGAGATCCTCCACGCGTGCAACGTGGAAGGCGCCCGCCGCAATAAAGAGCATATAGTCCGTTTTGACGGGGCCGTACTTCGTCATGACGGTGCTGCCCTCGACGATGGGAAGGATATCGCGCTGGACGCCCTCGCGCGAGACGTCCGCCCCGCCCGTGTTGCCCTTTGCGGCGATCTTGTCGATCTCGTCGATGAAGATGATGCCGTCGTTCTCGGCGCGGCGCAGCGCCTCGTCCTTGACCGCGTCGTCATCGATGAGCTTATCCGCCTCCTCGGCGATAAAGATCTTCATCGCCTCGCCGACGGTGATCTTGCGCTTTTTCTTCTTTTTGGGGAGCATATCGCCGAAGATGGAACCGATGTTGATGGCTGCCCCGCCGGGAACGAGCTCCATGTTCTTGGGTTCGTCCTGCACCTCTGCCTCGATGACGAGCTTATCGAAGGTGCCTTTGCGGAGGGAATCGAGAAGGTTTGCCTCGAACACCTCGCGCGCGGTCTCGCCGCGGTCGTTCTTTTTGACCTCGGCGAGGATCTTGACCATCTTCTGCTCGGCGGTCGCAGTCGCCTTGACGGAGACTTCCGCCGTCTTTTCGTCCTTTACGAGGCGGACGGCACACTCCACCAGATCGCGCACCATGCCTTCGACGTCCTTGCCGACGTAGCCGACCTCGGTATACTTCGTCGCCTCCACCTTGATGAAAGGCGCCTTGACGAGCTTTGCGAGCCGACGGGCGATCTCTGTTTTGCCGACGCCCGTAGGCCCCTTCATAATGATGTTCTTGGGCGTGATCTCGTCGCGCAGTTCCTTGGAGAGCTGCGAACGGCGGTAACGGTTGCGCAGCGCGATGGCGACGGCTTTTTTCGCCTCGTCCTGCCCGATGATATGCTTATTGAGTTCGTTTACGATCTGCCTGGGGGATAAATCCATAGTTATTTCTCCTTATATTTGTTCACACTTTTTCTTTCAAACTGATGAAAGAAAAAGCGTGAACCCTTTTACACCGTTTCGCAGATGATATGATCGTTCGTGTACACGCAGATCTCGCTTGCGATCTTGAGCGACTTGCGCGCGATCTCCTCCGCGGAAAAATCGGTGTTCTGTGCGAGCGCGCGCGCCGCGGCGAGCGCATAGTTGCCGCCCGAACCGATGGCGCAGATGCCCTCGTCCGGTTCGATGACTTCGCCCGTGCCCGAGAGGATGAGGAGCGTATCCTTATCCGCCGTGATCATCATGGCGTCGAGCTTGCGGCCGATCTTGTCGCTCCGCCACATATCGGCGAGCTCCACCGCCGAGCGCATGAGATTGCCCGCGAACTTGTTGAGCATGCCCTCGAAGCGCTCCGAAAGCGCGAAGGCGTCCGTTACCGAGCCGGCAAAGCCTAAAATGACCTTGCCGCCGTAGATGCGGCGCACCTTGATCGCCGTGTTCTTGAAGACGACCGACTCGCCCATCGTGACCTGTCCGTCGCCTGCGATCGCCGTAACGCCGTTTCTCTTGACGGCGCAGATCGTCGTACCGCGAAATTCCATATATTTCCTCCTTTATGCCCCGTATGCGGCTTGAAAACGTGCGATCTCTTCGAGCGCGCGCTCCGCCATGAGGCGTTTCTTTTCCTGTTTATCTCGGATATCCTGCCCGCGCATGATCCCGTAATTGGCGTTCATGGGCTGGAAATGTTTGTTCGGGCTTGCGATATAGCGCGAGAGCGCCCCGCAGACGCTCATATCTTCGGGGATAACGATCTCCCGTCCCCTCTTTTTCTGCAAAAAGTGCATGGCGGCGAGCAATCCGCTCATCGCGCTCTCGACGTAGCCCTCCACGCCCGTGATCTGCCCCGCAAAAAAGAGCATGGGTGCGTCTTTTGCGGAAAAATCGGCGTTGAGCACCTCGGGCGCGTCCAGAAAGGTATTGCGGTGCATCACGCCGTAGCGCTCGTATTCGGCGTTTCTGAGCGCGGGAATGATGCCGAATACCCGCCGTTGTTCGCCGAATCTGAGATTGGTCTGGCAGCCGACGAGCCCCAAAAGCGTTCCCTCCGCGTTCTCGCGGCGCAGCTGCAGCACTGCGTACGGGCGCTTTCCGTCCTCCCCCGCAAGCCCGACGGGCTTGAAAGTGCCGAAGCGGAGCGCGTCTTTCCCGCGGGACGCCATGACCTCGACGGGCATGCAGCCCTCGAAGATCTCCCGCTTTTCGAATTCGCGCAGCGTCACCTTCTCGGCGGCGAGCAGTTCCTGAACGAACAGCCCGTACTCCTCCTTGGTGAGCGGACAGTTGATGTAGTCGCCCGTTCCCCTTCCGTAGCGGTCGCCCGTAAAGGTGTGGGCAAGATCGACGCTCTCGGCGGTGACGACGGGCGCGGTCGCGTCGTAAAAGTGCAGACCGCCGCCGAAACGCGCCCCTATGGCGGCGTACAGCGCGCCTTCCGTGAGCGGACCCGTGGCAACGATGCCCGCCTCGGGCAGTTCCGTCTCCTCGCGCACGACAATATGCACGTTGGGATGCGACCTGAGTTTTTGCGTGACGTATGCGGAAAACTCATCGCGGTCGACGGCAAGCGCGCCGCCCGCGGGAACGCGCGTGTGCGCCGCCGCCTCCATGGTGAGCGAACCCAGCCGCCGCAGCTCCTCTTTCAGGAGCCCGCAGGCGTTGCCGGACGCATCGTCGCTCTTTAAGGAGTTGGAACAGACGAGCTCGCAGAAGTCCGCGCTCTTGTGCGCGGGCGAAAAGCGGAGCGGTTTTTGCTCGATGAGCTCCACCTGTTCGCCGCGGTTTGCAAGATACCACGCCGCCTCGCTGCCCGCGAGCCCTGCTCCGACGACTTTAATCATCTTTCTCGTCCGCATCTTTCTTATCCGCGGGGGCGGATTTTTCCTGCTTGGGCGCAGGGATGCGGTATTTGCAGTCTTTGTTGGAACAGCGGATCGCCCCGCGCGCCGTTTTTACGAGCGCGCCGCCGCACTCGGGGCATTTTTCGCCGGTGGGCTCGTCCCAGCTGCGGAAATCGCATGCGGGGTAGCCGCTGCACCCGTAGTAGAACTTGCCCGTTTTGGTGCGCAGTTTTTTGGTGGGCTTGCCGCAGACCGGACACTTGCCCTCGTACACGGCAGGCTGCGCGCTCTCGCCGTAGGGAAGCGTGGATTTGCAGGTCGGATAGTTGGGGCAGGCGAGGAATTTGCCGTACCGCCCGCTCTTGACCACCATCATGGCGCCGCACTTGGGGCAGGGCGTATCCGACGTCTCCAACCCGCCCTCGCTGATGATGTTGGAGCAGGCGGGATAATTGGAACATGCGAGATAGGTGCCGTATTTTCCGTTCTTGCGCACCATGGGATGCCCGCACTTGGGGCACATCACGTCGGTCACTTCGTCGCCGTCCGTCTTGGCAAAACGCAGCTTTTCGGCGAAGGGCGGATAGAACGCCGCGATCACGGCGTGCCAGTCCTTGCCGCCGTCCTCGATCTCGTCGAGCTTGGACTCCATGTCCGCCGTGAAACCGACGTCCATGACGTCGGGGAAATATTTGACGAGGAGATCGGTGATGCGGTAGGCGACCTCGGTGGGCTTCATGTACTTGCCCTCTTTTTCGACGTACTTGCGCTTGTTGAGAACGGAGATGATTGTCGCATACGTCGAGGGACGCCCGATGCCCTTATCCTCCATCGCCTTGACGAGGGAAGCATCGGTATAGCGCACGGGCGGCTTTGTGAACTTCTGCTCGGGCTTGACGGAGAGGCAGACGAGCGGATCGCCCTCCGCGAGCGGAGGCAGCAGCCCCTTCGTCTCCTCCTCTTCGCTGCCGGCGGGCTTGGATTCCTGCCAGACGGCGGTGAACCCCGCGAACTTCAGCGCCCTGCCGCTCGCTTTGAGCGAATAGTCGCCGTTCTCGATCTCGATCTGCATCGAATCGTACAGCGCCTCCGCCATCTGCGAGGCGATAAAGCGCTCATAGATGAGTTTGTATACGTTATAGTGCTTTTTATCGAGCAGTTTTTTTACGGACTCCGGCGTGCGCGTGAGGTCGATGGGTCTGATCGCCTCGTGCGCGTCCTGCGCGCCCTTCTTGGAGGCGTAGAAATTGGGTTTGGCGGGAAGATACTCCTTGCCGTAGTTCGCCTCGATATACTGCCTTGCCGCCGCCTGCGCATCCGACGAGACGCGCGTGGAGTCGGTACGGATATAGGTGACAAAGGCGATGTGTCCGATCCCCTCCACGTCCATACCTTCGTAGAGGTGCTGCGCCATGAGCATGGTCTCGGGCGCGGTCATGCCGAGTTTGTTGGAGGCGTCCTGCTGGAGCGTGCTCGTGGTGAAGGGCGCGGGCGCGTGCGACTTTGCGACCGTCTTTTTGACGGAGGCGACCGCATACTTCCCCGCCGCGAGTGCGGCGAGCGCGGCGTCGGCCTGCTCCTTGTTGCCGATCTTGAGCTTTTTGCCCCTGTACTTTTCGAGCGCCGCCCTGAAGGGAGAGAACTTTCTCTCCTCGTCCTGCAATTCGACGCCGATCGTCCAGTACTCTTCGGGCTTGAACGCCTGGATCTCGCGCTCGCGTTCGACGACGAGCCTGAGCGCCACCGACTGCACGCGCCCCGCCGAGAGACCGTTTCCGATCTTATCGTTCAGAAGCGGCGAGAGCTTGTAGCCCACAAGGCGGTCGAGGACGCGGCGCGCCTGCTGGGCGTCGACGAGGTTATAGTCGATGGTGCGCGGGTGTTCGAGCGCCGCCTCCACGGCTTTGGGCGAGATCTCGTTGAATTCGATGCGGTTTTTGCCCGCCTTGTCCAGCCCCAGCACCGTCTGCAGATGCCAGGAAATGGCTTCGCCCTCGCGGTCTGGGTCGGTTGCGAGGTATACTTTTTCCGCGCGCGCGGATTCGTCGGCGAGGCGTTTGATGACCGCCTCCTTCCCGGGAGAATCGACATAGCGCGGCTCGTAATTATTGTCGATGGCAACGCCGAGTTGCTTCTGAGGCAGATCGCGGATGTGTCCGCCCGAGGCGTCCACATGATACTTGCCCTTTAAGTAGCGTGAGATCGTCTTTGCCTTGCTCGGCGACTCCACAATAATGAGATCCATAAGACTCCTTTTTACGGACGCACGTCCGTTTTTCTGCTTATTTTACAGCGGGGCGTAGCGGTTGCCGCCCGATCTGACGGCGAGCCCCTTGAGTTCCAGCGAGGAAAGGTATGCCTGTACCTCGCAGACGGACATGCCCGCACGCTCGGCGACGACCGCCGCATGCAGTTCCCCCGTCTCTCTGAGCACCGACAGAACGCGCGTTTCTCCGTCCGAGAGGACGGGCGCTCTGCGCGCCGGCGCCTGCATGCCGAACGCGGCGAAAATATCTTCCGCATCCGTGCAAAGATACGCGCCCTTTTTGATGAGTTCGTTGCACCCGACGCCCTGCGCCGCACCGACGTTGTGCGGGAGCGCGAACACTTCCCTGCCGTATTCGAGCGCGCAGTCCGCCGTGATGAGCGTACCGCTCTTTCTGCCGGCGGCGAGCACCAGAACGCCCTCCGAGAGCCCCGCCAGGAGGCGGTTCCTCGCGTGAAAGGAATACTTCTGCACGCCGGTTGCGGGCGGGTATTCCGTCAGGAGCAGTCCCTTTTTTGCGACATCGCGCCTGAGCTGCGCGTGCGAGGCGGGATAGCAGACGTCCAGCCCGTTCGGCAGAACGCAGATGAGCTTTCCCGAAGGGAGCGCGCCCGCGATGGCGGCGCTGTCGCCGCCATCGGCAAACCCCGTGACGACGGCAAAGCGCTGCGTGAGCGCCTCGGAAATGCTCCTTCCCGTCTTTTCCGCCCACGGCGGAAGGACGCGGGAGCCGACGACGCAGAACTTCCGTTCCGCAAGCAGCGCCCTGTTTCCCGCCCCGTACAGAACGAGCGGCGGATCGTAGACGTGCCCGAGCGCCGCGGGATAGTCGGCGCTCGCCGCCGTAACGGCGAAATATCCCTTTTCCCGGAGCGCGGCGACCAGGTTTTCCGCCTCGCGCCCGCGGGACGAGCGGTCACCTTTATATAACCCGTTTTGGGGCGGATGTATCACCTGAGAACAAATTTTTTCGAAATCGGAAAAAATGCGCGCGGGATCGCCCGACGCCCGCAGCAGCGCGGCGCGCGTGCGGCTGTCGAATTCCGGACGGCTGCACAGCCATATAATCGCCTTTTCCGCGGCGGAATACTCCATGGCGCCCCCTTTTTTGCAGATTTTCCCGTATGAAGGAACCGCAGGGCTTTTTCCGCGCCTGTGCGCGGAAAAAAGCATGAACGGTTACATTTTATCGTAAAGGCGGTAGGATACCGCCTCGAAGACGTGCGCGGGCAGGATCTCTTCGCTGGCGGCGAGATCGGCGATGGTGCGCGCGACCTTGACGATGCGGCTGCGCGCGCGGGCGGAGAGCTGCATGCGCTCGAACGCCTCGCGGAGGATCGCGTCGCTCTCCCTGCCGAGCGGACAGAACGCCTCGAGTTCGCGTTCGCCCATTCCGGCGTTGACGGAGACGGCGCTCCCCTCGAACCGGCTGCGCTGAATGCGGCGCGCCATATCCACGCGCTCCTTGACGGCGGCGGAACTTTCGCTCGCCGCCGCGGACGCGAGATCGTCATACGCAACGTTATCCACTTCCACCTGAAGATCGATGCGGTCGAGGAGCGGGCCGGAGATCTTGCGGCGGTAACGCCTGATCTCGGCGGGCGTACAGGTGCATACGCGGTCGGCAGACCCGTAATTGCCGCACGGGCAGGGATTCATGCTCGCGCAGAGCATGAACCGCGCCGGAAACGAGACGGTGCCGCTCGCCCGCGAAACGGTGATCCTGCCGTCCTCCAGGGGCTGACGGAGTGCCTCGAGCGCCGAACGGTGATATTCGGGGAGTTCGTCGAGAAAGAGCACGCCGCCGTGCGCGAGCGAGATCTCGCCCGGGCGCACCGCGCGGTTTCCCCCGCCGCACAGCGCGACGACCGTGGCGGTGTGATGCGGCGTGCGGAAGGGACGCTCCGTGACGATGCCCTCCTCCCCCAGCGTACCCGCGACGGAGTGGATCTTGGTGATCTCGAGCGCCTCCTCGAAGGTGAGATCGGGCATGACGGTGGGCAGACAGCGCGCGAGCATCGTCTTGCCCGTGCCGGGCGGCCCCACGAGGAGCAGGTTGTGTCCGCCCGCGACTGCGATCTCGAGCGCGCGGCGCGCAACGGGCTGACCTTTGACGTATTTGAGATCGGCGCCGCCCTTTCTGGAGGGATGCGGAACGAACTTCTGCGCCGCGACGGGCGCGATGGGAGAAATGCCCTTGAGATGGCGCACCACCTCGGAAAGCGTGGAAGCGGGGCATATCTCCGCCCCGCCCAGAAAACTTGCCTCCCGCGCGTTTTCCGCGGGAACGATAAAGCGCGAAAAGCCGTGGCTCTTCGCCGAAATGAGGATGGGCAGCAGCCCCGCGATGGGACGGATCGCGCCGCTCAGCGCGAGCTCGCCCAGAAATACGATCCCGTCGGTATCGGCGCCGACGAGCTGTTCGCTCGCCTTGAGCAGGCTGACGGCGACGGCGAGATCGAAGGAGGCGCCCTCTTTGCGGATATCCGCGGGCGCGAAATTGATGGTGATCTTATTCATGGGGAAGAGGAGCCCGCTGTTTTTGAGCGCGGAACGTACGCGCTCTTTGGACTCCTTCACCGCCGTATCGGGCAGTCCGACCATCTCATAGGCGGGAATGCCGCGGTTGACGTCCGTCTCCACTTCGACGGGAACGCCATCCAGCCCGTTCAGGGCATAGCAGACGACCTTCGAGACCATACTTCCCCCCTCCCTTCTCAGCCGAACAGCCTTGTGATGAGCGCCGCGGGAAGCGGGAATCCGACGGAGAAGACGAAGTACAGCACGAACATGGCGGCGAGCAGCCCGAACAGCACCCACGCCGTTACGCGCATCGCTTTGCCGAACCTGCCCGGCGCCTCCGTGAGCGTCCGCACGCCGCTCGCGGCGAGCGCGAACGCGAAGAAATAGACGAGGAGCACGAAGACGTAGGCATCCTTTGCGACGAGCGCCGCGATCACGCACAGGAACGCGCCCGCAAGCGGGATGGCGGTTTCGCGGACGATCCTGCGCTCCGCCTTCCCCCATTCCTTCGCCAGCATCACGCGCACGATGCCGCGCACGATCCAGAGGACGGCGAAGGCGAGCGCCAAAAGGCAGACGGGATTGACGAACGCGCCCCATACCGCCGAATACGCCGCGCCGTCCGCACGGGAAATGACGCGGAAGATGCTCCATGCGGAGCCGGAAGCGACGCCCGCGTTCACGCCGACGAATCCGCCCGCAAATACCTTCCACATGAGCGTGAAGATGTTGAGCGACGGCGCCGCGGGATTATCGTACAGTTTGACGTAAGCGAAATACGAGGGCAGGATGGCGAGGATGGCGAGGATGAACGCGCCGATGACGAGGCTCGCCGCGAACGACGCGACCGCCGCCGCGTTCTTGTAACGGTACTCCGAGACGACCTCGGCAACCTTGCGCTTTGCGGGAGAGAGCTCTTCCGCCGCCTGCGCGTCCGCGGGGGCGGGCTGCTCGGGCTGAGCCTCCGCCTCCCCGATCGCCTTATCGAGATAGTACCTTCTTGCGCGGAACTGGCGCACCATGCCCAGAGCAAAGAGCACGGCGACCCCCGCCACGGGGATGACGAACGCGCCGTGCACGCAGACCGCGCACGCGCCGAAGAGCCCCGAACCGATGAGGGGCAGACAGCCGACGAACCCCGTTTTCTGCATGCCGCGCGCATAGAAACGGTGGCACAGATCGAGCGATGCGGCGAAGAAGAACACGCCGAGCATGAGGGGCGTGCCCAGCCCGCCCAGCGCGAGCGTGAACCCCGCGAGCGCGAACAGGATCGCAAAGATCATGCCCGCCTTTTCGCTCCCGGCGAACCGGCGCACGAAGGACGCGCCGAACAGCAGCGCGCCGAACGCGGCGAGCATGGAGAAAAAGCGCAGTCCGAAGGGGCTCATCCCGAAGATGAGCGTTCCGAGCGTGAGGATATCCGTCCCGAGCGCGCCGTAGACGCGCTCGCCCTCGTACACATTCCCTTCGCCGTAGGTGCTGCCGAGCCTGATCTCGGAGATCAGCGAGAGCACGGAGCGCTCCTCCGCCGAATAGCTGAAAAAGCGGAACCCGCTCACCGTGGGGATGGAGTTCTGACGGTCGAGCAGAGCGCCGGCGGCGCCGACGGCGTCTTCGGAGCTCTCCCCCACGAGCGGCGTGGCGGAATATACGGCGGCGGGGATGACGCACAGGTTCCCCGTGCGCTCGCCGTCCGAATCGAGTTTTTCGCCGACAAAGACGATCTCGTTCACGAGCACGCCGCTGCCGCGCGCGGTGAGCTGCACATAGCTGTAACTGCTCACGCTCCAGCCGTCCTCCGGAATGGGGAACGCAGCCCAGTTATAAAGCTGCGCCACAGCCGCATCCTCGTCCGTTCCGGAATCGGCGGTGAAATTTTCAAAGACGAGATCGGCGCGGCGGAGCGTGGAATTGAACGTCGTGCCGCCCGACCAGATGATGCGGAGCGAGGCGCTCTCGCCCGCTTCCTGATAGACCGCGCCCGCGTTGACGTACACCGCGACGACGCGCAGCCGCACGGACGTCGTCTCCCCGTCGACCTCTTCGGTGACGGACGTGGGGAGTTTGAATACCACGGAGGGCTGCTCCGCGTCGCTCTCGCCCTTCGTCCTCAGTTCGTAGGCGCTGCCCGTGCCGCGGAAGGAGCCGAGGCAGGCGAGCCCCACGACAAGAAAGATGAGCGCGACGATGAGCGTCACGCGGGTGAAAACGGAGTATTTTTTGCCTTTTGTTCTGTTGTTCATGCCGGATCGTATTCCCTATTATTATTGTGCCGTTCCCTATTGTAACCGATAAACGGAAAATTGTAAACGGTTTTTTGTTATTTTTGATAAAATTTTTCATACGGAGGCGATCCCGCGCGGGCAAAGGCGCGGACGCCCTGCCGCGCATACACGCAATACGGGCGGGTCGGCTGAGCCGACCCGCCCGTATATGTTCCGCGCCGCGGCGGGAATATTACCGCTCTTTTTCGGAGTCCTTCTCCTCGCGGTGTTCCTCGCCCGCCATCTCGGCGATCGCCTCGCGTTCGCGGCGGCGGCGTTCCTCTTCGCGCTCGTACGCGTCCCGGTCGACGCGGTCGGCGTTGTCCTGTTCCTTCTTCATACGCATGCCCCCTTCCTTATCATGACACCAGTATACCACGCCCGCGCGGCACTGTCAAGACCGCATTTTATTCGGCGATCTGTTTTTTCACCTTGGAAAAGGTCTCCGTCTTCTGATCGATCATCATCTTCTCGGCGGGCATGACCTCGTAATATCCGCGCGCGAGCATCTGTTCGAACACCAGAAACTGCGTATCGGCATGCTCGCCGTAAAGTTTGAGGATCTTTTTGCGGAATCCCGCGCTGCTCCCCTCCGCGAGCGCCGTCGCGTAATAGTTCATGAGCAGCTTTTCCGCGTCGAGAAGATCCTGAAGAGCGTCTTTTTCGTTGAGCGACGTATCGCGTTTGCTCTGTTTCATGCCTTGCCTCCCAGAATGGTGTAAAGCGCCGCGAAGCGCTCCGCGTGCGCCTTGGAGATGTTCGCCATCTCCCCTGCGAGCGCCGCGTCCATGAGCGTGTTCGAATAGATCTTCGCCTTCTTGCACGCCATCTCCTCGCCGGTGAGCAGATGCGTGAGCACCTCCACGTCTTTTGCCGTAAGATTGTTCATAAAAAACCTCCTTTACGCAGATTGCGCAAAGGAGGTTTTTTCATACGCCGCAATACGGCGCGTTATCCCTGATGGAAATATTTACAGAGGGGCGCGAGCGTGCAGTGCGCGCAGTCGGGTCTCTGGGAGTGGCACACCTGCCGCCCGTGGTAGATGAGCCAGTGATGCGCGCGCGACCAGAGCTCCTTGGGGATAACCCTGCACAGCCCCTCTTCCACCTTTTCGGGCGTGCTGCCGGCGGCGAGCCCGAGACGGTTGGAGACGCGGAACACATGCGTATCCACGGCGATGGCGTCGCCGCCGAACGCGACGGCGTACACCACGTTCGCCGTCTTTCTTCCAACGCCCGCGAGCGTGCGGAGCTCCTCGAGCGAGGAAGGGACTTCCCCGCCGAATTTTTCGAGGATATCGCGCGTGGCGGAGAGGATATGCGCCGCCTTGTTGTGGTAGAACCCGCACGAGTAGATGTACTTTTCCAGCTCCTCCTGCGAGAGGCGCAGCATCTTTTCGGGCGTGTTGTATTCTTTGAAGAGTTCCGCCGTCACTTTGTTCACTCGCTCATCCGTGCATTGCGCCGAGAGGATGACGGCGACGAGAAGTTCGTAGGGCGAGCGGAACGAGAGCGCGGGAACGGCATCGGGATACAGGCGCCCGAGTTCGCGCAGGATTTCATCGGTCGTGTTCATATACGCACATTATACACCCGCGCGCGGAAAAAATCAAGCCGCGGGCGCGGAAAATTCAGCAGCGCGTGTATGCGCCGCCGCAGCAGCGCAGATAGCCCCACATCGCCGAATAGCGGCGGGCGGAAAGAAGCGCGCGCACCCGCGGGAGGAATTTTCCCTCGAACCTGACCGAGATCCCGCAGCCGACGCCCGCCTCTTTGGGGGTGGAGACCGCCTGCGCGGGCACGCCCGCCCCCCTCAGGAGCGTGAGCGCGTCGAGCGCCTGCGCGCGGGAACGGAAAACTGCCAGCATTGTCATGTTTGCTTCCTCGATTTCGTAGAATATAGGTATGATATACCTCGATAACGCCGCGACGGGCGGCGAAAAGCCCGCCTCAGTCGTAAGCGCCGTGCTTGCCTCGATGCAGGGCTGCGCCAACCCCGGACGGAGCGGACACCGCCGTTCCGTCGCCCTCGCCGAACGCGTGCTCGCATGCAGAAGGCTGCTGAGCGACCTCTTCGACGGCTACGGGTTCGAGCGCGTCGCGTTCACGAAAAACTGCACCGAGGCGCTCAACATCGCCATTCTGGGCACGCTCCGTGCGGGAGATCACGTTGTAACGACCTGTCTGGAACACAATTCGGTGCTCCGCCCCCTCGAATATGCGAAAAAGACGCGCGGCGTGACCTATTCCGTGACCCCGCTCGTGGAGGGCAGGATCCTGCCCGAGACGGTCGCCTCGCTCGTAAGACCCGAAACAAAGCTCTGCTGCGTGACCTCCGCCTCCAACGTGACGGGCGAAATGCCCGACCTGTTCTCCATCCGCGCACGCCTGCCCGAACGCGTGCTCTTTGCCGTGGACGGCGCGCAGGGCGCGGGACACCTGCCCCTGAAAATGCGCGCGGCGGGCATCGATCTTCTGGCGCTCGCCGGGCATAAGGGACTCAACGCCATCCAGGGCGCGGGCGCGCTCCTCTTTTCCGAACGCGTCTGTCCCGATCCCGTCTTATTCGGCGGCACGGGGAGCGAGAGCTTCAGCCTCGACATGCCCGCCTTCTACCCCGACCGCCTGGAGAGCGGAACGCTGTCCTATCCGGCGATATGCTCCCTTTTTGAGGGGGCGCTCACCGTTCAGGCGCGGCGCAGCGAGGGCGCGCGCAGGCTCATCGCCGTTACGGGGGCGGTGCTGGAAGGGCTCGGCGCCCTGCGCGGCTACAAGGCGTACTTTTCGCCCAACCCGTGCGGTATATGCGCATTTGCGCATGCGAAGATCCCCTCCGAGGAGCTTGCGGGGATCCTCTCCGAAGAGTACGACATCGCCGTACGGGGCGGACTGCACTGCGCGCCCCTCGCGCACAGGGCGCTCGGAACCTTTCCCGAAGGGCTCGTGCGCGCCTCGTTTGCTCCGACGCAGGGCATGCAGGAGGCGAACACCCTGCTGGACGCGCTCAGAAAGATCGCCCGCGCAAGGAGCTGATCACATTTTTTTGAGCTCCGCGGCGATCTTATACAGCTTTTTCCGCCTGGCGGCGTCGAGCATGGGCGCGAGCTGCGCGCAGAACGCGTCGATCTGCGCATTCGTGAGCGTTCCGTTCCGCTTGCCCTCCGCCGCGCGGGCATAGACGGAGCGCAGTAGCTCGCTCTCGTTCCTGCCGTCGTACGCGGCGGCGATCTTCTGCGCCTCCTCCAGAAGCTGACCGGGATCGCCTTCCCCGCCCGTAAAACTTGCAAAATCCTTCATGGGCACCTCCTTTCCCATACTATGAGCGGAACGCCCGTTTTGCGCACGGCATACGATGAGATATGCAACCCCTTGCCATACTCGTCGTACTCATGATGATGCAGCAGCCCGATTTCGGGACGTCCGTGCAGAAATTTTTGCAGTTTTACCGCGAGAACCGCGCGCTCATCGCAGCGATCGCAGGCGATACGGCAGCGGACGATACGGCGCCGCCGCCCGCGGACGAAAAAAGCAGCCGCCCCGAAGGGGGCGGCGCCGAAAAGAACATATTGGAGGAATACCTGAAAAATGCCTGCGTGCGTTAGTCCGCAAGATCGGCGATGACCTGTTCGAGGAAGGTATCCGTCTCGCCGGGGATCAGGGGCGCAGTGACGGCGACGGCGCCGTCCTCGGGCGTGACGCCCGTGCCGTGGATGCTCCTGCCGTTCGGCCAGAAGATCTCGGCGACGGTGAGGCGGAACGCGTCGCCCGACAAAGAGGTGAACGTGGACTGCATCACGCCCTTTCCGTAAGTGCGGCACACGCCCGTTTCCTCGTCGCGGCGGATGTAGATATCGCCGTAGCCGATGGTTCCGTAGTCCACGAGCGCGCCGATGAGGCATTCGGACGCCGAGGCGGAATTTTCGTCCGCAAGCACGGTGACGCGGCTCTCCTCGGTGAAATATTCGCTGAAATCGTTGCCCGTCGCGCGGTAGGTGTTTCTGCTGCCGTCGCGGTAGACGGCGATCGCGACGGCGGGATCGCTGCGCTCCGCATTGCGGAGAAGATGGGAAGCGATGGATTGCAGGGACGTCATATATCCCCCGCCGTTGCCGCGCAGGTCGATGATGAGGTTCGTTCTGCCGCGCTCCTTCATGAGGGCGAGACATGCCGCAAATTCGCTCGCGCAGTTGCCGTCGAACCCGTCGAGACGGATATACGCCGTATCCTCGTCCAGCCCGGTGAGCGCGCCCTCCGTCCCGGTCACGTCGGTGAGCGTGAGGGAAGTTTCGCCGCGGAACGCGTACGTCGATCCGCTGTCGCGGTAGAGGCAGTACGCCGCAAGATATTCGCTCTTTTTTACCGTGTACGCATTCTCCGCCGAGGCCGTCCCGTCCGACGAATGATCGGCATACAGCACGAAATCTCCGTCCTGCGCGGAGATAAACGCGCTCAGCTCCTCGACGCTGCCCGAGGAGACTTCGCCGCCGACCTCCGACCAGCCGAGAATGTACATGCCCTTTTCCAGCCCCGCGAGGCAGGCAGGCGAATTTTCGACGACGGAATAGAGCCGGGTGCTCCCGTCCTCCTGCAGCATGCTGACGCCCACGCCCTCGTTCTGCCCTTCGCTTTCGGCGACGAGACGGTCGTACTCCGCCGCGGTATAAAAGTAGGAAAAGCGATCGGGCACGACGGCGTCGTAGAGCTCGTCGTACAGCGCGTCGAGATCGACGTCCTGATAATAGTTATCTTCCAGCGTATCGATGAGCCAGGAAAGTTTCCTCAGGCGGGCGTCGCGCGAATACCAGCTCCCGAGCCACCCCGCGAGGAATCCGACCGCGGCAATGACGACGGCGAGCACGACCGCAACCGCGCGTTTTTTGTTTTTGCCGTGCTTTTCGGGCGAGGCGGACGCCGCCTGCGCGGCCTCCGCGGGCGACTGTTCCAGGGGATCTTGTTCTGTGTTCTGCATATTCTTTTTCTCCGTCATGACTGCATGAGTTTATAGAGCACCGAGAGGATGCGGAAGGTGACCGCATCCGAAAATTTGCGGATGTTGAGCCCCGTGACACGCTCGATCTTATCCAGACGGTACATGAGCGTGTTGCGGTGCATGAAAAGATTGCGGCTCGTCTCCGAAACGTTGAGGCTGCTTTCGAGGAACGCCTCGGCTGTCTCCGTCATCTCCTCGTCTTCGAAGATCTCCTCCGCACTCTCCGCACGGAACTGTTCCAGATATTCGCGCATGCGGCTCTTGGGCAGATCCTCCAGGAGCTTGACGAGCAGATATTCGCGGTAAGAATGTACCTCGCCGACGTTATGGAAGATGGCGCTCACCCGCACCGCCGTGACCGCCTGCAGATAGGAACGGGCGATATCGGCAAAGGAGGCGGTCTCGCACCCGATGCCGATGCTGGCGCGGATGCCGAGCTCCTCGTAGAGCGACCCGCGCAGAAATTCGCCGAATTCGTAGGCGCTCTGTTCGCCGTCTGCAAAGTGTACGACGGCGACGCGGTTATCGTCCATGCGCACGACCATATCCTGCGATTCCGAGAGGGTGCGCTCGAGCTGCGTGAACGCCTCGGACAGGCGTTTATCGGGCACGACGTCCAGCGCGACGCACGTGCCGTCCGCCAGATTGAACTTCGTCATAAAGCGGAATGCGTACCAGCCGCCCCCCTCGCCCAGCAGGATGGTGCGGAGCGCATCCTCCTTTGCGGGGATGAGCGTGCGCGAATCGGCGTTTTCCACGAGATAGGAAATGAGTTTCGCCTCGCGCGCGGCGTCGTCGCCCGCGCCGTCGATCCATGCGTCGATGCGTTCGCCGCAATATGTGAGGACGAAATGCGTCTCTCCTCCGCCGCGGGGCGAGAGGCGCACTTCCGCGCCCGTTTTTTCGAGAATTTCGGCAAGCAGTTTCTTCAGCTGTGCAAGCGCCGCTTTCATATATGAGATCCCCCTTCCGCCGATATGGATATTTTTACCCGTACCATGCCATAATTATACCATCTGAAAACGGAAATATCAAGGCTTTTTGCGAAAACGACCCACCCATGTCCGCTTTTTTATCAGATTTTCACGCGGTCGGCACACAAAAAAAGTGCACAAAAATCTCTTTTTTACGGTATCTGTATTGACACCCCGTACATGGTATGGTATAATGTAGTCAACCATGGAAAATTGTGCGGTATTCCGCATTTTTTACAAATTCTTTCCCGGAGTGTGAAATTATGAGCGACTATCGGAACGAGCAGGCAATTGCCGCTGAGGCGCCCGAGCAAAGCGTATCCGCAGGCGGATATCGCGCACTCGCGGTCATCTCCTTCGTCCTTGCGGCGGGCGGGCTCTTTTTGGGGCTCCTCGTCAAATGGACGGATATCTTCACCCATTGGATGTACACGGCCTCCCAGGGCGCCGCGCTGAGCGGATCGCTGATCGATTACCTGATCGAGTACGCGAAGTCCGTCTACGAAGTGGGCGTATGGACGTATATCAAGGGGCTCTTCGGCAACCCGTTCAACGTGGCGGGACTTTCCCAGTTCCTCGCTGCGCTGATGACTGCCGCGGCGGTCGTGATCGCCCTCGTCACCCTCGTTGTGAGTTTCTGCTCGCGCAAAGCGGCGAAAAACTGTGCGATGACGAGCCTTGTGTGCGTTCTGCTCGGCTACGGCGGGCTCTTCGCCTATGCGTTCTTCACGGCGCGTTTCCTCATCGGGGGGAACGGATTCTCCCGCATGATGTTCGACATCCCCACCGCGATCGTGGCGGGCGTTGCGCTCATCTGCCTGGTGATCGCCGCGCTTGCGCGCCACAAGGGAATGGGGCTTCTGAACTTCGTCCTGTTCCTGCTCACCGCGCTCTGCATCTACTCCCTCTGCAACTCGCGCTCCGCGATGGTGCTTCTGATGGCGACGGACATCAAAGAAGAGATCTTCTTCTCCATCTCCGCGATCGCCCTGTTCGCCCTCCTCTCGCTCAACTTCCTCGCATCGTCCGTCCGTCTGACCGCGAAAAAGGCGTATGTGTTCGACGCGGTACGTTACGGACTGCTGCTCGCCGCGGCGGTCTGCACCGTGATCTCCTACGGGCTCATGCTCGAATGGACGAACTTTAAAGAAGATCTCCTCAACACCGTTCTGCTGCTTGCGGCTCCCCTTGCGGCGTTCCTGCTCTCCATCGTCATCGCCATTGCGCAGGCGTCCGCCGCCCGCAGAATGGAAGCGGAGGAAGAGAGCAAAGCCATCAGCGCCGCATATACGCAGCCTCAGCCCGCAGCGCTTCCCGCAGCGGCTCCCGCCGCCGCGAGCGGCGTGGTCACGGAGGGCTCGCAGGACGTTGCAAGAAACGTGACGGTGAACGTGCAGCCCAAGCCCGCCGAGGCGCAGACGCCTCAGAACGTGACGGTGAACGTGACGCCCGCGATGTACGGTCAGCAGCCGATGATGCCCTTCTACCCGATGCCCTATTACACGGCTCCCGCGCAGCAGCAACAGCCCGTACAGGCAGAGCCCGCGGCGCCCGTTCCCATGCCCGCGCCTCAGCCCCAGGCGGAGACGCCCATGACCGAATTCGAACGCAGCATGGCGGCGCTTGCGAAGGGCATCGAACCCGAGCCCGCGCCCGAATCCGCTGCCGCCGCGGCGACGACCTATCAGTCCACGCCTGCGCCCGTCTTTGCGCAGCCCGCGCCCGCACCGGCGCCGGCGCCCGCGTACGACGCTTCGCAGTATACCTACGATTCCTTCATCAACAGCCTTACGCCCCAGGAAAAGAACGAGTTCGGCGACCTGTTCATCGCGAACAAGTACGGCGATCTTGCCTACCTGCCCGGCTATGTGATCGGCGGCGATAACCGCGAATTCTTCTCGAAAGTGTTCATCTACTTCGGCAGATTCCGCGGACACATCTCCTCCGCCCTTCTCGACAAGCTGTACAGCTACGTCTGCCGCAACTGAAACAAAGCATAAAAGAGAGCTCCGCCCGTGCGGAGCTCTCTTTTTTCCCGCATACGGTCACGGATCGGAAAGACGCGCCGCGACCGCTGAAAAAGCCGCCCCGAAGGGCGGCTTTTTTGCGTCCGGAGACCGGACAGAAAACGATCAGATGAGTTTTACGAGGACGCAGATACCCTCTTCGTCGCTGTATGCGCGCGACTCGCTGAGCGCATCGACGAGGAAGAGCCCGCGCCCGCGTTCGGAGGTGACGTCCGAACAGCACGATGTTTCGGGCGGACGGAACCTGACGACGCTGCGCACGCTGATGCGGAGCAGATCGCCCTCCCGCCGTACGCCGAAGGACGCGCTCCCGCCCCCGTATTCGAGCGCGTTGACGAGGAGCTCGTTCGCAACGAGCCGGCAATTGAACACCGCGTCGTCGGGAACGTCCTCGCGCGTGAGCGCGTCGCACATGCGCGCCAGCGCACGCCGCAGCGCGTCATAACCGTCCACTTCGAAATCCATCATTCCACCATCGTCTTTTTAAGGTTATCCTTTAATTTCTGCAAAATTTTGCGTTCCATGCGCGAAACGTTCATCTGCGAAACGCCCATGCGCTTTGCCGTCTCCATCTGGGAGAGTTCCTCGCCGAAACGATACCTGACGAGCTTGCGCTCCTCCTCGGAGAGGTTTTTCAGCGCGGCGTGCACGGCGTCGCGGTTCTCCACATCTTCGAACACGTTTTCCTCGGCGGGGAGAACGTCGTAAAGGCTCATATTGTCGCCGTCGCGGTCGACGGGACCGTCGAGCGAGACGACGCCGCCCGCCTCCGAACAGCGGAGCACGTCTTCCTCGCTTACCCCGAGACGCGCGGCAAGTTCCTTGGCGGTGGCGTTCCTGCCCGTTTCCGCCAGGAATTTTTCCGCCTCGCGCTTGATGCTCACCCGCAGTTCGCTCACTTTGCGCGGCAGGTGGACGAGACGGGAGCGGTCGCGGAAGTAATTCTTGATCTCGCCCGTGATGGTCGGGGTGATGAACGTGGAAAATTTAAGCCCCTTCCGCTCGTCGAACCGCTCGACGCCCTTGATGAGCGCGAGCGAGGCGACCTGATAGAGATCGTCGTACTCCACGCCCCGCCCCACAAATTTTTTTGCAAGGACGGATGCTATGTAGAGGTACTTCTCCACGATCTGATTGCGGATGGCGATATCACCCGTTTCGCGGTATTTGCGGAAAAGTTCTTCTTCGTTCATGCCTGTTTCCCGAATGTGAAGGAGACCGCCGAGACCGTTCCGCCGGAACGGCGCATCTGCACGTTCTGCGCGAGCGCGTTGATGAGCGCGAGCGCGATCTCGTCTTCGTCGCTTTCTGCGCCGCCCTGTGCCGTACCCTCGCCCTCGACGCGGACGGAGAGCGCTTCGCCGTCTGAAAAGACGACGTTCGCACGCGCGTAACCCCCGCGCAGGAGCAGCAGAAGGCTCTCCGTGACGCAGACCTTGCAGTCCTCGCCGTCATCGTAACTGAGGGAGAGCAGCGAACAAATGCCTCCCGTGGCAAGCCGTACCGTTGTCATCACGTCGGGACCGAGCGCGACGCGTAAACTGAGAACTTCCATCATTCTATCTCCATGATCCTGTCGAGCGCACAGATGACGAAGAGCTTTCTGATGCGGTCGCTCAGACCCCTGATCGTGAGCGAATGCCCGTCCGTTTTTACCATTTTGAGGATCTTCACGAACGTGCCGAGCGCCGTCGAATCGATAAATTCGAGCCCGTCGCACGCAAAGACGATATCGGACGGCGACGCATCGTAAAAGGATCTGACGGTGAGGTAGAACTCCTCGGAGTTCGCTGCGTCAAGTTCTTTTCGGAGCGCGATCGTCAGGGGAGACCGGCTGAGCAATGTTACTTCTTCCATAATTTCCTCCGCCGCGCGGAACGCGGCTCTTCTTTCTTTATTTTTACCACCTTTGCGGGGTCGTTCAAACGCTTTCAGAAAATTTCGTCGAGACTTTTCAGGACGAGGTCGGGTCGGTCGGGGAAATTTTTCATATTCTCCGCCGTCGTTTCGCCGGAAAGCACGAGCAGCGTATGCATGCCGTTGGCGTTGCCGAAGCGGATATCGGTGTGCATCCTGTCGCCCACCATGCAGGTGCGCGCGGCAGGCACGCCGAACGCCCGCGCGACGCATTCCCCCATGACGGTATACGGCTTGCCGCAGACGACGTCGGGCATGCGCCCGCAGGAACGCCCGAACAGCGCGATGAAGGAGCCGACGTCGGGCATGGGAACGCCCGCGGTCGGGCAGACATCGTCGGGATGAGTGGCGATGTACACCGCGCCGCCCGCGAGGAACTCGTTGAACCGCTTCATCTTGGCAAAGTCGAGGGTCACGTCGTAGGCGAGCACGCACACCTCGGGCGACACGTCGTCGAGGATCACGCCCGCCCTCCCGAACTGCGCGCGCACAGCGTCGGTGGCGAGCACATGCACGCGCGCCCCTCCGTAATGCGCCGAGAGATACTCGATCGCCGCCATGGCGGAGGTATACACGCCGTCCCCCTCCTCCCACAGTCCGATGCGGCGGAGTTTGCCGACGTACTCCTCGGGCGTTTTCGAGGAGTTGTTGGTGAGATATACGAGCTTTTTCCCGCAGGCGCGGAGCCGCGCGAGCGTGTTCTTCACATCGCCGATGGGCGTCTCGTCCAGATAGACGGTGCCGTCGAGATCGAGCAAGAACAGATCGGTATCCTGAAGTAATTGCTGTTTCGTCATATCAAAAATCCATCAGCCCGAAATCGCGGATGACGGAGGAAAGCCCTCCTTCCGCCCGTTCGGGCAGCGTTTTCAGTTTGTGTACGTCCGTTCCCGCCGCTGGAAGGACTCCGTATGTACGCAGCGCGCGCTCATAGGCGTTTTTCCGCGCGGCAAGTGCGCGCAGTTCGGCGAGCAGCTCTCCGCGCACCCGTTCCAGCCGCAGGGCGCGGGCGGCATATTCCTGCCGCGAGGGCAAACAAAGTTCCGCATAGGATACGCCCGCCGCCTTCGCGCGGGCGGCATAGTCGGGCACGGCATAGCGGCGCGGCTTCCCCTTGGCAAAAAAAGCAAGATACAGCCCCAGGAGCAGCCGCCAGCTCTCGTATGCGGGAATACCGAGGACGATCCCCTCCCCGCGCGGCACGCCGCCGTCTTCGAGCACGCGCAGGCGCGCGTTGCGCCGCACGATCTCCTCGGGCGGGAGCTCCCCCGTCATGCCGGAGAGGGCAAACGCCTCCTCGTACCCGGCGCCGCCGAAGGGTCTGCGGCAGAGGAGCCCCACGGCCCTCGCCTCGAAGAGCGCCAGGCGGGAGAGCATGAGCCGCGCATACCCCTCAGACAGCGACCCGCGCAGAAAAGCGCAGTCGCAGAACACCTCCGCGGGAGAGAGCGGAACGCGGATGCGGTTTGCGTTCACAGAGACCTCTCCGCGCGGGGAAAACGCGCCGTCGAGCGCCGCGCCTGCCGGAAAGAGCGCGCAGGGCACGCCCCGCACCGCGGCAAAGAACCGCGCCGCCTGCAATACTTCTTTTCCGCCCGCGGCGAGCACGCCGCTCACTTCGGGCATGGCAAACAACGGGAGCGCGTCCCCCTCCCACAGAACGGAGACGGCGCGCGGAAGGCGCACGGCGGGCAGCATTGCCGAAAACGCCGAGTCTTCGGCGAGCGCGAGCACTTTGCCCGCGCGTCCGCGCAGAAACCGCGAAGCGCCCTCCTCCACAGAACAGAAGGAAAGCCCGCCTCCTCCGTACGCACCGCCGTCTGCGGGTTTTATCTTCGGTACGGATGAGTCGAGCCGCATGGGTCTCCTCCCTATAATAGAATCTGATGCAGTTGTTTTATGAGAATTTCGTTCTCCGCGGGCGATCCCACCGTGATGCGGCAGAAATCGCGCAGGACGGGTTTATCCCAGAACCGGACGAGCACGCCCGCCTCTTTGAGCCGTTCGTAGATCTCTTTGCCGCCCTTCGCCGCACGCCCTGCGAACAGGAAGTTCGCCTTGCTCTCCGGCACGGTAAAGCCCATTTTCAGGAGCTCTGCCCGCACGCGGGTGCGTTCGGCGACGATCCGTGCGACCGTATCCGCATGATACGCCTCGTCCGAAAGCGCGGCGATACACACCGCCTCGGCGACGGCGTCGACGGGATAGGAATTGAAGCAGTCCTTCATGCGGAAGAGCCCGCCGATGAGCGCGGGCGCGCCCACCGCATAGCCGCAGCGCATCCCCGCGAGCGAATAGCTCTTGGAAAAGGTTCTGACGACGAGCAGATTGCCGTACTTTTTGGTGAGCGGCACCAGGCTCTCGCCGAAAAAGTCCATATACGCCTCGTCGGCGACGACGATCCTATCGGGCACGGAAGCGATGAACGCCTCCATCTCGCCGCGCCCGATGCCGATGCCCGTGGGCGCGTTGGGGTTGGCGATATAGTAGCCCTGGCAGTCCGCCGCACGCATGGCGGCAAGATCGAGCGTGAAATCGCTGCGCAGCGGCACGACCTTTTTCGGGATCCCGAAAAAGGCGGCGAAGACCTCGTAAAAGGAATAGGTGATATCGGCAAAACAAGCGCCCGCGCCGTCGCCGTCAAAAAAGGCGGGAAAACTCAGCGCGAGCACTTCGTCCGACCCGTTCCCGCAGAAGACGTTCTCTTCGCCGACGCCCTCGCGCGCTGCAATGGCGGCGCGGAGCCTCCCCGCATCGGGGCGGGGATAACGGCGGAGATCGTCCCCTTCGACCGCTGCGAGCGCCCGAAGGACGCACGGCGAGGGCGGGTACGGATTTTCGTTGGTATTGAGTTTTGTATAAACCTTATCGCGCAGCTGTTCGCCCGCCGTATAAGGCAGGATCGCGCGCGCCTTGCGGCTCAGAAAGTTCATGTCGCCCTCCGCTGAGGATATCGCTATCATTATACCCCGCGGAAGCAGATTTGTCAATGATACGCCGCGCAAAATCCGTTACAGAACGATGGGCGGGAGCGCGAGCTCCACGCCGTTCGAGGCATACCCCGCGGCAATGCCGAGCACCAGAAGCCCCGCGACGATGAGAAGGTTGCGCCTCCAGTCCTTTACGTTGCGGAAGAGCACGAGAACGCCCAGCCCCGTATTGACGATGAGCCCCGCCAGACAGCTCCCGAAGGTGATCCCGCCCATCGCGTACACTTCGGCAAGGATGACGGAGGAACCGCAGTTCGGCACCAGCCCGAGCACCGCGCAGATGAGCGGCTGATACCAGAATCCGCTCCCGCGCAGGAAACTGATGACGTTATCCTCCCCCACGAAGAAGAAGAGGAACCCGAACAGCAGATTGATGGCGAGCACGAACGCGGCGACTTTGAGTGCGTGCAGGAGCGGCGATACGATGTACAGAAAGAACCACTTTTCGGCGTGGGCATGTTCGCAGGCGGTGTACGCGCCGTCGCCGTCGGGAAGATGTTCCTCCTCATCGTCGTGGACATGGGTATGCCCGTGTACGTCGTACTCGGGCAGAGGGCGGACATGGTCGCCCCCTTTTCTGTTCGCAAGGAGATCGACGAGGTAGCCGATCCCCGCGCCGAGCGCAAGTTTTACGCCGCACATGGAGAGGATGGAGACGAGCTTATTGAGCCACGACATATCGGAGACGAGCATGACGAGGAACGCCTCGTCGCTCGTGGCGATGAACACGGCGAGCAGTGTGCCGAGCGTGACGTGCCGGCGCTCGTACAGCTTTGCCGCCATCACTGAAAATCCGCACATGGGGATGAGCCCCGTGGCGCCTCCGACGAGGGGCGCCCACTTCCCCGAGAGCGCGCGGTTTGCACGCCCAACCCCCGTGTTGTGCTCCATGAGCTCGATGAGGACATAGAGAAGGAACAAAAACGGAAAGAGCTTGAGCGTATCGAGCAATGCGTCGAGAACAACGTCCCACCACATATTATATTCCTCCTCCTGTAAAATTTCTTCGTCCGAAGTTGCATTATCATACCGTTTTTCACGGAATTTGTCAACGATTTCGGCACCCCCGCGGGAAAAATTCACAGAATGCCGCAAAGCCGCCCCGCCATGCGGACGCCCGAAAAAATGCCCGCTGCCACCGGCAGCGGGCATCTGATGTCATTGGTTTACTCTTCGTCCTTCTTCTCTTCTTCGGGCTTCTCGCCTGCGGCCTCTGCGGCAGCGGCGGCAGCCTTGCGGCGTGCCTCCATCTTCGCATCGTGCTTCGCCTGCTTCTTCATTTCCTTGGTGACGACGCGCGCCTTGTCGATCATCTCCTGCATCTCCTGAGGTGTAGGAGGAACGAACGCGGCACCTTCCGCATTCTCGGGGATAACGTCGTAGTGCTCGTCGCGCTCAAGCATCGTCGCCTCAGTGTAACCGTCGAACAGGTGGATGTGCTTGGCGTCGAACGCGAGCTCGACGATCTCGCCGAGATTGACCGTCGCACGGGAGGAGATCTTTGCGATCATCTGCGCGGCGTTGTCGACGATGGTGTTCTTATCGTTCTCGTAGTCGAGGTCGCAGTAGATCTGCGTCTCGGCGCCGAGTTTTTCGATGACGTCGATGCGGGCTTTGACGATGGTATCGGGCGAGTTGGAGATGAACAGGTCGTCCTCGTGGATATCCTCGGGACGGACGCCGAGCGTGACCGCCTTGCCCGTGTTCTTATAGTCGTTGAGGTTCTTGATCTTGGAGACCATCGACTTGGGAAGCAGGATCTTGTTGCCGCCGATGAAGTTGACGTAGACCTTTCCGCCCTCTTCGGTGATGGTGGAGTTCTTGAAGAAGTTCATCTGAGGGGTGCCGATGAAACCTGCGACGAAGAGGTTGATGGGATAATCGTACAGGTTCTGAGGCGTATCCACCTGCTGCATGAAACCGTCTTTCATGACGACGATACGCGTACCCATCGTCATAGCCTCGATCTGGTCGTGCGTGACGTAGATGAACGTCGTTGCGAGGCGGACGTGGAGCTTGGAGATCTCCGTTCTCATCTGAGCGCGGAGCTTAGCGTCGAGGTTGGACAGAGGCTCGTCCAGAAGGAATACCTTGGGCTCGCGGACGATAGTTCTGCCGAGCGCGACACGCTGGCGCTGACCGCCGGAAAGAGCCTTGGGCTTACGCGAAAGGTAATCGGTGATGCCGAGGATCTCCGCCGCAGCCTTGACTTTCTCGTCGATGACGTCCTTGGGCACTTTGCGCAGTTTGAGACCGAACGCCATGTTGTCGTACACGGACATGTGGGGATAGAGCGCGTAGTTCTGGAAGACCATGGCGATATCTCTGTCCTTGGGAACGACGTCGTTGACGAGCTTGCCGTCGATGTAGAGTTCGCCCGAAGAGATCTCTTCGAGACCTGCGATCATACGCAGCGTCGTGGACTTACCGCAGCCGGAGGGACCGACGAATACGATGAATTCCTTATCGCGGATGTCGAGGCAGAAGTTGAAAACCGCCTGGTTGCCACCCGGATAGATCTTGTTGATGCCTTTGAGCAAAAGACCGGACATAATTTCCTCTCCTTATTAAGAAAACTTTTTTATACAGATATTTTACTACAAACCGCGTCAGACTGCAATAGGCAAACCCCACAAAATCCCCGCGCGATATTGTATAAATTGCCCAAAATTTTACAGCTGAATAAAAATACCGTCCGCGCCTGCCCCTCCGCAAAAAAAGAGGACGGCGCACAGCCGTCCCCGGTCAGATCCATATTTATGCAGATTTTTTGAACACGAGGCGGGGTTTATCCCCCTTCGTCACGCAGTCGCGCGTGATAATGACCTCTTCCACATTCTTCTGCGAAGGGATATCGTACATGACGTCCGTCATGAGCCCTTCAATGATGGTGCGCAGTCCCCGCGCGCCCGTCTTTAAGCGGATGGCGGTGTTCGCGATCTCGCGCACGGCGCCCTCCTCCACCGTGAGCTTTACGCCGTCCAGCCCCACAAGCTTCTGATACTGCTTGATGATGGCGTTTTTCGGCTCGGTGAGGATGGAAACGAGCGCGTTTTCGTCGAGCGGCTGCAAGGAAACGACAATGGGGATACGCCCGACAAACTCGGGGATCAGCCCGAATTTGGTCAGATCCTGCGGTTTGACGTCGTCGAGGAGGGAATAATCCACCTCGTTCTCGCCCATGCGCACTTTGCCGCCGAACCCGAGACCGGAATCGTCCTTCCGCGCGCCGACGATCTTATCCAATCCGACGAACGCGCCGCCGCAGATGAAGAGGATATTCGTCGTATCGATGCGCATGCAGTCCTGCTGCGGGTGCTTTCTGCCGCCCTGCGGAGGAACGTTTGCGACCGTGGATTCGATGATCTTCAGAAGCGCCTGCTGCACGCCCTCGCCCGAGACGTCGCGCGTGATGGAGACGTTCTCCCCCTTGCGCGCGATCTTATCGATCTCGTCGATATAGATGATGCCGCGCTGCGCGCGCTCGATGTCGTAATCGGCGTTCTGGATGAGTTTCAAAAGGATATTCTCCACATCTTCGCCGACGTAACCCGCCTCGGTGAGCGTGGTCGCGTCGCTCGTGGCGAAGGGAACGTTGAGGATGCGCGCGAGCGTGCGCGCGAGCAGCGTTTTGCCGCTCCCCGTGGGGCCGAGAAGCAGGATATTGCTCTTTTCGATCTCCACGTCGTCATCGTCCTTCTTGCCCGCGAGCATGGAATTGATGCGCTTGTAGTGGTTGTACACCGCCACGGAGAGGACGCGTTTTGCCTTATCCTGCCCGATGATGTACTTATCGAGTTCCTCCTTGATCTCGGCGGGCTTTTTCAGCTCCACCGTTTCGGCTGCGGTGTTCGAAGGCATTTTCGCCATCATGTCGCGGCAGAGCTCGACGCATTCATCGCAGATGAAAACGCCGTCCGGACCCGCGATCAGCTTTTTTACCTTGGACTTTTCCTTACCGCAGAAGGAACAGTATTGTTCGTATTTTGCCATATAAACTCCTTCCATGTTCACACTTTTTCTTTCAAACTGATGAAAGAAAAAGTCGTGATTTTGAGAGACAACCCGCGGGTACGCCTACGGCTGACCGCGTGTTTGTCTCAACCGCGCTAAGGAACAACGCGGTTTCGGTCACGAAATTGCCGCTGAAAGGGCAATTTCTCAGTTCGCGCATACGCCGAAGCCCCACAGGGGCTGTCGGCATAACGTACGCGCTCACCTCTCGCTGCCGCTGTTTCGCAACAGTATAGCACGCGGCGGCTCACTCTTTCCCCGTAAGCGCAGGTATGCGCAAATGCAGGGCGCGGGCGCAGGGAAACCCTGCTTGCGCAAGAGATGATAGCTTTTGGAAGCTAAAATTCGTTGCAAAAGGCGTCACTTGTTATGCCTTTTGCGCCCCTATTTGCCGCTCACGCGGTTTACGCAGAAAAGTGAAGGCGGCGTTTATTATGTTGCCATGAACGCCGCCGAGAAAAACCGCGTGCAGAGCGCAAGCGAACACGGGGTTTTTTTAAGAATCACGAAGATTTTTCCCGTCAGTTCGGGAAAAATCTGTGAATGTTCCTCAACGCTTTTCGTACACTCTGTCGATGAGTCCGTACGCGAGCGCTTCGTCGGCGGAAAGGTAATTGTCGCGGTCGGTATCGCGTTCCACGACGTCCACGGGCTTGCCCGTGTTTTCGGCGAGGATCTTGGTCATCTTCGACTTGATGCGGAGGATGTGTTCCGCCTGGATCTTGATGTCGCTCGCCTGCCCCTGCGCGCCGCCGAGCGGCTGATGGATCATGATCTCGCTGTTTTTGAGCGCGAACCGTTTGCCCTTGGCGCCCGCCGCCAGAAGGAATGCGCCCATCGACGCCGCAAGCCCGATGCAGATGGTGGAGACGTCGCACTTGATGTAATTCATCGTATCGTAGATCGCCATGCCCGCCGAAACGGAACCGCCGGGGCTGTTGATATACAGGCTGATATCCTTTGTGGGGTCCTTCCCTTCCAGATAGATGAGCTGAGCGACGACGGTATTTGCGACCGCGTCGTCGATCTCGCCGCTGAGAAAGATGATACGATCCTCCAACAGACGGGAGTAAAGATCGTAGCTCCTTTCGCCGCTCGACGTGCGCTCCACGACGTAGGGAATGAGCACGTTTTTCACGTTCTTATCCATGAAATCACTTTTCCTCCGGCTTTGCCGTTACCATTTCGTTGTTCGCCTGAAGGTAGTCGAACAACTTCGTCACCTTGATATCCCCTTCGATATACTCGAGCTGACGGGGATCCATCGTCTTTTTATACTCTTCGGTCTCTTTGCCGACGCTCGCAGCCTGCTCGGCGATCTTTTCGTCGATCTCCGCCTGCGACGCCTCGATGTTGAGCTCCTTGATGAGCTTTTCAACGATGAGCTGATGCAGCACGGTGCGGCGCGCCTCTTCCTCGAAGTGCTTCTTGTACTCGTCGCGCGTCTGATTGACGTACTTGAGATAATCGTCGAGCTTGATGCCCTGATACATGAGGCTGTACTCCATTCTCTGCATGGAATACTCCTCCTGCTTTTCGATCATCGCGTCGGGGATCTCAGCCTTGGCGCCTTTGGCGATCTCGGTGATGATGGCGTTCTCCGTCTCGTTGAGCGAGCGGGATGCAGCCGCCTTTTCGAGGCGCTCGCGCACCTTGGCGCGGTATGCCTCCACGCTGTCGCTGCCCACCTTCTTGGCAAACTCCTCGTTGAGCTCGGGGAGCACCTTGCCCGTGATCTTGTGCACCGTGACGGTGAAGACGGCGGGTTTGCCCTTGAGGTTCTCCGCCTGATAATCCTCGGGGAAGGTGACGTTCACGTCCTTCGTCTCGCCGACGTTCATGCCGACGACCTGCTCTTCGAACCCGCCGATGAACTGGTGGGAGCCGAGCGTGAGATCGAACTTCTCCGCGCTGCCGCCGTCGAAGGGCTTGCCGTCCATCTTGCCTTCGAAGTCGATGTTCACGGTATCGCCGTTCTGCGCGGGACGGTCGGTGACCTCCACGCTTTCGGCAAAGCGCTCACGGGTCGCGTCGATGTCTTTGTCGACGTCGGCGTCCGTAACAGTATACTCAAATTTCTCGATTTTTATACCCGTGTATTTCTCGATCTCCACATCGGGCTTGACGGGCGTCGTTGCAGTGAGCACGACTTTCTCCTCGGAGATCTCCTCCACGGAGAGCGCGGGATCGCCGACGGGCATGAAGGCTTCCTTCTCCTTTTCGAGAATGGCGGGATAGTGCTCCGCGAAAAGATCGTTGAGCGCATCTTCGTAGAAGAGCCCCTTGCCGTAGTACATCTCGAGGACGTGCTTGGGCACTTTGCCCTTGCGGAACCCGTTGACCGCGAACTTCTTGCGGTTTTCGAGGTACGCCTTGTCGTTTGCCGCCGCCCACTCTTCGGGCGTGAAGGTGATGGCGATCTTGACGGTGCTCTTTTCTGCGGGTGTTACTGTGTACTTCATGATTTTTTACTCCGGTTTGACTGTGAGATTTTTTTCAGACGCGATTATTTTACCATATCGGCGCGAGAAAGAAAAGCATTTTCATTTACATTTTGCCTTTTTTCCGCTATAATTGTGGAAGATACTTCAAGGAGCAGGCTATGCCGCAGGATGCTTTTACCCTCCGCCTCACGGCGCGGGAACTGGATACGGCGCTCAGAGGCGGGCGCGTGAACAGGATCAACCAGCCCGAGCGCGAGGAACTTTCCCTTATAATATACACCGGAAAACGCACGGTTAAACTCACGCTGAACGTAAACGCCTCCGATTGCGGGGCATATTTTTCGGAGGACGACAGGGAGAACCCGCTCGTCGCGCCGAATTTCTGCATGCTCCTGCGCAAACATCTGCAGAGCGCGCAGATCCTGGGCGCGGAACAGGTGAAGTTCGAACGCATCCTCGCCTTCCGCTTTGCCTGCGTCTCCGATTTTTCCACAGCCGAACGCGTTTTATACGCTGAGATCATGGGAAAATACTCCAACCTCATCCTCACGGAGAACGGCGTGATCCTGGGCGCGCTCAAAACGACCTCCGCCGACGAGGCGACGAAACGCATCATCCTGCCCGGCGCAAAGTACGTTCTTCCCGCCCCGCAGGACAAGACCGACCCCTCCGACCGGGCGGCGCTCGCCGCGCTGTTAAAAAACGCGTCGGGAGATACGGAGCGTTTTCTTTTCACGCACGTGGCGGGGCTCGCCCCCTGCACGGCGCGGCAGATCGCCGAAAGCTACCGCGGCGGCGACCTTGCCGATCATGTGTACGGATACATCTTTTCGGACGAGGTTTCCCCCTGCGTGCTCGAGCGGGACGGCGAAGTCGTCGATTTTTACGCGCGGTACACGGAGGGCGCCGTGCGGTTTGCGTCGCTCTCCGAGGCGCAGACCTATTTTTATGCGAAACGGCGCGCCCGACAAGGGCTGGAAAACGCCCGCCGCCGCCTCGGGAACGCCGTGAATGCGGCGATCCGAAAACAGGAGAAACGGCTCGCGCAGATCCTCGACAAACAGAAGGAGGCGCAGGACTGCGAGACGGTGCGCATAAAGGGCGAACTCCTCACCGCTAACCTGTACGCCCTGGAGCGCGGGATGAAGGCGTGCGAGCTCGTAAACTATTACGACGAGGCGGGCGGAAAAATCAGGATCGCGCTCGACCCCGTTCTCACGCCCGCGCAGAACGCGCAGGCGTACTTCAAAAGATACCGCAAACAGAAACGCACGCTGGAGGCGCTCGCTCCGCAGGAGAAGGAGGTGCGCGCCGAACTCGATTATCTGAAAAGCGTGCTGCCCTTCCTCGCCGCGGCGGCGAACGCGGAAGACCTGAAGGCGGCGGAGGAAGAGCTCACGGACATGAAGCTGCTGAAAGCGCCGCAGGAGCGCGCGAAAAAGAAGCGCCCCGAGATCCCCTTCCGCGCCTTCGAGAAGGGAGGGTTCCGCATCTTCGCGGGGCGGAGCAACGTGCAGAACGACCGCCTCGTGCGCATGAGCGCCCCCGACGACGTGTGGCTGCACGCGCGTAACCTGCACTCCTGCCACGTGGTGATCAGGACGGAGGGACGGCAGGTGCCGGCGGAAGTGCTCGCCTTTGCCGCGGGCGTGTGCGCAAAGTACTCCGCGGGAAAGGGCGAAAAGATCCCCGTCGACCACTGCCCCGTCCGCCGCGTGAAAAAGCCATCCGGGAGCAAACCGGGGTTCGTCACATATACGGATTTCGGAACCGTCCTCGGCGATCCCGCCCTTGCGGAAGAGACGTAAGCCCCCGCCATGTACGGGACGGGAACGCGTTCCGCCTACCCATGTACGAAGACGCGCGCAGCATTTTTTGCGGCCCGCACGGCAAGAGCCGCCCGCCTTGAATAAGGCGGGCGGCTCGTTCGCGCTTGCGCGCGGGAAAAAGGTTACTTCTTGCAGCAGCCCTTGCCCTGCGGGTAGAGCGGCAGCTCGAAGAATCCCGAGCAGATCTCCTGCGAGTATTCCTGCGCGGGGGGAATGGCGCAATATCCGTAAGAGGGTACGAGGAGCTCGACCTGCATCGCCACTTTGAGGATACAGGTGACGCACGCGCTGACGGTGAACGAATTGTCGCTCTCGTTGAACGCGCCCTCGGGCACGACGCAGCTTGCGACCGCCGTCACCGTAAACGGCATGACGGACGCAGACGGAACGTACATGAGCACGTCTTCGCTGAGCGTGATCGCGGCGTTTGCCTTGCCCTCTCTGCCGGACGCATCGGTATACACGACCTCGACGGGAACGGTGACCGTTGCCTGGACGCGCGCGCAGCAGGAATCGGGCTGGCGCTCCACGGAAAGATCGGAGACGGCGCCCGTCCCCGTGACGGAGCGCGCGCTCACGAAGGTGAGCGGATATGTAGGGTCTGCCGGAGTGAGATCGGTGAGCGTGAGGGTGTAGTTTTCGAGACGGGTCTGGATAATGCCCGCGTCGAAGATCTTTTCCGCCTGGATGCACACCTTCTCGCAAAGGCCGTTCAACGGATTGCCCGTGATGGGCCCCGGACAATGATCAGAAGAAAAATTGGAAAAAAACGACATTGATTACCTCCGTAAAAAGAACGTAGCGTTCTATTCCATGTTATGCTGCCGGAATATATTTTGCGCACCCCCCTGCTTACCCACAAGGCGTTTTTCTGATGCACGGTCATTGCATTCTGCGCCAATGTTATAAAATAACGTTGCAAAAGGCGTCACTGCGTTATGCCTTTTGCGCCTCAATTTGCCGCTCACGCGGCTTTCACGAAAAGGTGAATTCGCGCGAAGTATTGTGGTTGTGCCCTTAAAATTCGCGCGAAGAGGAAAAACGAACGGTTAGCCTACGGCGTGCCCGTTGGTTTTTCCTCAAATCACGACTTTTTTCCGCGTCAGCTCGCGGAAAAAAGTGTGAACATTTTATATGATTATCTCCTGCCCCGGGTAGAGGGCGCGCGTGCCGTTGCACGCCTCGAACCGCTCGGGGGAACCGCACAGGAGCGCGCGGGACTCCCCGCCCCGCACGACGTACCGGTCGCCGGAGGGCGGCAGGACGAGCACCTCCCCCTCTTCGGGTTCCTTGGTGAGATGATTGACGGCGGCGAGCAGACGCGCCGTGACGCCGAACGCGCGGGCGATGTCCGCAAGCGACTGCCCGCGCCTGACCCGATAGACCGCAACGCGGTTCAGACGAAGTTCCACGCAGCTATATTATGCGCCCGCTCATAAATTTGTTCCGGGCGCGAATACAATACAACATGAATTTGTACCGCACCGCCGCACTCGTTACCGCATTCTCCGCGGCGGAACACTGCCTCGGCTTTTTATACCGCATCCTCCTCTCGCGCACGCTCGGTCCGGAGGGACTGGGCGTATACCAGGTGGCGCTCACGGTGTTCGCCGTCTTTCTGACCATCTCCTCGAGCGGGCTGCCCGTCACGCTGTCGCGCACCATCTCCAAACACCGCGCGGACGGCGCGCGCCCGCGCGAACACGCCGCGACAAGCGCCGCGGTGCTCCTCGCCCTCGCGGTGAGCGTCCCCGCGACCATCCTTCTCTTTCTCCTGCGCACGCCCTTTTCGCGCGTGTTTTCCGACCCGCGCTGCGCCGATCTCTTCTACATCGTCCTCCCGGGGCTCGCGTTCACGTCCGTCTATTCCGTCGTCCGCGGGAGCTTCTGGGGGAACAGGCGCTTTCTTGCCTATTCCCTCGTCGAGCTGTGCGAGGAGATGATCCGCATCTGCGCGGGCGTCATCCTGCTGGTTTTCGTCCAGACGTCGCTCGCGGGCGTCAACCGCGCGGCGTTCGCCGTGCTGCTTTCCTACCTGTGCTCCTTCGCGCTGGCGCTCGGATATTATTTTTTCAGGGGCGGGAAATTCCGTTCGCCGAAGGGAGAACTGCGCCCCCTCCTCGCCTCTTCCCTGCCCGTGACGGCGATGCGCACCTCCTCCTCGCTCATGAGTTCGCTCATCTCCGTGATCTTTCCGCTCAGGATGCAGGCAGCGGGGTTTTCCTCGTCGGCAGCCATGAGCGAATACGGCGTGGTATACGGCATGGTCTCGCCCGTGATGGCGATCCCGTGCGCGTTCATCGGCTCCATCGCGCTCGTGCTCGTGCCCGAACTTTCGGAAAACTTTTATAAAGGCAGGACGCGGGAAGTGGGCGCGCTCACCGAACGGGCGATCTGCACGACGCTGCTCATCGCGGGACTTCTGCTCCCCTTCTATATCGTCTGCGGCGAGGACGTGGGCGTGTTCCTGTACTCCAACGCCCGCAGCGGCGCCATGATCGCGGCGTGCGCGCTCGTGCTCGTGCCCATGAGCCTGACGCTCATCTCCACCAGCATGCTCAACTCGATGGGATGCGAAAAACATACGCTGGGCATTTTTCTGGCGGGATCGGGCGCGATGCTCCTGTGCACCGTGCTGCTGCCCAGATACCTCGGCGGCGGCGCGCTGCTTGCGGGGATGGCGTGCGATTCGTGCATCACCGCCCTTCTCTCCCTTCTGCTGCTGCGCAAAAAGACGGGGCGGCTGCGCATCGGGAAATACTGCCTCCGCCTTCTGGCGGCGGTGCTGCTCTGTGTTGCGCTCGGGCTCCCGGCGCACGCCTTCTGCGCGCGCTACCTCAGTTACTTCCCCGCCTTCGCCGTCACGATGCTCCTTCTTGCCGCGGCGGAAGTGCTCCTGTTCAGCCTGATGCGGCTCATCGACGTGCGCACGCTCCTCTGCCGTTTTTTTGCGAAAAAAAGCAAAAAAATTTCCGTTCGGTCTTGATATTGCCCCGCGTTTATGCTACAATAGATATAATTCTGATGATCGGAGGAAAGGAAAACGGTATGAAACTGACCGAAGAACTGCGCAAAGCAATGCGCGTGACGGTGGACTACACCAACATGACGGATAAGTACCTCGGCGACAAAGGTATTTCGGAAAAGACGCTCGACGCACACAAAAAGATCGCAAAAGCGGCGCACGCATACGTTGCCGAAAACCGCGGCAAAGACGAGCTTTTCATGGGCTGGACGGAACTTCCGTACAACCAGGGCGAGATCGTTGCCGACATTCTGGAAACGGCGAAACTCGTCCGCAAGAAGTTCGATAACTTCGTCGTGCTCGGCATCGGCGGTTCGGCGCTCGGCCCCACGATGGCGTTCAATGCGCTCTGCCACCTGCACTATAACGACCTGCCCAAGTCCAAGCGCCGCGGTCCCCGCTTCTTCGTGGAAGACAACGTCGATCCCGTCCGCATGAAGGAACTCCTCGACGTCATCGACGTCAAAAAGACCTGCTTCAACGTCATCTCCAAGTCGGGTGCGACGAGCGAGACGATGGCGCAGTACCTCATCATCTCCGATCTCCTCAAAAAAGAGGGCATCGACATCAAAGAAAACGTCATCTTCACGACGGACGCCGCAAAGGGCAACCTCGTAAAGATCTCCAAAGAGCTCGGCGGCGTGAAGAGCTACGTGCTCCCCGACGGCGTGGGCGGGCGGTTCTCCGAACTCTGCCCCGTTGGGCTCCTTCCCGCGGCGGTGCTCGGCATCGACATCAAGGCGCTTCTGAAGGGCGCGGCTTACATGGATAAGCTGTGCAAGACGGCGGACCTCAAAAAGAACCCCGCGCTCCTTACGGCGACGCTGCAGTACATTGCGATGAACGACGGCAAGAACATCGGCGTGCTCATGCCCTATTCGGACAACCTTCGCTACGTCTCCGACTGGTACGCGCAGCTCTGGGCGGAGTCGCTCGGCAAGAACGTGACGCTCGACGGCAAGCCCTGCAATGTGGGACAGACGCCCGTGAAGGCGCTCGGCGTGACCGACCAGCACTCGCAGGTTCAGCTCTATACCGAAGGCCCCTTCGATAAAGTCGTCACCTTCCTCTCGGTGGGCAGCTACAAGGAAAAGACGCCCATCCCCCACGGCTGCGAAAGCATCCCCGACGTCTCCTTCCTCGGCGGACATACGATGGAGGAACTCATCCAGGCGGAGAACAAGGCGACGGCGCATGCGCTGACGATGGCGGGCAGGCTCAACTACACCATCAACCTTCCCGAAGTCAACGAATTCACGCTCGGCCAGCTCCTGTTCCTCTTCGAACTGCAGACGGCTTACGCGGGCGCGATGTTCAACATCAACACCTTCAACCAGCCCGGCGTGGAGGCAGGCAAGAAGGCGACCTTCGCCCTTCTCGGCAAGCCCGGCTATGCGGAAAAGAAGGCGGAGCTCGACGCCGCCGCACCCGATCCCGCATATATCGTATAACCCGAAAAACAGAAGCCCGCTGCGTTTGCAGCGGGCTTTTTTATGCGCGGCGGGACATATTCCCCGCCGCGCTCTTTACAGATTTTCCCCGCCCCATGTCCGCACAGACATGTGTGAGCGGGTACCCATGTCCGCGCTGCCATATTTATGCCGTGCAGGCGCGAAGGCAGAAAACCGCGCCGCGGAATTTCCGCGGCGCGGTCGTTTCGTACGTTATTCCGCCGGGCGTTCTTTGATCTCGACGCTGTACTTTTTGGAATCCTTGGGCGTTGCGGCGCGCACAAGGGTGCGGAGCGCCTTGGCGATCTTGCCCTGTTTGCCGATGACCTTGCCCATATCCGAATCGGAAAGGAGCACGGTGACGGTGATCGCCTCCTCCGTCTCTTCGACTTCGTAACGGATGTTCGCCTTATCTTCGGCGAACTGTTCCACAACGTATTTGATCAGATCCAACATAATGATTTCCTCCTTATTTGGGTTCACGAATTTTCTCGTCCAAAGGGACGACAAAATTCCGTGATTTGAGCAGGAAGTTGCTGACACGGCACTACGTGCCTACGGAAAAATGCGCTTGTGTATCCTTGGCACCCTCCATGAAGGGCGGCAAGAGATAATTACTCGCGCAAGGAGGCTACGCCTCCGCCAGCGCCCTACATTTGCGCATACCTGCGCTCGTCGCGACAAGGCGCATTTTGTGGGCATTCGGCTATTCCGAACGCCACACTTTTTACGCCTGTCGCTCCTCTTCACGAAAATCTTTTCTGCAAAAATATTTTCGTGATTGCTGCGGTACTTTTTTCAAAGAGTGAGCCGCCGCGTGCTATACTGTTGCGAAACAGCGGCGCCGAGGTGAGCGCGTACGTTATGCCGTCCGACGCAAAGCGGCGCACGA
This sequence comes from uncultured Clostridia bacterium, assembly GCA_944367465.1. Lineage (GTDB taxonomy): Bacteria > Bacillota > Clostridia > Christensenellales > Borkfalkiaceae > Gallimonas. The sequence continues at coordinate 42,249 of CALVWO010000003.1, forward strand.
GCGCAGCCGAAGTACCGCCCCTGTGGGGCTTCGGCGTATGCGCGAACTGAGAAATTGCCATATCAAGGACAATTTCGTGACCGAGGCGGCACACCGCCTTGGTGCCGCCGAGACAACCAAATGCAGAGCCGCAGGCGAACGTTGGGTTTCTCTTCCCCTCACGACATTATCGTACCGCAGCCCTCGCAAAAAAGATTTCGCAGAAAGATTTTTTGCGAAGAGGAGCGGCGAGTGTTTTAAGCGCGGCGTTCGGCGCAGCCGAACCGCCCGCAAGATGTGCTCCGCCGCGACGACGTCAGTTCGAAAAGAATTTCGTGAAATATCTTACTTCTTTTTCTTCGTCTTGGTCTTGGAAGGCGAAAGTTTTGCGGGCTTTTCCATCGCGCCGGCACGGACGAGCAGGCTGCGGACGGTCTCGGTGGGCTGAACACCCTTTGCGAGCCACTCCTTTGCCTTCTCCACGTCGACGGTGAGCTGCACGGGCTCAGACTTGGGATCGTAGAAACCGATCTTCTCGATGTACTCGCCCGTAGCCGCCTTGCGCGCGTCCACAACCACGATACGGTAGACGGGGGACTTCTTGTCGCCCATGCGTACCAATCTCATTTTGACCATAATACCTACCTCCGATAAAATGTTTTTCTTGGATTATTTTCAGAACGGGAGGCGCATTTTGCCCTTTCCGTTTTTGAACTGTTTCATGAGCGCCTTGGTCTGCTCGAACTGCTTTAAGAGCTGGTTGATCTCCTGTACCGTCGTGCCCGATCCCTGTGCAATGCGGCGCTTCCGCGAGGAGTTGATGATCTGCGGATTATCGCGCTCTTTGGGCGTCATGGAGAGGATGATCGCGCGGGTGCGCTCCATCTTCTTCTCGTCGAGATCGCTCTCCTTGATCTTGAGCTTGCTCCCGGGGAGCATGCCCATGAGCGCGGAGGCGCCTCCCATCTTTTTGAGCGCCTCGAACTGATCGAGATAATCGGCGAGCGTGAAGGAATTTTCGCGCATCTTGCGCTCCATCTCCTTCGCCTGCTGTTCGGTGACCGCCTCCTGCGCCTTCTCGATGAGGGACAGAACGTCGCCCATGCCCAGAATGCGGGACGCCATGCGGTCGGGATAGAAGGGTTCGAGATCGGTGAGCTTTTCGCCCACGCCGATGAACTTGATGGGCTTGCCCGTGACCGCCTTGATGGAGAGGCATGCGCCGCCGCGGGTATCGCCGTCGAGCTTGGTGAGGATGACGCCCGTGATCCCGAGGCGGGCGTTGAACGTCTCCGCGACGGTGACGGCGTCCTGCCCCGTCATCGCGTCCACGACGAGCAGGATCTCGGTGACGGTGACCGCCTTTTCGATCTCCTCGAGCTCTTTCATGAGCGCGTCGTCGATGTGCAGCCGCCCGGCGGTATCCACCACAACGGTATCGTACCCCATGCGGGTGGCGTATTCCACCGCCTGTTTCACGGTTTTAGAAGGCGTCTGCGTGCCCTTTTCGAACACCTCGGTCTGCGCCTTTCCGCCCACGACTTTGAGCTGATCGATCGCGGCGGGGCGGTAGATATCGCACGCGACGAGCAGAGGCTTTTTCCCCTGTTTTTTGAGCTGAAGCGCGAGTTTTCCGCACAGCGTCGTTTTTCCGGCGCCCTGCAGTCCGCACATTAAAATGACTGTGGGCGGCTTGGGGGAAACTTCCAGCTTGGCGTTCCCCGACCCCATGAGCGCGATGAGCTCGTCGTTGACGATCTTGATGACCTGCTGGGCGGGATTGAGCGATTGCAGAACCTGCTGCCCGACCGCCTTTTCGGAGACCTCGGCGATGAACTGTTTTGCGACCTTTAAGTTGACGTCCGCCTCCAGAAGGGCGATGCGCACTTCACGCATGGCGGTGCGGATCTCCAGCTCGGTGAGTTTGCCGCGTTTCGTCAGCTTGGAAAAAATGTGATTGAGCCGCTCGGAGAGCGATGCAAACAATGCCATGCGTTACCTCCTTCGATCGTGAGAGCGCAGCTTAGAGCGCCTTGCCGTCCGCGAGCGCCCTGCCGACCTCGGCGGAATAGTCCTTGCTGAGGATCGCCTCGGCCTCGAGCCGCTTTTCTGCGGGCAGCGACTGCGCCCACCGCATGAGTTCCTCCGTGCGGAGAGACTGCGCGAGCGAACTTTCCGCCGCAAGACGGGCAAAGTGCAGCTTTTCCTCGTACTCCTCCATAAGGCGGCGCGCCTTGCGGAGCGTATCCGAAACGCTCTGGCGGGAACACCCCTTCTCTTCGGCGATCTCCGCGAGGGAAAGATCGCAGTTGAAATACAGATCGGTGATCTCGCGCTGGTGCTCGGTGAGGAGCGGACTGTAGATATCCCACAGCCGTAAAAAATGCAGATCCATACGTCTCCCTCCGAACGCTGTCCATTATAGCAGAGGAGATTCAGCCTGTCAAGCAAAATTACTTGACAGATGAAATTTTTTCTTTCCGCAGCCCCGCCGCCCGCCCGGAGCGCGCGGGAAAGGGCGCCGTTTTATTATTTCGAATTTTGTCGAAATATCGGTTTTATATTTCGATATATATCGAAATATTTGAATTTTCGGCGTTTTTTGCAAAAAAAGCGGCAATTTTGCCGCTTTTTTGAAACTGTATCCGGGCAACGTCCCGCCGCGGGCAGACGATGCGATCAGAAAAATCCCTCGACGAACTGCTCGGCGTCGAACAGCTCCAAATCGTCGATCTTCTCCCCCACGCCCGCGAACACGACGGGGATCTTCAGTTCGCCGCACAGGGAGAACACGAACCCGCCCTTCGCGGTGCCGTCGAGCTTGGTCAGGACGATGCCGTCCAGTTCCACCGCCTCATCGAACACGCGCGCCTGACTGACGGCGTTCTGCCCCGTGGTCGCGTCGAGTACCAGATATTTGAGGAACTGCGCCTCGGGATATTCGCGCGTGACCACGCGATCCATCTTCTGCAATTCCTTCATGAGGTTTTCCTTGACGTGCAGGCGACCCGCGGTATCGACGAGCACCACGTCCGTTCCGCGCGCCTTGGCGGAGGAGACGGCGTCGAAAATGACGGCGGAGGGATCGCTCCCGTCCTCGTGCTTGACGATGCGCACCTTGGCGCGGTTCGCCCAGACTTCGAGCTGATCGATCGCCGCCGCGCGGAAGGTATCCGCCGCCGCGATGGTCACGCTCTTTTTCTGTTTGACGAACCAGTTTGCGACCTTGCCGATGGTCGTCGTCTTGCCCACACCGTTGACACCCACGAACATGATGACGCATGGATACTCGATCTCGGGAACGGGCGCTTCGTTCAGCGTATCTTCGAGGATATCCTTCAGAAGATCGGTGACGAACTGCTCGTCTTTGACCTTGTTCCCGATCGCCTCTTCTTTGACCTGCTCGACGACATCCTCCGCCGTGCGGACAGAGACGTCCGCGGAGATGAGGATCTCCTCGAGCTCGTCGTAGAAGGCGTCGCCGATCTTATTTTTGAGGAACAGCTGCCGCATCTTCAGGGCGACGCTGTCCTTCGTCTTTTTCAATGCGTCTCTGATTTTTCCGAAAAGACCCATACATTACCTCCTCACAGATTTTCCGCGAACTGACGCGGAAAATCTTCGTGAATTTTAGGAAAACCCCGCAATCGCTACGCTTTGTGCGCGGTTTTCCTCGCCGCCGCTGTTCGCAACAGTGTAACCCGCGGCGGCTCACCTTTCCGCAGAAGCGCAAGTATGCGCAAATGTGGGGCGCGGGCGCAGGGAAACCCTGCTTGCGCAAGTGATTTTATAATATCTCACAAAATTCCTAAAAAAGCTATAAATCACAGATACAAGCAAAATCGCCATTTTGCGCAGTATGCCCCTAATTGTTGCGCAAGCAACTTTCAGGAAGGAGTGAATTTGCGCGAACTATAAATGTAAGCCCCTAAGGTTCGCGCAAAGAGAGGAAGGCGCGGTCAGGCGTATGCCGTGCCCGCAGCCGTCCTCTCAGATCACGGAATTTTGTCGTCCCTTTGGACGAGAAAATTCGTGAATGTAGTGTGAACATTTTACGCCATCACCGTATCTCCGCCCAGTCTTGCCTCGACCTCGGAGAGCTTGACGGAGACGATCTTGCTCACGCCCTTTTCCTCCATCGTGACGCCGAACAGGACGTCTGCCTGGTTCATGGTGGGCTTGCGGTGCGTGATGACGATGAACTGCGTATCCTTGGAGAACTTTTTGAGATACTTTGCAAAACGGTCGACGTTCGCCTCGTCGAGCGCCGCCTCGATCTCGTCGAGGATACAGAACGGCATGGGACGCGACTTGAGGATGGCGAACAGGATGGCGATCGCGGTGAAGGCGCGCTCGCCGCCCGAGAGCAGCGAAATTTTTGTGAGTTTTTTCCCGGGCGGACATGCCACGATCTCGATGCCGGCGTTGAGCGGGTCGTCGCAGTCGGTATAGTCGAGCTGCATCTCCGCCTTGCCGCCGCCGAACAGCTCGCGGAAGATCCTGGTAAAGTTCTCGTTGATCTCGTTGAACCCGTCGTCGAACTTCTTCTGCATCTCCGCCCTGAGCTCGTCGAGCACCGTCGTGAGATCGGTGATGCCCTTATCGAGATCCTCCTTCTGCGTGAGCATCTCGTTATACCGCGCGAGCAGGTTATCGTAATCCTCCTCGGCGTTCTGGTTGATCGCGCCGAGCGAAGTGATCCTGTGTTTTAAGCTGTTGATGCGCGCGGACGCCTGCGTGATATCGTAATTTTCGTCGCGCAGTTCCTGCGCGCTCTCGTAAGTGAGCCCGTATGCCTCGTCGATGCGCTGCTTCATGTTCTCGAGCGTGACCTCGGCTTTGGAGATCTCCAGCTCGCAGGCATGTTTGACTTCGCCGAGCGACATCTGCTGCGTGAGCAGCCCGCGCTTTTCTTCGGCGAGCTCCGTCTGCTTTGCGAGAACGGCGCGCTTTTCATCCTCCACCTTTTTGAGGCGCTCGCGGATTGCGTCGACCGTCCTCTGCTCCTCTTCGGTGAGGGCGACTTTCTCCTCCTCGCGCTTGAGCTGCTCGATCTGCGCCTGCGTCTCCGCCATGGCGGCACGGGTCTCGTCCACCTTTTTGAGGAGCGTTGCGCGCTCTTCGCGCATGCGCACGGAGCTCTCTTCGTCCGCCTGGCGCGCCGAGGCGATCGCCGCCTCCTCTACCCTGAGTTCGCTGAGCTGTTTCGAGAGTTCGTCGCGCTCGGCGCGGAGCTTTTCGCCCTCCGCCTGGCGCGCCGAGGATTCCGCGGCAGCCTCCGAACGGATCTTGTTGAGGAGCTCCTCGCTCTCTTCGGAAGAGAGCACTTCGCGGCTGAGGTCGTCCGCCGTGCGGGTGAGCCGTTCGAGGAGCGCGTCGTACTCCGCAACGTCGTTCGCGGCGTCCTGCGCGAGCCCTTCGAGCGTCGCCTCGCGCTGGGAGAGCGCGGCGAACGCCGCCGTCTCTTCCTGTACCTTTACGCGGAATTTTTCGTAGGCGGCCTCCGCGTTTTCCAGCTCCGCCTCGCAGTCGGCAAGCGCGGCTTTGAGCTTTTCGAGCGTATTTTTCTTGCGCGCGATGCCCTCTTCGCACTCCTTGATGTGGCGCTCGCCGGCAAGGAGGTTGCCGCTCTCACGGCGGCGGGAACCGCCCGTCATGGCGCCGCTCGACGCAATGGTATCGCCGTCCAGCGTAACGAGTTTGAACGCGCGCGGATACTTTTTGGCGATGCGCGTGGCATTGCCGATGGTATCGCAGATGAGCGTGTTGTCGAGCAGATATTTTACGATGTTGGAATAGTACGGATCGTACTTGACGAGCTCGTCGGCAAGCCCCATCGCCCCCTCTTCGCGGAGCGCCGCCTGGACGTCGCGCCCGTTGCCGCGGGGGCGCATCGCATCGGCGGGGAGGAAGGTGACGATGCCGCCGCCCGTGCGTTTGAGATACTCGATAAGCCAGCGTGCGTCGTCCTGCGTGGCGGTGACGAGATTCTGCATCGCGCCGCCGATCGCCGTTTCGATGGCGACTTCGTACTGCTTGTCCGTGCGGACGATATCCGCAATGGCGCCGCGGATGCGCCTGCCGATCTCGGGATCCTTCTGCGCGGTGAGCTGCAGACGGCGCACCGAGTCGCGGTAGCCGTCGAACCTGTTTTTGAGGTTGACGTACATCTCGAGATTGTTGTTGAGATTGGAAATGGACGTGTTACAGTCCACGATGTCTTCCGAAAGTTTCTGGCGGGACTGGCGGAGCGCCGCGATATCGCCCTGGAGCGCCTCCTCGCGCGCGGGTTTTGCGTCGAGGAACTTGGTGCAGGCGTCCTTATCCTTGCGGCAGTCCGCAAGCTGGCGCTCGTACTCCTGCCGGCGCACCTGCGCCTTGCCGATCGCCTCTTTCACCTCGCCGATACGCTCGCTGACCGCGTCGTGCCGGGCGGAGAGGCTCCCCACGTTCGCACGGACGTCGGCAAGGCTCTCCACGGAACTGAGCTCGCTGGCGCGCTTCTCATCGGAGATGCGGTCGAACGCGACGACCTTCGCGTCCGCCTCGCGCAGTCTGCCCTCGAGCCGCGCGCATTCCTTGCCGATCTCGGCGGCGCGCCTGCCGTTCTTTTCCGCCCGCGCCGCGCCCGCACGCTCGAGCTGATCGATCTCCTGCGTGCGGCGGAGGGAATACTCCACGTCGTCCGCCGCCGTCTGGAGCTGGCGGCGATAGGAGGCGATGCGCTCGCCGATGACCTTCGCCTCGCCCGTTTTGTGCTCCATGCCCACCTCGAAAAGGCGGAGCTTTTCGTTGAGCGAACGCAGGTTCTCGTCCGCCTTTACAATGGCTTCGCGCCCCTCCGATTCCTCGGTATCCAGCACCGAGAGCCGGTCTTCCACCGCGTTCAGGCGGCGGGTCGCATCCTCGATCTTTTCGCGCTGTTTGCCCGTTTCGAATGCAAAATTATCAAAGCGCACGAGGTAGGCGTTGACCTCCTCGTGTTTGAGCTCTTCCGTATAGGCGCGGTACTTTTTCGCCGTTTCCGCCTGCTTTTCGAGGGGACGGAGCTGATTCTCCGCCTCGTCCATACGCTGCACGAACACGGTAAGATTATCCTTGGCGCTCTCGAGTTTGCGCTCGATCTCGCCCTTTTGCGCCTTGAACTTCATGACGCCCGTCGCCTCTTCGAAAATGGCGCGGCGATCCTCGGGCTTGGCGTTCATGATCTGCTCGACCTTGCCCTGCCCGATGATGGAATAGCCCTCCTTGCCGATGCCGACGCCGTGCAGGAGCGCGACGATATCTTTGAGACGGCAGGACTGCATGTTGAGCAGATATTCGCTCTCGCCCGAACGGTAAAGACGGCGCGTCATGGCGACTTCGTCGTAATCGATATCGAACATGCGGTTGGTATTATCGAATACGAGGGTCACCTCGCAGTAGGAAAGCGGACGGCGCGCCTCGGTGCCGCCGAAGATGACGTCCTGCATGGAGGAACCGCGCAGCGTCTTGGCGGACTGTTCGCCGAGCACCCAGCGCACGGCGTCGGCAACGTTGCTCTTGCCGCATCCGTTGGGGCCGACGATGACGGTGACGCCGTCGTCGAATTTGATGGAGGTCTTGTCCGCGAACGACTTGAACCCCACAAGTTGCATCTCTTTGAAATTCATTGCTCTGAAAGTTTCCCGTACAATTTTTTCGCCGCGGACATCTCCGCTTCCTTTTTGCTCTTGCCGGTGCCGCACGCAGACTGCCCCAGCGCGCACACCGTGCTCTCATATCCTCCCGCCGCCTCCGCAGTCCTGTACACGGGCGTTACGTGCTCGTACTTCTGTACATATTCCTGCAGAGCGGATTTATAGTTATCCGTCTCCGTCTCTTCCAGCGTCCGCGCGAGAAAGGCGCGCGCCGCCGCCATGCCGCCGTCCAGATAGATCGCGCCGACCGCCGCCTCGAAGAGGTTGGAAGCCGTTTTGCCGCGGAGCGTATCTTCGCCGCCCGCATAGCGCAAAAAGCGCATGAGCCCCGCACGCGCCTCGGCGCGTTCGAGCGCGCCCTTGGAGACGTATTTTTTGCGCAGTTCGGTGAGCGTGCCCTCGCGCTCGTCTACGTCGCGGTACAGTTTTTCCGTAACGACCAGCTCGAGGACGGCGTCGCCGAGAAATTCCAGCCGCTCGTTGCTCACCTCGCCGCTGTTTACGAGCGATGCGTGCGTGAAGCACGTTCTGAGCAGGGCGCGGTCGGAAAACTTATGACCGAGCGCCTCTTCCGCAGCGCACAATTCCTCTTCCGTCCACTCCGCCGTCATCGGACGTCCTCGCCGTCCGTCTGCGCGAACATCGATTCAAGGGTGGGAATGAGCCCGCCGCGGTAGGCGTCGATCGCCTGAAAGACGGATTGCTTTATGGAAAACGCCTTGGACGATCCGTGCGACTTGATGACGACCTTTTTCAGCCCCAGAAATACCGACCCGCCGAAGCGCGAATAGTCGAGCGCGCGCGCAAGCCCCTTGACGGGTTTCCGCGCAAAGAGGTAGCTGAGCTTGCTGCCCAGAGAGCGCGTGAACTCCTTTTTGAGCATGGTGGCGACCGTCTTGCCGCAGCCCTCGATGGCTTTGAGCGCAACGTTGCCAGAAAATCCGTCCGAAACGACGACGTCCACGTCGCCGTACATGATGTCGCGCCCCTCCACGTTGCCCGCGAAACGGATGCCCTTCGTCTCTTTGAGCAGCTGATGCGCCTCCTGGTGCAGCGGATCGCCCTTATGCTCCTCGGTGCCGTTGGTGAGAAGCCCGACGCGGGGCTCCTTCACGCCGTAAGCCGCCTTGGCGTAGGCGGACGCCATCACGCCGAACTGCGCGAGATAGGCGGGCTTGCACTCCGCATTCGCGCCGCAGTCGCACAGCAGCGTGATCTCGCCGCGCACGTTGGGGATGCCGGGACAGAGCGCGGGGCGCATGACCCCCTTGAGCCTGCCCACGAACATGATGCCGCCCGTGAGCACGGCGCCCGTGGAGCCCGCCGAGACGAACCCGCCCGCCTCCGCGTCGTTTTTGAGGAGGTTGAGCCCCACGACGAGCGAACTGTCGCGCTTGGCGCGCACCGCCTGGGTGGGCACGTCGTCGTTGGTGATGACCTGCGTGCAGGCGACGACTTCCACGCGCGAGGCGTCGAAGGTATATTTATCGAGTTCGCGGTTGACGAGATCCTCGTCGCCCGTTAGTACGAGTTTGAAGTCGGAGCGCTCTTTTACGGCGTCGAGCGCGCCCTTCACGATCTCCGCGGGGGCGTTGTCGCCGCCCATCGCGTCCACAATGATCTTTAACATGGCAATCTCCCCGATGATACAATATTCCAGATGCTATTATAACAGATTTATCCGCAAAAGACAATCGTCTGCGCGCAATTTCGCTTATTTTTGAACGATTGCCCGAAGTTTTGCGCGCCGCGGCGCACCGGCGCGCAAAAAAGCGCCGCCGCGGTTTTCCGCGGCGGCGCATTGCCGCACAGATGATGTCCGCGGGTCGCTCCCGCTCCGCACCCTACTCCCGTTCCACCGTGACGACGGGCTCGTAATCGCCCAGGATGCGCACGGCGCGCTCGATGTCGTTCTGCAGCTCCGCGTCTTT
>CALVWO010000004.1 GCA_944367465.1 uncultured Clostridia bacterium
GCAACGCCTGCCGTATCGAGCGCGCCGCGGATGATGTGATAGCGGACGCCGGGCAGATCCTTGACTCTTCCGCCGCGGATAAGAACGGAGCTGTGCTCCTGAAGGTTGTGACCCTCGCCGGGAATGTACACCGTACCTTCCTGCTTGTTAGTGAGTCTCACCCTCGCGATCTTACGAAGCGCCGAGTTGGGCTTCTTGGGGGAAGTCGTCGTCACGGAAAGGCATACGCCGCGCTTCTGAGGGCATGCGTCGAGGATGGGGCACTTGGACTTGTTCGCCTCCGTCTCTCTGCCTTTCTTGATGAGCTGGTTGATCGTGGGCATTTGGTTACCTCCTTGTAAGATTTCGGAATATCCTTAAAACCGCAAAGGCGGTCCGTAAAGGAACTGATTGAGAACGCAATGCTTTTTGCGCAAAGTTGCAAGCAAGACGCGGCATTGCGGAGCAAGTATACGTCAAAAATTGCAACGAAAAAATACGCCCATCCAAAAACAGGCGATACACATTGTATCAAAAGCGTATTCCTTTGTCAAATGTTTATAGCAATTTTTCCCAAAAAATTTGTATATATACGTAATTATATATAGTATACAGCGAATTCCCCGGCACATTGCGGAGTGTTTGGGCAGGATCGACGCCCTTTCCGTGCGCCGGCACCCCGCATGCGCCGCGCAGAATGTGAAAATTTTTACAATTTTTTTACAACTGTGCGACAACTTTATGACAAATTTTTGTGTGCCCTGGTGTATAATGGAGATACAAAACATTTTGAGAGGACAATATGCGTAAATTTTCTGCAGGAGCAGCACTGTGCGCTTCAGCCTTTACAACAGCTCTTGCTGTTGCGTGCATGACGGCATGCGCGCCCCGCTATCCCGACGAGGCATACGAAAATCATCCTGTGGCAGACCTGATCGCGGAATATCTGCACGATCCTTCCGATGAGACCTTTTCTCCGCTGACCGACACGGGGTTGAAAAAGGTCTCCGAGAGTGAACTGCGCGCCGCGCTCGGCGGCGCGGCGGAGGAAGCGATCGGCGTTTCCCGCACCTATCTGTACATGGAGCGGACGATAACAAACGGCGGCGAGACGATCGTCTCCCCCATTGTATACGCCTATGCTTACGCGGGCGACAGCGAACTGTACGGAACGGGGACTCTGATCGTGCACACCAACGGAAAGAAAGTTGTCGCGGAGGAAGGCGTCGCCTATGAAGATCTCCGCGAAACATATACGGCAGTCATGCGCGAAGTGGTCACTTATCAGTTTCTTCCCGAGGCAGGAAGCGCGAACTATGAATGTATCGCCGTTTCCAACTTTGCGGCGGCAGAGATCTACCGTTCCGTGCCCGACTTTGGTGAATTCCACGACACCGAATATGCCCTGACGCAATTCGGACCATACTGCGACGACGCCGTGACGCCCTACCTCGCGGGAGAACGCGTCGGCAAGGATATGTGCATGACAGAATTTGCCGTGACATACGAAGGAGAGACCGTGGGTTCCGTTCCCATGCCGCACAGGAGATAAGCATGAAAAGAACATATTTCTATGCATTGTTTACAGGGATCATTCTATCTGCCGCGCTCGGTATTTCCGCCTGCGCGGGAGAAACCAACTACCCTTTCTCTTCCTATCTCGATCATCCCGTAGGAGATAAGATCGCAGCATACCTTGAAGACACCTTCCTCACCGAAACGCCGCGAACGGCGGAAAGCATGCGTTCTACACTCGCCGAAGCGGGACTTCAACTGACGACGGAAGAGGAACTCTCCGCCATTTTGGGGGAAGTCGCCGCGCCGATCTTCGGAGATGACCGCAATTATTTTTACACGGAGCGTACATTCAAGGCACAAAACGGACAGGAGATCGTCTCCCCCGCCGTATATGTATACGGCACAGGGGAAGATCTGCGCTTTACGGAATACATCCGCGGAGAAACAGACGGCACAACATGGGATTCCTTCGATTGCTCCGTATATGACGTACTCTCTTTTCAGTTTTTGCCCGCGGAAAACGGTACAGGCTACGAATGTATCGCGCACTCCGATTTCGCATTTGCAGAAGTCATCTATGCGGAACACGGCGTCGAATACAACGGGCAGTCCTCCGATCCCGTTACAACATATACCCGCCTCACGTTTACACAATTTGCCCCTTACTTCGACGACGCGGTCACGCCCGTGTTAGCAGAAAGGGATATTGAGCCGGATATGCGCCTTTCGGAAACGGATATCATCCTCGGCGGCGTGGAGATCGGCACCGTTCCCCTCTCGCGCGGGAGAGAATGACCGCTCCTTCCGAGTAATATTTCTCTTGTCTGATGTTTACAACAGCAATCCATTAAATGATATGTTTTGCGGGAGACATACGATGAATTCTAAAAAATATCCTGTTTTTGTTACCACGATCTTCGTTGTCTCAGCGATCGCACTCTCCGCTTGCGCGGGAGAAACCAACTACCCCGTTTCCGCCTATATGGATCATCCCATCGGAGATGCGATCGTCTCGTATATGCAGGGAAAGGACGGCTCCTATATTTTCCCCGATCCCGACATAGGCACCGCGCTTACGCAACTCGGCGTCGAAGTTGTTTCGGAAGAAACGCTGCGAGAAAAGCTGGGCGACGAAGCAGACGCCCTCTTCAACGAACCCTGCACCTACCTGTATACAGAACAGACCGTTCCCATGCAGAACGGTTTATCCGTCAGTTCCCCTATCGTCTTTGTAATCAGTGCAGCTGACAACAGACGCTTTATCGAATCGTTCCGGGGGCCGGAAATTTTTGGCGGCTCACGATGGGAAAGCTTCTTTGTTTGTGTATACGAAATATTATCTTGGCAATTTCTTCCCTCCGAAAAAAACAACGGCTACGATCTTGTCGCTTTGTCGGAATTTGTATTTGCCGATATTTTTTGTACAGAACATTATTTTTCTTCTCCGGGGCAGACGGCTGCAACGCAATCAAAATACACTTTCGCACAATTTGCCCCTTATTTTGAAACGGCAACGAAGTACGAATCAGAATACGGCGATGAACTTCCTGACGATCTGCGGCTGAAAGAAGTCACCATAGATATCGGCGGCGTAGAGATCGGCACCGTTCCCCTCTCGCGCGGGAGAGAATGACCGTCCCTTCCGGCGGATTCCCAACCCGCCGCATTTTTTACAATTTTTTTACAACTTTGTGCGGACTTTTTTACATCTGTCTGCTATGATATATGCGGACGGACGGGAAAGACTCCCGATCGGGTACGACGCCCGAAAACGTCCGCGTGCAACTGCCCCTTGCACATCTTCATCGTCACCGCGGCAAAAGCATGATGCAGCCGCGGACTCCGTCGGGAGTTCCCGCCCCGACGGAGCCATCCTCCCAAAGGCGCTCCCATATTTATGGGCGCGTTCTTTTTTTGAATGTGCGCCTTTCCTGCGATTTCCGCACCCGAAATTTCCATCAAAGTATTGACAAATTTTTCAAAAAGCATTAGAATATTTAAGGTAATCAAAAAGGATAAGGAGAACAACCAACCATGAACAAGATGACGGTAAAAGACATCAAAGACTGGAAAGGCAAGCGCGTGCTCGTCCGCTGCGATTTCAACGTCCCCATGAAGGACGGCAAGATCACCGACGAGAACCGCATCATCGGCGCGCTCCCCACCATCAAATATCTGATGGAGCACGGCGCAAAGGTCGTCCTTTGCTCGCACATGGGCAAGCCCCACTCCATCTTCTCCGACGAAGTGAAGCTCAACAAGAAGGATAAGGCGAAGGTCGAGGCGCTCCCCGCAGAGGAGCAGGCAGCCGCAAAGGAAGCCATCATCGAGAAGGCAAAGAAAGACGACCTCAAAAAGCTCACCCTCGCACCCGTTGCAGCGCGCCTCAACGAGCTTCTGGACGGCAAGGTGACGTTCGCAAAGGACGTCGTCGGTCCCGACGCGCAGGAGAAAGTCGCTGCCTGCAAAGAGGGCGAATGCGTGCTGCTTGAAAACCTCCGTTTCCACTGGGAGGAGGAGAAGAAGGATCTCGAATTCTGCAAAAAGCTCGCCTCCTACTGCGATATCTATGTAAACGACGCATTCGGCACGGCGCACCGCTCGCACGCATCCACCGCGGCGATCGTGGAGTACGGGCTCGTAAAGACGGCGGTCTGCGGCTTCCTCATCGAGAAAGAGCTCACCGTGATGGCGGACTCCCTCGAGCACCCCGTCCGTCCCTTCGTCGCCATCCTCGGCGGCGCGAAAGTTGCGGATAAGCTCAACGTCATCTCCAACCTGCTCGAAAAGTGCGATACGCTCATCATCGGCGGCGGCATGGCGTACACCTTCATCAAGGCGCAGGGCGGCTCCGTCGGCACCTCGCTCGTGGACGACGAGAAGATCGACTACTGCAAAGACATGATCAAGAAGGCGGCGGATATGGGCAAGGAGCTCCTCCTCCCCGTCGATACCGTCATCACCAAGTCCTTCCCCGACCCCATCGACGCGCCCGTCGAAACGAGCGTCGTTCCCTCCAACGCGATCCCCGCGGATATGATGGGTCTGGATATCGGTCCCAAGACGCGCGAACTCTTTGCCGAGAAGGTCAAGAGCGCTAAGACGGTCATCTGGAACGGCCCCATGGGCGTGTTCGAGAACCCCATCCTTGCGGCAGGCACCATCGCGGTGGCGCAGGCTCTGGCAGACGCCAAGGGCGCGACGACCATCGTCGGCGGCGGCGATTCTGCGGCGGCTTGCACGCAGCTCGGCTTTGCCGATAAGATCACGCACATCTCGACGGGCGGCGGCGCATCGCTCGAGCTCTTCGAAGGCAAGGTGCTTCCCGGCATCGCCTGCCTCAACGACAAGAAGTAACCTCAGACAAAACGGCAGGAACGGCTCCCCGCGGAGCCGTTCTTTTCATATTCTTTACCGATTCTTTATGACGGCGACCGGAAAGCCCGGAATTGTTATTTCATAAAGCATGGTTATCGCCCGCCGCCCGCTCCGCAGAGCGGGCGGCCTTTTATAGCGGCGGACAATTTGCAAGAAAAATACAAAATAGCCGCGCAACAGGTTACGGCAATGTTGCATTTTCCAAAAAAATGTGCTATAATCTTTTGTGGGGGATGAGGATAAAAACATTATCAGGAGGCAACCTATGAAACCCTCATATTTCAGGAATCCCATCATCGCGGGAAACTGGAAAATGAACAACACCGCCAAGGAGGGCGTTGCGCTCGTGAACGCGCTCAAACCCCTCGTGAAAGACGCTTCGTGCGAAGTCGTCGTGTGCGTGCCCGCCATCGATATTCCCGCCGTCGCGGAAGCGCTCGAAGGGAGCAACATCCAGCTCGGCGCGCAGAACGTGCACTACGCGGAGCGCGGCGCATACACGGGCGAGATCTCGGCGGAGATGCTCAAAGAATACGGCGTGAAATACGTGATCATCGGTCACAGCGAACGCAGACAGTATTTCGGCGAAACGGATGAAACGGTCAATATGCGCGCGCTGACAGCCATCAAAGAGGGCATCACCCCCATCGTCTGCATCGGAGAAACGCTGCAGGAACGCGAAGGCGGCAGGACGAAAAAAGTGCTTGCGCGCCAGATCGAAGAGGGACTTGCGGGCATCGAAGATATTTCCAAGATCGTCATCGCATACGAACCCGTATGGGCGATCGGCACGGGCAGAACGGCGACCTGTGAGCAGGCGAACGAGACGATCGCCTTTATCCGCAGCAAGTGCGCGGAGCTCTTCGGCGAGGATAAGGCGATGCGCATGCGCATCCAGTACGGCGGTTCCATGAACGCGGGCAACTGCCGCCAGCTCATGGACATGCCCGAGATCGACGGCGGACTCATCGGCGGCGCCTCGCTCAAAGCAAAGGATTTTGCCGAGATCGTGCATTTCGACAAGGGCATTCAGGGCATGCGCCTTCCCAAAGAACTCATGTAACCTGTTTTGCGGCACGGAGACGTGTCGCAAAAAACTATTTTTCCAATCATATTCAGGAGAAAGAAGATATGAAAAAACCTTATGCGATCATCATCATGGACGGTTACGGACTTGCGCCCGCGGGCGACGGGAACGCGATCTCCATTGACGGGAGCAAGAACGTAAACTACTACCGCGAGAACTACCCCTCCGCCACGCTGGGCGCGAGCGGGCGTTCCGTGGGTCTGCCCGACGGGCAGATGGGCAACTCCGAAGTCGGACACCTCAATATGGGCGCCGGGCGCATCGTCTACCAGGATCTCACCAAGATCACCAAAGAGATCGAGGACGGCGAGTTCTTCCAAAATCCCGCCCTTCTGAAGGCGATGGAGAACGCGAAACAAAACGGCAAAAAGCTGCACCTGTGGGGACTTCTCTCCGACGGCGGCGTGCACAGCCACATCACGCACCTCTATGCGCTCCTCGAAATGGCGAAACAGCACGGCGTGCCCGAGACCTATGTTCACGGTTTCATGGACGGGCGCGACGTCTCCCCCACCTCCGGCGTGCACTATGTGGAGCAGCTGCAGGCGAAAATGGACGAGCTCGGCTACGGCAAGATCGCGTCGCTCTCGGGCAGATATTACGCCATGGACCGCGACAACAACTGGGATCGCATCGAAAAGGCGTACGATATGCTCACGATCGGCACGGGCGTTCACGAGACGAACGCCGCCGAGGCGCTGAAAAAGTCGTATGAAAACGGCGTGACGGACGAATTCGTCCTCCCCACCAACATTGTGGAGAACGGAAAGCCCGTGGCGCTCGTCGGCGAGGGCGACTCCGTCATCTTCTTCAACTTCCGCCCCGACCGCGCGAGAGAGATCACCCGCGCATTCTCGCAGGATCCCTTCGTCGTTCCCAAGGGTACGGCATTCGAGCGCAAGACGGGATTTTTGCACCCCGTTTACGTCTGCTTCACCGTCTACGACGCGGCTTACACGAACGTGGAGATCGCGTTCCCCAAGCAGAGCATGCACAACACGCTGGGCGAATATCTTGCAAAAATGGGCAAAAAACAGCTCCGCATTGCGGAGACGGAGAAGTACGCGCACGTCACCTTCTTCTTCAACGGCGGCGTGGAGGCGCCCAACGAAAACGAGGTGCGCGTCCTCATCAATTCGCCCAAGGTCGCAACGTACGACTTGAAACCCGAAATGAGCGCGTACGAGGTGACGGACAAGGTGCTCGAAGAGCTTTCGACGGGTACGTACGACGCCATGATCCTCAACTTTGCCAACTGCGACATGGTCGGGCATACGGGCGTGATCCCCGCCGCCGTCAAGGCGGTGCACGCGGTGGACGAGTGCGTGAAGAAGGTCGTCGACAAGATCCTTTCGATGGGCGGCAGCGCGCTTCTCACCGCCGACCACGGCAACGCGGACAAGCTCCTCGATACCGACGGTTCGCCCTTCACGGCGCACACCACCAACCCCGTGCCCGTGGTGCTCATCTCCGCCGACGAGAAGTACCGGAACGTGACGCTGAGAAAGGACGGCATCCTCGCAGATCTCGCGCCTACGCTTCTGGAAGTGATGGGACTGCCCATCCCTGAGGAAATGACGGGAAAGAGCTTGATCGAAAAATAAAAACAACGTAAAAGCCCCCTGCCGGTACGATCACGGCAGGGGGCTCTGCATATCCGCAGCTTTCCTCTCAAATGCTTTATTCGCAAAATTTCGTGAATCTCTCCGCAAGCCACTTTGCGACGGCGTCCTCGTCGTTATCGCCGATGACGGCGGTCGCAAGAGCTTTCAGCTCGGGCGCGGCGTTTGCGACGGCGTACTTTTCGTCTGCGATCTCAAACATGGGAATATCGTTGATTTCGTCCCCGAAACAGACGATCCTGTCGCAGCCGAGTTTCTCCTTCAAAATCTTCGCCGCGGACGCCTTGGAGGCGTTCCGGGGCAGCACCTCCAGCCACGGCGCGTCCGTATAGATGTCGCGCGAGAAGATACAGCGGAACTTATCCTGTAAAAATTCGTACACGGGGCGGAGTTTTTCCTCGTCGTCGATGCAGGCGAAATAATACACGTCGCCGTCGAGCGCCTCGTCCACGGAAAAAATTTCGCGGGCGCGGTGATCCTCCGCGTTCGACGTGCGCGAAAGCACGAACGCCCACTGTTCCTTTCCGCACTTCTCGCGCAGATAGGAGAAACGGTTGCGCCCGTCGATGACGGCATAGGAGAGCGGATACAGCCCGTGCGAGAGAAACGCCCCCCAGATGAGGCCCTCCTCTTCGGGGGTGAATTTTTCGGCATGCAGGACGTGCCGCGTGACGCTGTCCACGATGAACGCACCGTTGTGCACGATGACGGGGATATCCACCTCGATGCCCTTCGTCACGCGGACGGCGGTATCGATGCTGCGCGCCGTCGCGTACGAAAAATGCACGCCCGCGTCCACGAGGCGGTTGACGACCCTGTTCGTATACTCGCTCGTCCGCTGATCCGCTCTGAGGAGCGTTCCGTCGAGATCGCTCAGATAAAGCGTTTTGTCCATGCTGACCTCCGCGCGGCAGCGCCGCCCCCTTTTATATCTCCAAAGTCATGCCGTCGTATGCGGCGATGACCCCGTACTCTCTCTCCGCGCGCGCCACCGCCTCCGCCGTCGGCGCGCCGTTGTGCGAAAAATGCGTAACGACGAACTTTGTGGCGCCGTCCGCGACCCCTGCGCGGCACAGGCGTTCGCGCGTGTAGACCGCCTCTTTCAGATTCATGTGGCGGGCGTTCGGATCGGCGTCGTCCCACAAAAAGGTGCAGTCGCACGAAACGGCATCGGCACGTTTGCCGAGCGCTTTGAGAAAGTCCATCGTATCGTCGGGAAGGCGCCCCGTATCGCAAAGGTGCAGATAGCGCTTCCCGCCGTGCTCGACCATGTAGAGGAGCGGATCGCGCGAGGAATGGTGCGCGGGCATGGTATAGGCGCGCCAGTCGTCGAAAGCGATCTCCTCGAAGGCGCCCACGGGCATGGTACGCACATTTTTTGCCACGGACTCCTTCATTTCCCGCCGCGTGCATTCGCGGAACACGTCGCACACCTCGCGGTTGCAGTAGATCGTGAGCTCCTCCGCCGCCATCTCCGCCGCATACTTATAGCCGCGCAGGATAAAGTCGTGCGCGTAGAAATGATCCATGTGCGAATGCGTGACGAGCAGATAGCGGATCGCCGAGAAATCGACGCCGTACGCCGCCATGTGCGCATAAGCGTCGGGCGGAAAATCGACGGAAAGCTCGCCGTCGATGAGCACCTGCATGCGGGTACGCAGTTCGCGCGTTTTCTCCCCCGCGGCAAGGCGGGCGCGCAGCCCCTTGCAGTATGCGCAATTGCAGAAGAGCGCAGGCACGCCCTCCGCCGCTCCCGTTCCGAGATACTGTATTTTCATTGCGTCCTCTTCCGAATCTGTTTTCTATATTTCATAAATGATGGTCACGGGCCCGTCGTTGACCTGTTCGATGAACATGTGCGCACCGAACACGCCGAGTTTTACGGGCACGCCCTGCCCGCGCAGCGCCCCGGCAGCCGCAAGGTAGAGCGCGTTCGCCCGTTCGGGGCGCTCCGCCTCGGTAAAGGACGGACGGTTGCCCTTGCGCACGTCGCCGCAGAGCGTGAACTGCGAGACGAGCAGCACTTCGCCGCCGACGTCACGCACGGAGAGATTCATCTTGCCGGCTTCGTCCTCGAACACACGCAGATGCGCGATCTTTTCGGCGCACTTCACCGCCTGCGCCTCTTCGTCGCCTGTTTTTACTCCAAAATAGACGACGAGCCCGCGTCCGATCTCGGATACGGGCTCATCCCCTACGGTGAGCTTTGCACGGCTCACACGCTGTGCTACAAATTTCATTACACGCGGCTCATGTACTCGCCCGTGCGGGTATCGATGCGGATGGTATCGCCCTCTTCGACGAACATGGGCACCTGGAAGGTCGCGCCAGTCTCCACCTTGGCTGCCTTGGTGACGTTGGTCGCGGTATTGCCGCGCACGCCGGGCTCCGCCTCGATGACTTTGAGCTCGACGAAGTTCTCGGGCTCGACGGAGAATGCGCTGCCGTAGAGGAATTTGACGGTAACGACGTCGTTTTCGCGGATATAACGGAGCGCGTCCTCGACCTGCGAATAGTTGAGGGGGGTGAGGTTGAACTCTTCATCCATGAAGTAGTAGAACTCGCCGTCGTTGTAGGAATAGGTCATCTTCTTGGTCTCGACCTGCGCCGTCTCGAGTTTTGCGGTGGGGTTGAAGGTCTCGTCGGAGAGCACCTGTCCCGTAACGACGTTCTTGAGCGTGCAGCGCACGAACGCCGCGCCCTTGCCGGGTTTGACGTGCTGGAACTCCGTAACGGTGTACACACCGCTCTTATATTCGAACGTGGTGCCCTTTCTGATGTCGCCTGCCATGATCTGTGCCATTTTTCTGATCTCCTTTTATCGTCAACTGAATTTTAATAATTTACAAGATGAGCAGATCGTGCGCCGTCTTGTGCATGAAGGAACGCACCTTTCCGTTTTCGAGGCAGATGCTGTCCTCAATGCGGATGCCGTATTCGCCCGCAAAGTACAGCCCGGGTTCATCGGAGAACACCATGCCGTCGAGCAGTTTTTCCTCGCCGCGGGGCGCAAGCACGGGATATTCGTGGATCTCGAGCCCGATGCCGTGCCCGAGGGAATGGGTAAAGAATTTATCCAGTCCCTTCTCCGCGAAAAGTCCGCGCGCGATGGCGTCCGCCTCCCGCCCCGTCATGCCGGAGACGAGTTTTTCCTTGACACGTTCATGCGCTTCGAGGACGACGGCATACTTCTCTTTGAAGTCGCCGTGCTTTCCGTCGTCGCCGAAGAGGAAGGTACGGGTACAGTCGGAACAGTACCCCTGCGTTTTGCAGCCGAAATCGATGAGCACCACGTCGCCGAAACGCAGCTTTGTATCGCCCGTCTCGTGATGGGGAACGCTCGAACCCCTGCCGAACGCGACGATGGTCTCGAACGAGGTGCCGTCGGCGCCCTGCATGCGCATCTCATACTCCAGGACTGCGGCAAGCTCGCGCTCCGTCATGCCCTCCTTGATGCGGGGAAGCGTTTTGAGCAGCCCCTCTTCCGCCATGTCGCAGGCGCGGGCGATGCAGCCGAGCTCGGATGCAGACTTCACCTTCATCGCCTCGCGCAGGGCGGGCATACAGTCGGTGAGCGTAAAACCGCGATCCTCCAGCCTTGCGCATGCCGCGCGGCTCACGAAGGGATAGGGAACGCCCAGCGTTTTACAGCCGGATACGAGAGATACCGCCCTTTCGAACGAGCCCTCGACGACGCGGATGCCGCTCTCTTTAAGCGCTTCGGTCGCCGCCTCGAAATAGCGCATATCGGCAACGAACGTGCAGGTGTTGCCGTCGTATACCGCGAACCCGTCCGTCGAATAGAACCCCGTGACGTAACGGCGGAGAAAATCCTGTTCCAAAAAGAGCGCATCGGCGCCCGTTTCCGCATAAATGCGTTGCAATTTTTGCGATTCCACAGCCATATTATACCAAATACGCAGACGCAAGTCAATAATTTTTTGTGCAGAAATGCGCGGAACGCTCAGCCGCGGTACGCCTCGTACATGCGCTTCATCGCAGCCGCGTCCTCCGCCTGCGTGCCGTCCGATTCGCTGACGATATAGGGCTCGAGCGCAAGTTCATGCAAAACTTCGGCGAGCGGCTCGAACTGCGGACCGTACACTTCGTCGGCAAAGGTGAGGTGTTTGATCTCCCCTTTCGCGCCGTACATGATCTTGGAGAAATGCACATGAAAGTGCTTCATGCGCTCGTATCCGAGTTCGCCGATCATGTACTCCAGCAGGCGCTTATAGTCCGCCGCCGTTTTCAGGCTCCCCTGCTCGCGCGCATTGACATGCCCGAAATCCACGCAGGGCGTGAACACGCGGTCGATCCTGCAAAAGCGCACGATCTCCTCGGGCGTGCCGATCTGCGCGAGCTTGCCCATCGTCTCGGGGCAGAACATGAGGCCGTCGAGCTCGTTGAGGTAGATGTAATCGCGCAGTATTTTCAATCTGTCCTCCGCGCGGGAGACGGCGGTCTCGCGGCTGTCTTTGCCCTGCGCGGCGGGATGGAACACGATGCGCTTTCCGCCCATCAGGCGCACCATCTTCGCGCTGTCGAGCACATAGCCGTAGGACTTTGCCGCCATCTCGTCGTCGGGATTGGCAAAATTGATGAAATAGGGCGCGTGGACAGAGATCTCCACGTCCTGCGCGGCAAACGCCTGCCCGATGGAGCGCGCCTTCGCCTCCGTCATACGGACGCCCCGCCCGAAGGAGTACTCGAAGCAGTTCAGCCCCATCTCCTTTACGTATCCGGCAGCCTCTTCCGTATGTTCGTAGCCCGCCGCATAGAAACTTGCGGAATTCCCGCTCGGTCCGAATTTGATCATGTCAGGCTCCTTTTTCCGTTCGTAATCTGCAAATATCCTTTGCAAGCTGTTCTCTAAGCGCCTCCGCCGAGGGAAACGCCGTTGTGGGGCGGTAATACGTTTCGGGAAAGACGCGCACCGTTTCGCCGTACAGATTACCCGAAAAACCCTCCAAATACGCCTCGATCTTCTTTTCCGCCACGCCGAACGTGGGGCGCGGACCGATGTTTACGATGGCGGGGAATTCGCCCGCGGGCGTTTGCGCATGTCCGCCGTACACGCCCTCTTTGGGGAGCGTTTTTTCGGCGGGAAGGGAGAGATTGAGGGTGGGAAACCCGAGTTTGCTCCCGACATGCCTGCCATGTTCGACGGCGCCCTGAATGAAGTACGGAACGCACAGGAGCGAATTTGCCCCACCCATGTCCGCCTCCGCGAGCATTTTTTTGATGCGGGTGGAGGAAACCTTCTCTCCGCCCGCCTCGCGCAGGGGGAGCACCGTGACGGGACACGGCGCCATGCGCCTTAAAAGAGCGGGCGTTCCCGCCGCACCCGCGCCGAAGCGGAAATCTTCGCCGCAGAACACCGCTCCCGTACAGATACGGGAGAAGAGCGCGCCGAGGAAATTTTCGGCGGGCGTATCGCGGAACCCGTCCGTGAAGTCGTATTCGAGCGTATAGGAGACGCCGAGACGGTGCAAAAGCGCGCGCCGCTCCGCGGGCAGGAAGAGCGCGCCTCCCTGCTTGCCGCCGAAGATGGTGAGCGCCGCGACGGGATAACCCGTCCGTTTCGCCTCTTCGAGCAGCGTAAGATGCCCGATGTGGAACCCGTCGAACGCGCCCAGAAGGAGCGCGCAGGGCGTACGCAGCGCCGCTTTTTCTCCGAGAACGGTCAGCATAATTTTTTCTCCGCGCGCGCAAAGCCGCCTTCCGCGCGCGCAAGCCCGTAAAACTCGCCGCCGCGGTACAGTTTGTATACCCCGTCCTCCGCCGCGACCGGCACCGTTACGCCGTGGAAGATGCGCTCGTCGGCGCAATCCAGCACGGGGAAGGGAAGAACGGTCTCCGTGGGGATGAGATATCCGCGCACGTTTTCGGGCGTGAGCGCCTCGAGCGGGACGGCAGTCTCCGCCGTAAAGACGCCGCTCGCGTCGCGCCGCAGATAGGTCATGTACCCCTGCGTGCCGAGCGCGGCGGCGAGATCGCGGACAAGCGCGCGCACATAGGTGCCGCCGCCGCAGACGATGGTAAATTCGTATTCGTCGGGCGCAGTCTGCTCCGCAAGGCGGAATTCGTCGATGACGACCTTCTTCGGGGCGATCTCGAACTCCACTCCCTTGCGCGCCAGCTCGTAGCCGCGCCTGCCGCCCACCGATACCGCGCTGTACCGGGGCGGGATCTGTTCGATCTCGCCCAAAAAGGCAGGAAGCGCGCCCGCGACCTCCTCAGCCGACGGGATCCGCCCGCCGGCAGTCACCTCCCCTTCCGCGTCCAGCGTATCCGTCGTCGCGCCGAAGCGGAACCGCGCCGTGTAACGCTTTTTTTTGGAGAGAAAATGATCGAAGAGCCGCGTTGCATTGCCCACGCCCACGGGGAGCACCCCCTCGGCGAGCGGGTCGAGCGTACCCATGTGCCCGCAGGGCGTCCTCAGGAGCCATTTCACGCGCCCCACGACCGCCGCCGAACTCTTGCCCGACGGCTTGTAGATATTGAGAAAACCCGTCATAAAGGAAGCCTTTGCCTGACGGCGAAGGAGAGTTTATCGATGACCTCTTCCGGATCGCCGAAGAGCATGCAGCCGGAGGCGAGCACATGTCCGCCGCCGCCGAACGTTGCGGCAACTTCGTTGACGTTGACCTTTCCCTTGGAGCGCAGCGAAACTTTGTACTGCCCCTTCTTGACCTCCATGAGGCAGACGCTGACTTCGACGGGCTCCACGGTGAGCGCAAAATCGACGATGCCCTCCGTGGCGTCCTGTCTGAGCCCGTATTTTCTGAGGATATCCTGCGTGACGAGCGCGACGGCGAAGGCATCGGAAAGCTCGTAGCGGAGCGCGGAGATGACCTCCGCGTACATCTGCGCGCGCGCCTTCGACTGTTTTTTGAAGATCTCGTAGGTGATCATGCTCACATCGGCGCCCGCGTCCGCGGCGTATGCCGCCGCGCGGAAGGTATCGCCGTTCACGTCGCTGTGCGAAAAAGCGCCCGAATCGGTGACCATGCCCGTCATGAGATAATTTGCGGTCAGCCTGTCGGGACTGACGCCCAGCTCCCCGATGAGTTCGGCGATGTTCTCGCAGTTGCTGGCGCGGTTGCGCACGAAGTTATATTTGCAGTAACGGGTGTTGGAGACGTGGTGATCGATGTTCACCGTGATCTTTCCCTGTTTCACCCCCGCAAGAAACACGGGCTGAAGATAGCCGAGGCGCGCCTCGTCGGAGGAGTCCACGCAGATATAGCCTTCCGCGTTGAGCGAAGGCGCTTTTTTAATGGAATCCATCCCCTCGAGCACGAAGAACTTTGCGGGGATCTCCCCTTCGTTGACGACCTCGTTGGGGATATTCAGCATAAAAAGAGCGCGGGACAGCGCCATTGCGCTCCCGAGGGCGTCGCCGTCGGGGCGCATGTGCGTGAAGATGACCGCGCTTTTCAGGCGCCTGATGACGCCTGCGATTTCTTTTAAGGTATTCACTTATTTTTCGTCCTTATGAAGGGATGCAAAGAGTTCGTCCATGTGCGAGCCGTACTCCATGCTGCCATCCTCCAAAAAGGTGATGGCAGGTACGGTGCGCATGCGCATGACCTGCGCGAGCGCATGGCGGACAAAGCCCGCGTTCTCGCGGAGCGCCGCAAACACCTGCTTTTTTGCCTCGGGCGAGATGCCGTAGACGCTCACATATACCTTCGCCGTCTTGAGGTCGGGCGCGATGTCCGCCTCCGTGACGCTCACAAGCCCCGTGATGCGGGGATCGCGGTCTTTGAGTTCGCCCGAGATGACGGCGGCGATCTCCTTTTGCAGTTCGCCGTTCAATCTGTCCGTTCGTTTTGTCATAGAATCTCCTATGTTCACGGAATATTCTCACGCAAAAGCTTGTCGCGGCGGAGCGCCGCTTGCGACTGTTCGGCGCAGCCGAGCCGCCCGCAGGGTGCGCTCCGCCGCGACGACGTCAGTTCAAAAAGAAATTCGTGAACCCCTTTATGCCTTCGGAAGTTCCTCGATAACGTAGCACTCGATGAAATCGCCCACGCGGATCTCGTTGAAGTTCTCGATCGCGCAGCCGCACTCGAGCCCCGCGGCAACTTCCTTCACGTCGTCTTTATAGTGTTTGAGCTGTTTGACGTTCCCTTCGACGATCATCACGTCGTTGCGGTAAATGCGCAGTTTCCCGCCGCGCACCAGGCGGCCTTCTGTGACGAGGCAGCCCGCGACGGTGCCGACCCCCGTGATGTTGAACGTCTGGCGCACCTCCGCCTTGCCCATGTACACCTCGCGGTACTTGGGAGAGAGCATACCCTTGAGCGCCGCCTCCATATCGTCGAGCAGTTCGTAGATGATGCGGTACATGCGCACGTCCACATGGCTGCGCTCCGCGAGCGCCTTTGCCTTGGTATCGGGACGGACGTTGAACCCGATGATGATCGCATTCGCGGAATCCGCGAGCGAGACGTCGCTCTCGTTGATGGCGCCCGCCGCCGCGTGAATGACCTTGATGCGCACCTCCTCGTTGGAGAGCTTTTCGAGCGAGCTTCTGACCGCCTCGACAGAACCCTGGACGTCCGCTTTGACGACGACTTTGAGATCCTTCATGTTGCCCTCTTCGACCTGACGGAACACGTCGTCGAGGCTCATCTTGGAAGTCTCGTGCACCATGGATTCGCGCTGCTTGTTCCTGCGCTCTTCCTGAACCTGCTTCATGAGCCCCGGTTCGACGGCAAAGATCGCGTCGCCCGCGTTGGGAACGTCTTCGAGACCGAGCACGGAGACCGCCGTGGAGGGACCTGCCTCCTTGACCGTTCTGCCCTTGTCGTCGATCATGGCGCGCACGCGCCCGACCGTGGTGCCGGAAACAAGGCTGTCGCCCGTGCGGAGGGTACCGTTCTGGACGAGCACGCTCGCCATGGGACCCTTGCCCTTATCGAGCTTGGCTTCGATGACGACGCCCTTTGCCTTCCTCTCGGGATTGGCTTTGAGTTCGCGCATTTCTGCGACGAGATCGATGTTTTCCAGGAGCGCATCGATGCCCATGCCCGTCTTTGCCGAGACGGGAACGACGATGACGTCGCCGCCCCACTCTTCGGGCACGAGGTCGTACTTCATGAGCTCCTGCTTGACGCGGTCGGGCTCGACGTGCGGTTTATCCATCTTGTTGAGCGCAACGATGATGGGCACGTCCGCCGCCTTGGCGTGGTTGATCGCCTCCACCGTCTGGGGCATGATACCGTCGTCCGCCGCCACGACGAGCACGACGATATCTGTGACCTGCGCGCCGCGCGCACGCATCGCGGTGAACGCCGCGTGACCGGGCGTATCGATAAAGGTGATCTTCCTGCCCTCGCCGAACGTGACGGTATAGGCGCCGATGGACTGCGTGATGCCGCCCGCCTCGCCCTCGGTGACGTTGGTCTTGCGGATGGCGTCCAGAAGGGAGGTCTTGCCGTGGTCGACGTGACCCATGACGGTGACGACGGGCGCGCGGGTGACAAGGTTTTCGCCCTCCTCCTCGCCGTGCATCTTCAAAAGGGCGTCCTCCGCCGTCTCGGCGGGCTTATACTCGAGGTCGATGCCCAGTTCCAGCGCGATAAACGCGGCGTTGTCGTAATCGACAGACTCGTTCACCGTCTTCATGACGCCCTCCTTGAAGAGACGCTTGGTGATCTCCACCGCCGAGATGCCGAGCTTTTCGGAGAGCACCTTGATGGGGATCTCTTTGGAAGTGACGACGGCGTGGTCGATCTTGATGGTCTGCGCCTCCTTGCGGACGTTCTTCTTGCCGAAGCGCGCCTTGCGGTAGCCGCTCTTATCTTCGTCGAAATCGCCGATGCTCGCCCCCTGGCGGCGCTGAAGATCGCGCTTGTTGGCGGGACGGCGGGGCTCGACGTACGTTTTTTCAAACTTTTTGGGTGCGTCGCGGCGCACGGGTGCGGGCGTGGGGGGCGGCGCGACGGGGCGCATGCCTGCGGGACGGGGCGCCATGGGACGGCTCCCCTGTGCGGGGCGCGCTCCCATACCGCCCTGCGGACGGGCGCCCATGCCGCCCTGCGGACGCGCCCCCTGCGGGCGCTGACCCTGCGCGGGGCGCTGCTGATTGGGCGTGTAGGTAGGACGCGCGCCGCGCTCCTGCCCGGGGCGGAATGTCTGACGGGCGGGCTCCTGCGGGCGCTGACCCGCCGCGGGACGCTGCTGCGCAGGTCTTTCCGCGGGCGCGGGCTGAGGCTTTGCGGGCTGTGCGGACTGCTCCGCCTTGGGCGCCTCGGGCGCTTTGGCAGGCTGCTCCTCCGCAGGCTTTGCAGGCTGCTCCGCTTTGGGCGCCTCGGGCGCGGGAACGGACGCGGCGGCTTTTTCCGCCTCCGCCTTTGCCTTCGCAGCCTCCGCCTCCGCGCGCTCGCGCTCGGCTTTTGCCGCCTCCTCCGCGGCGCGCGCCTCTTCGGCGCGGCGCTTCTCCTCTTCCTCCGCACGGCGCGCCGTTGCGGCGGTCTCGAGTTCCCCGAGCTTTTTCATGAGCTCGGAGAGCTGTTTCTCCCCCGCCGAAATCGACTTTTTCAATGCGTCCGTGCGCTCGTCCGTAAGAAGCGCGTTCAATTTTTCAATGTTCTCGTAAGCCATTCCGTATCCTCCGATATTTGACCCGCATGCGCGCCCCTGCGCGCATCCCGCTCCGCTGCGGGCGTGCGGAAGCTCCATTCGAGCGTTTATTCTTTCTCCTGAGCGATGATCGCCGCGGCAAGGTGTTCTTCGCGCACCGCCGCAAGCTTGCATGCCTCTTTATGCACCAACGCATCCAGCCCGTCCGTCCAGACGACGGGGCAGGCAAAGCGCGCCGCAATTTTTTGTATCTCTTTCTGCGTATTGGGCGAGGCGCTCCTGTCGGCGACGAGCAGATACACCCTGCCGCGCGTCGCCGCGACGGCGTTCACGCCCAGCGCCAGCTTGCCCGCACGCCTGCAAAACCCGAGATAGGTCTCCGTTTTACTTCCCGCCAAGGAATTCCTCCTCGATGCGTGCATACACCTCTTCCGGCACGTCCGCCGAAAACGTTTTGTTGAGAAGGCGGTATTTCTTCAGCTTTTTCACGCACTCCGCGCTGTTGCAGATGTACGCGCCCCGCCCGGGGAGCTTGCCCGAAAAATCCAGACTGATCGCGCCCTCGCTGCTGCGTACGACGCGGAGCATCTCCTTTTTCGGCTTTTCCTCGCGGCAGGCGATGCAGGTGCGCATGGGGATCTTTCTTACTTTGGGCATTTATTCCTCCGTGGGCGCCTCGGCGGATTCAAGATTGAGTTTCGCCGCGGCGGATTCGCTCTTGACGTCGATCTTCCAGCCCGTGAGGCGCGCGGCAAGGCGGGCGTTCTGCCCGTCTCTGCCGATGGCGAGCGAGAGCTTATCGTCGGGCACGACGGCGACCGCCGACTTCTCGCCCATCTGCGTGACGGAGACGACCGTTGCGGGAGAGAGCGCCTTTGCGATGAATTCGAGCGGATTTTCGCTCCAGAGAATGATATCGATCTTCTCGCCGCCCAGTTCCGCGACGACCGCATTGACGCGCGCGCCCTTGTTTCCGACGCATGCGCCGACGGCGTCGATGCGGGGATCTTCGGAGGCGATCGCCATTTTCGTGCGGTGACCCGGCTCGCGGGAAATGCCCTTTACGACGACCGTGCCCGCCTTGATCTCGGGCACTTCCTCTTCAAACAGGCGCTTGACGAGCCCGGGCGCCGCGCGGGAGACGAGCACCTGCGCGTTTCTGCCGCCGCTCTTGACGCGTTTTACGTAAACTTTGATCCTGTCGCCCGCGAGATACTTTTCGCCGGGAACCTGATCCTGCGGGAGCATGAGCCCCTCGATCTGCCCCTTGCCGATCTCGACGTACACGTTGCGGGCGTCCACCTTGCGCACGAGCCCGCTCATGAGCTCGCCCTCTTTATCGGAAAACTCGGAGAGCGTGTTGTCGCGCTCCGTCTCGTGGATCTTTTGCAGGATGACCTGTTTCGCCGTCTGCGCGGCGATACGGGTGAAGTCCTTGGGCGTGAATTCCTCGGTGAGCACGTCGCCCACCTTGGCGCTCTTTTTGATCTCCTGCGCCTCTTCGAGCGTGATCTCGCCGTCGGCAGGCTCCTCGCTGTCCACAACGGTGCGCGTGAGGAAGAAACGGATCGTCCCCTTTTCGGGATTGAGTTTGACTTCGACCCCTGCCGCGTCGCCGAAAAACTGCTTTTTGTAGGCGGACGCGAGCGCCGTTTCGAGCGCCTCGACGAACACCTCTTCGCTGATGCCCTTTTCGCGTTCCAGATCGGCAAGCGCCGCAAAGAAATCCTTGTTGATCATGATAAATCTCCTTATTTTCCTGTTGTTATAACGCCGCTGCGTCAGATGTTCATACTTCGATGAGAAGGCAGACCTTCGAAGTCTTTTCGAAGGGGATTCCGATCTCCCCTTTCTTTGTGCCGAGACGGATAACGCCGTTTTCGAAGGCGAGCAGTTTCCCCTCGTGATACTTCGCGCCCTCGAAGGGAGCATAGAGATGCACTTCGATATCCTCGCCCATGTGCCGCGCAAAATCGCGCTCCGTTCTGAAGGGGCGGTCGAGCCCCGGGGAGGAACAGTTGAGCGTGTACGCCGCGCCGTAAGTGGGATCGAGCTCGTCGAGCGCGGGATCTGCGGCACGGTGGAATTTTTCGCACAGATCCATATCCACGCCGCCCGCGGCGTCGATGACGATGGTAAGCGACTTTTCGCGGTTGTTCCAGACGGCTTCGACGATCTCGCAGCCCGCCTCTTCGGCGACGGGACGGAGGAACTCCTCGATCTCGCGCATGGGTTTTATCTGCATATTGCGCCTCCTCGGTCAATGAAAATGGCGTAAACTTTCCGCTCACGCGGCTTTAAATTACTTGCGCAAGCAGGGTTGCACTGCGCCCGTCTCAGCGACACCAAGGTAGTGTGTCGCTTCGGTCACGAAATTGCCGCTGAAATGGCAATTTCTTAGTTCGCGGCGCGCGCACACCGCACTGCGGTGGTGCGCATAATGCGCCGCTCACCCCACATTTGCGCATACCTGCGCTTTTGCGGCAAAGTTATCAAATAACGTTGCAAAAGGCGTCACTGCGTTATGCCGGCTTGCTATAAATCACAGATACAAGCAAAATCGCTATTTTGCGCAGTATGCCTCAATTTGCCGCTCACGCGGCTTTCGGGTAGGTGTGAATGCGGGCGAACTATAATTGTAAGCCCCTAAGGTTCGCCCGCAGAGCGGGAGGTGCTGTCAGGCACAAAGTGCCGTGTCAGCAACTTCCTGCTCAGATCACGGAATTTTGTCGTCCCTTTGGACGAGAAAATTCGTGAATAACCCCCGAATATATGAATATTGAGAGCGGCGAACCGCTCTCAATCCATACTTCAGATTAAGATCATCCTTAGTTTACCATTTTTGGGAAGAAAATGCAAGCGTTTTGCAAATATTTTTTTAATCGGACGGCAACGGGAGGCTCAGTCGAGCTTTTTCGCCATTTTCACGAGTTCGATAAAAATTTTCGCGGTGACGAAGGCGTCGTCGAAAGCACGGTGATGATGAAAGGTGAACCCGAAGAAATCGGCGACGTCGTTGAGCCTGTGGTGATTGAGCCGCAGGAGCTTCTGCGACATGACGAGCGTATCGTACTGCCTCTGCTCGAAACGGTACCCCTCTTCGGCGCCGTAATGGCTGATGAACTTGTAGTCGAACCCCATGTTGTGTGCAACGAGCGAACAGCCCGCCGTGAACTTGTAAAAATCGGCGATGACGTCCGGAAGCGCGGGCGCGCCCACCAGCATGTCGTCCGTGATGCCCGTGATCTTCACGATCTCCTCGGAGAGCCTGACAGGGCAGGCGACGAAGGTGGAGAGCTTTTCGCAGATGCGCCCCTCCCTGATCTTGACGGCGCCCAGCTCGATGATGCGATCCATCGCCCCCATGGCGGGATTGGTGTTGAGCCCCGTCGTCTCCAGGTCGAACACGACGAACTCCCGCTTTTTGAAATCCTCCGGGATGCCCGCCTCGCCGAAGAGCGTTGCCTGCACATAGTCGCTCACGGGAACGGGAAACACCGCCTTATAGGCGGACGGCACGGGACGGGAAGGCCGCTCCTCGGGCACGAACCCCTCGGGCGGACGGCCGCGGTCGATCTGCTTGGCGCGGAAGGAGAGGCTCCCGTTGAAGAGCTCGTTATCCCCCGTGAGGCAGACCGTATCCCCCTGTTTGATCTCGCGCACCTTTTCGACGGTCGCCTTTTTGGAAAAGTAGGAACAGCGCATCTGCGCGGAGCCGTCGGTGAGCGAAAAACTGAAATAGGGCTTTCCGTTCTTGGTAGCGCGCTCCTCCACATAGGCGACCGTGCCGCATACGGTGACGCCCTGCGCCTCCTTCTGCAGATCGGCGATGTAAATGGCATGCTTGGGATTCGCGCCGTCGATGGGTGAATAATCCTCGATATCGAACATGCGCGGCGCAATGACGTACTCCGCCTCGGGCGGCGCCTCGCGCTCGATCTCCCCGCGATCCTTTTCGACGGCGCGCACGTCGCCGTACCATGCCCCGGGGAAGTTTTTGGCGAGCTCGGCGCCCACGGCGTCGAGGATACCGTCCTCGTGCATGCGCACGCGCTCCGCCTCTCCCACGCCGATGAAAAATCTGCCGCCGCCCTCGTCGACGTACGCCTCGATATCCTCCGGGTCGACGAACGCCGCCGCGGCGGGAAAGCGCGTTTTGAGGATATCCGCCACCGCGCGGCGGATGCCCTCGGGATCGGGCACCGCTTTGCGCACGTTCACCTCCGCGGTAAACCCTTCGGGCACATAGCGCGCGGAGACGGTGCGCGCGTGCTCCACGTCGTCGGCAGAATACGTCTTGTCGGTGACGAGAAAGAATGTGACCGTGCGCCCCTTGACTTCGATCTTTTTCAGGACGGCGCGCCCGAGACCCGCCGCCCGGCGTATTTCTTCCAAGTACTGTTTGCTCTTCATCCGATCAGTTCATCCAGCCGCGCGAAAAAGACGCGCTCGGCTTCCTCTTTTTTCACACGTTCGTTCTCTCTTCCCTTCTGCATGATCACGCAGTATTCCTCGCCGCCCGCAATGCCGAGGTCGCACCCCCTTGCCTCGCCGGGGCCGTTGACGACGCACCCCATGACGGCGACTTTGAGCTTCTTCTTTACGGTGCGCACCCGCGCGTTGACGCGCTCGGCGAGCCCGATGCAATCATAGCGGCACCTGCCGCATGTGGGACAGGAGACGACTTCGACGTACTCCCTTTCGATGCCGCAGGCGCGCAGGATATCGTGCGCGGCGTATACCTCTTTGACGGGATCCGCGGAGAGGGAGACGCGGATCGTATCGCCGATGCCGCCGAGAAGCAGCGCGCCGATGCCGACGCTGCTTTTGACGATGCCCATCTCCTCCGTACCCGCCTCGGTCACGCCGAGATGGAGCGGATAATCGCACCGCTTTGCAAGCATGGTGTACGCCTCCACGGTGAGCGGAACGTCGGACGCCTTGACGGAGAGCACGATATCGTGTACGCCGTGCTTTTCGAGGATCTCCGCGTTATAGAGGGCGCTGCCGACGAGCGCCTCCGCGCTCCTGCCGTATTTTTCGAGGAAGTGCTTTTCGATGCTCCCCGTGTTCGCTCCCACGCGCACGGGCACGCCGTGCGCCTTCACGCAGTCGGCGACGAGGGCGATCTCCCGCTCTCCGCCGATGTTGCCCGGATTGATGCGCAGCTTACTTGCCCCCATCTCGACGGCGAGCACGGCGAGCCTTGCCGAAAAATGCACGTCCGCCACGACGGGAACATGCACGCGCGGGACGACTTCTTTGAGCGCACAGGCGTCCGCCTCGTCGGAGACGGCGACGCGCGCCACATCGCACCCCGCCTTTTCCAGCGCAAGAATTTGAGCGACGCACCCTTCCGCGTCGCTCGTTTTTACCGTCGTCATGCTCTGGACGGAGACGCTCCCGCCCCCCATCAGGACATTGCCGACCTTTACAGTTCTTTTCATTTCGCGGGTTCCTGTTCGGTTTCCTTCTTTTCGATCATTTTCTGCAATTCCGCCATAAAGGAGGAGATATCCTTGAAGGAGCGGTACACCGAGGCGTAGCGCACATAGGCGACCTCGTCGAGCTTTTGCAGCCCCTCCATCACCATCTCGCCGATCTGCTTGGAGGAGACTTCCTGCTCCATGGAATTATAGATGCGCTTTGCGATATCCTCGGCGAGGGCGTCGATCTTTTCGATGGGTACGGGGCGTTTTTCGCACGCCTTGATGACGCCGCGCTTGATCTTGCCCAGATCGAACGCCTGCCGCGTGCCGTCCGATTTGACGACGAGGATGGGCGCGACCTCGATGGTCTCGTAGGTGGTGAACCTTCTGCCGCACCCCATGCACTCGCGGCGGCGGCGGATGGTGCGCTCGTCGTCCGCCGAGCGCGAATCGATGACCTTGCTCTCCGTACAATTGCAGTACAAACAACGCATAAGTTCTTCCCCCTTCTGCTGAAAACGTATATCTTGTATGTTATATGGGATATTATACCATATCTGCGCGCATTTGTAAAGAGTTTGGGGCATGCGCGGCGCACACAAAAAACCCTGCCGCAGGGCAGGGTTTTCGCTCGTGTGACGTCAGATCCTCGCGACGCCCGTCTTTCTTGCCGCAGCTTTGACCGCCTCGGCAACGGCGTCCTTAACGTGAGGATTGAAGGAATCGGGAATGATGTACTCGGGGGTGAGCTCGTTTTCGGGGATGACCGACGCGATCGCCTCCGCAGCCGCGATCTTCATCTCGTCGTTGATGTCGCTCGCGCGGACGTCGAGCGCGCCGCGGAAGATGCCCGGGAACGCGAGCACGTTGTTGATCTGGTTGGGGAAGTCGCTCCTGCCCGTACCCATGATGCGCACGCCCGCCTTTTTCGCCTCGTCGGGCATGATCTCGGGAACGGGGTTCGCCATTGCAAAGATGATGGGATCGGGCGCCATGGTCCTG
Source organism: uncultured Clostridia bacterium (assembly GCA_944367465.1). Classification (GTDB taxonomy): domain Bacteria; phylum Bacillota; class Clostridia; order Christensenellales; family Borkfalkiaceae; genus Gallimonas. Next base: position 24,609 of record CALVWO010000004.1, read on the forward strand.
ACCATCTCGGCGGTGAGGCTGCCGGGCGCGGAGACGCCGATGAACACGTCCGCGCCCTTGATGACGTCCTGCAAGGAGCCAGCCTTCTTTTCGAGGTTGGAGATCTTCGCCATCTCCGCCTTAATGTCGTTCAGACCCTCTCTTCCTTCGTAGATCGCGCCCTTTCTGTCGCAGAGGATGACCTTCTTCAAGCCTCTGCTCATGAGCAGTTTGGTGATGGCGATACCCGCCGCGCCCGAGCCGTTGACGACGACGGAGAGATCCTCCATCTTCTTGCCGACGAGCTTGAGCGCGTTGATCATGGCGGCGAGCGTAACGACCGCGGTGCCGTGCTGATCGTCGTGGAAGATCGGGATGTCGCAAACCTCTTTGAGACGCTTTTCGATCTCGAAGCAGCGGGGCGCGGAGATATCCTCGAGGTTGATGCCGCCGAAGCTGCCCGCAAGCAGGCGGACGGTGTTCACGATGTCGTCAACGCTCTTGGAGCGCACGCAGAGCGGGAAGGCGTCGACGTCGCCGAACGTTTTGAAGAGCGCGCACTTGCCCTCCATGACGGGCATGCCCGCCTCGGGGCCGATGTCGCCGAGACCCAGAACCGCGGTGCCGTCCGTGACGACCGCGACGAGGTTCGCGCGGCGGGTGTAAACGTAGGAAAGATCGACGTTCTTGGAGATCTCGAGGCAGGGTTCGGCAACGCCGGGCGTGTAGGCGACCGCAAGCTCTTCACGGTTGGTGATGGGCGCGCGGGTCACGACCTCGATCTTGCCCTGCCATTCTTTGTGCTTTTCGAGTGCAAACTGCTTCTTATCCATAATAAATGACTCCTTATGTGAGAGAATTTTGAGTTCAGATATTGAGAGAATCCATGAACGATCTGATCTGCGCCGCCGAGCTGCGGAGTTTTGCAAGCTCCTCCTCCGTGAAGTCGTAAGGCAGATAGCCCTTCACGCCCGTGTTGCCCACGAACGAAGGCACGCTGATGGCGACGTTGCTGATCCCGTAATAGTCTTCCAGAACGGAGGTGACGGAGAAGATGGAACCTCTGTCTTTGATGACGGTGCCCGTGAGTTCCGCGACGATGGCGGCGATGGCGTAGTTCGTGACGCCCTTGCGCTTGATGACCTGCGCGCCCGAGGAGACGGTGTCCTTTACGATCTCGTCCTTATCCAGCACGATGCCGCGCTTTGCGCAGAAGGAATCCAGCCGCATGCCCGAAACGTGTACCGAACTCCACACCGCGAACTGGCTCTCGCCGTGCTCGCCCGCCGTAAAGCCGTGGATGTTGCGGATATCGGTATCGGTGTGCGTGGTGAGCAGATAGCGGAAACGCGCGCTGTCGAGCACCGTGCCCGTACCGAACACGCGCCCGTGCGGCAGCCCGCTCTCCTTCTGGATGAGGTAGGTGATGACGTCCACGGGATTGGAGACGACCATGACCGCGCCGTCGCGCCAGTACTTTTTGAGATTGGCGATGATGTCGCGCGCGATGGCGACGTTCTTCGCCGCCAGATCGAGGCGCGTTTCGCCGGGCTTTCTGCCGACGCCCGCGGTCACGATGGTAAGATCGCTGTCCGAAATGTCCTCGTAGGTGCCGGCATGGATGTCCATCGAACCCATCGTGATGAGTCCGTGGCTGATATCCATTGCCTCGCCCTCCGCTTTCGCCTGATTGACGTCGACGATGGCGATCTCTGCGGCAAGCCGCTGGGTTGCGATGGAGAACGCGCATGCCGAACCGACTGCGCCCGCTCCGATGATGGTTACTTTGGTAGGTTTACGTTCCATATTTCCCTTCTTTGAAAATATTTATTTTCGAAAATTTCCGATAAATCCCATTTAATATTATAGCACAAGTCCTGCTGAATAGACAAGGGTTTTTCAAAAAATTTTACGGGAAAGAATTGGCGTTTTTTGCAGACGGTGTACAGCGCAGAACAAACGCGCGTACTCTCCACGCACGGGACGGGCGTCCGCCCGCGGAACGCGCGCAAAGGGCGCTCCGTACCAACGGGGCGCCCTTTGTTGATTTTCCGTTTATTCGTCGTCCTTCCCCTCTTCGGGCGGTTCGGACCCGGCGGCATGGTCGATGGGCGGAAGGATCACCCGTTCGGCGGTAAATCCCCTGCCGCGCACCTCCGAAGCGGACGAGACGGTAAAGAATGCCTCGGGATCGATCTTCTGCACCTCGTTTTTCAGGCGCGCGACCTCGCGCTGGGAGACCACTGTCATGACGAGGCGGCACGTCTCGTGCAGATAGCCCGTTTCGCCGTGCAGGATCGTCACGCCGCGGTTGAGCGAACGGAAGATCATTTCGCGTATTTCGGCGTATTTCCTGCTGATGATGAGCACCTGCGCGCGGCGCGTGCCGATCGGCGCGACCACCTCGAGCGCGGCGGAGGAAAGCACGTTGATGATGATGCCGTACAAAACCGCCTCCAGCGGAACGGCGACAAGCTGGAGCAGGATGATGATCCCGTCGAGCACCCACAGCGCAAGGGAGACGTGCATGCCGAGATACTTGTGCGCAAGCAGCGCGGGGATATCCGTGCCCCCCGTACTCGCCCCGATGCGGACGACGACGCCGATCCCGACGCCGAACATCAAAGACCCCATGCAGATCGCGAGCATCGCGTCGTCGGAGGCGATCGCGTGGCCGTATTTTTCGACGTACAGCATATTGAGCTGCGTAAAGACGGTGAGGAAGGTCGGGTAAAGCAACGTTCCCGCGAGCGTTGCGAGCGCGAATTTTTTGCCGAGGAGCAGGGCGCCGATAATGAACAGAACGCCGTTCACGATGTACACCGTGACCTCCACGATCCACTCCTGTTCCGCCGAAACGAGGTTCCTGATGAGGATGCCGATCCCCGTGACCCCGCCCATGACAAAATCGTTCGGGATGATAAACAGCGCGCTCGCCGCCGCCGACATGGCGTTGCCGAAACACACGATCAGAAAATAAAGGACGAAACGCTTTGCCTGGTTGGCGGTCGGTTTCCTGAATTTCATACTCTCTCCTCTCTGCAAACGCCACCATTATAGCACGAATGCGCGCCGATTTCAAGCAAAACGCCGATCTTTCCCGCGGAACGCGCACCGCCCGCGGCGCGCCGTCATATTATGTAACAGGGCAACGCCCGAATTTTTACCATACGAGGTCACTTATGTGCAATTCCTGCAATTCGTGCAATCAATGCAACTGCGGGTGCTGCGGCGCCCTTGCACGCGCGCTCGATAACCTGTTCGCCGTCGCAAACAGATGCGGCTGCAACTGCAACTGCGGCTGCGGCGGCTCCGCGCGCAGCGGATTCGGCTCCTGCGGACAGCAGAATTCCTGTTCCGACGCCTACTACGCACGCCAGTACGCGCTCTACAGCGTGAGCGGAAACTGCTGCTACTGCTGCTGCAACAGCTGAACGACGACCGGAACGCAAAAACGCCGCGCTGCTGCGCGGCGTTTTCTTATAAAATCCGTACAAAGGGACGCGCCGCACGGCTGCGCGGCAGCTCCGTTATTTTGCGTACTCCACGCTTCTGAATTCGCGGATGACGTTGACTTTGATCTGACCGGGATATTCGAGTTCCGCCTCGATCTTCTTTGCGATATCCTTTGCAAGGAACATCGCCTTGGCGTCGTCGACCTGATCGGGCTTGACCATGACGCGGATCTCTCTGCCCGCCTGGATCGCATAGCACTTTTCCACGCCCTGGAATCCCGCGCCGATCGCCTCGAGCTTTTCGAGACGCTTGACGTAGTTGGAACCCGTCTCGCGGCGTGCGCCGGGGCGCGCGCCCGAAATGGCGTCTGCCGCCTGCACGAGAACCGCCTCGATCGTCTTGGGTTCCACGTCGCCGTGGTGCGCCATGATGGCGTTGACGATCATGGCGTTTTCCTTGTATTTTTTGGCAAGGTCGGCGCCGATCTGGATATGCGTACCCTCCTGCTCGTGATCGACCGCCTTGCCGATATCGTGCAGAAGTCCGGCACGCTTGGCGAAATTGACGTCCAGCCCGAGCTCCTGCGCCATGAGCCCCGCGAGGTTTGCGACCTCGATGGAGTGCTTATAGACGTTCTGACCGTAGCTGGTGCGGAATTTGAGCCTGCCGATGAGTTTGATGAGCTCGGGATGCAGCCCGAAGATGCCCACTTCGAACATCGCGTTCTCGCCCGCCGCCTTGATCTGCTGATCGAGCTCCTTGGTGACCTTTTCCACCGTCTCTTCGATGCGGGCGGGATGGATGCGCCCGTCGGCGATGAGGCGTTCGAGCGTGAGCCGCGCGATCTCGCGGCGGACGGGATCGAACCCGGAGAGGATGACGACCTCGGGCGTATCGTCGATGATGAGCTCGATGCCCGTGGCGTTTTCAAGCGCGCGGATGTTGCGCCCTTCGCGCCCGATGATACGCGCCTTCATGTCGTCGTTGGGCAGCGGCACGACGGAGACGGTCGCCTCCGAGGCATGATCCGCCGCACAGCGCTGAATGGCGAGCGTGATGATGTTTTTGGCGTTGAGCTCCGCCTCCTCCTTCGCCTGCTGTTCGAGGTTGCGCACCTGAACGGCGACGTCGTGGCGGGTCTCGTCGAGGATCTCGTCGGTGAGGAGTTTTTTCGCCTCTTCCTTGGTGAGCTGCGCGACGCGCTCCAGCTCCTGCACCATGAGCTCGTGCTGATGGGAGAGGATCTCCTGCTTTTTGGAAACTTCGTCGAGTTTTTTGTTGAGGTTCTCCTTCTGCGCGTCGAGCGACTCGTTCTTTTTGTTGAGTTCGGCTTCCTTGCGCTCGAGGGCGTCCTCCTGCTTGTTGAGACGGGCTTCGATGCGCTGCTGTTCGGCGCGCTTCTCCTTCATCTCCTGTTCAAATTCGTTTCTGCGCTTTAACTCCTGTTCCTTTGCCTCTAAGATGGATTCCTTCTTGATGCGCTTTCCTTCCGCGCGCGCCTCGGAGAGCATCTCCTCCACGCGTCTGCTCGTTTCGTCGAGTTTCTGTTCGGACCTCTTTTTTGCACGCTTTTTCAGGACATACACAGTTATCGCAACGGCGACCGCGGCACCAATGATAAGCGCGGCGACAATAAGACCAATTGCAAGACCGGTTTCCATAGCAAGGAGCAGGCTGCCAAGATTTGCCATAGTTACAGCCTCCCTTTGATGAAATTGACTTTATCCAATGCTGACCCGCACGGGACGCGCCCTGCAGACGCGTACAATGCGGACAGAATACGACATTGTCCTGTTCATTATACAATATCTTGTGGGGCATGTCAATCGCTTGACGGGAATTTCACGAAAAAGTTTTTGCGCGGCGCGCCCCGCGGGCGCGCCGCATCCCGAACGGAAAGCCCCGCGGGCGCGCCTTACCGGCGCCCGCGGGGCTTTTGCATTCAGCTGCTTTCCGTTCGGAAAAAGCGAGAAACGAAATTATTTGAAGATTTCCTCGCCGTTGCTCTCCATCACTTTCTTGTACCAGAACGCGCTCTTTTTGGGCGTACGGACGAGCGTATCGTAATCGATATGGATGAGCCCGAATTTTTTGGAGAATCCCTCCGCCCACTCGAAGTTATCCATGAACGACCAGTAGAAATACCCCTTGACTTCCACCTCCTGCGCGGCGCGGTGCAGCGCGCGGAGATAGCGCTTGACGAAATCGATGCGGCAGTCGTCGTTGACGGTGCCTTCGAGCGTCTTCCACTCGGTGAGCGCGACGCCGTTCTCGGTATAGATAATCGGGATGCGGTAGCGCTCATAGAGGAATTTGGGACCCCAGTAGAGGCTGTCGGGGAAGACGTCCCAGCGCATGTCCGTCTTGGGAACGGAGGGCTTGGGCGTGACGGGCACCGCCTCGCCGTTCTTTCCGGTGGTGACGTATCTGCCCGTATAGGTGTTCACGCCGTAAAAATCGATCCGGCATTTGAGATCGTCCGCAGGGGGCGTAAATCCGTTTTCCGCCATCCACGCGGTGTATTCCTCGGGATACTTCCCCGTGACGAGCGGCTCCACCCAGAAGCTGCCCGAAAACAGATCGTTATGGCAGGCGAACGTTTCGCGGCGGGCGGTCTCCACATCGGCGTCCGTATAGGGCATCACGGGGCCGAACGCCTGCGCGAAACCGATCTTTACCGGACGGGAACAGGCCGCGCGGACGGCCTTTTCGCCGAGCGCAAAGCCCTTGAGCACGTTGTGCGCGCACTGCAGAACCTCCGCGCGGGAGAGGCGGAGGAAGGGAGCGTGGCAGCCCTGATAGTGCCCCAGCTCGATAAAGCACTGCGGCTCGTTGATGAGGATGAAATTCTCCACATATTCGCCGAACAGTTCGGCGCAGACGCGGCAGTAATTTTCGAACCATGCGGGGCTCTCGGGATTCAGCCAGCCGCCCCTGAGATAGAGCTCATAGGGATAGTCCCAGTGAAAGAGCGTCATCCACGGCGTGATGCCCGCGCGGCGCAGCTCCTTCAGAAGGTCGAGATAGAACTGTACGCCGGACGCGGAGACTTCGCCCGTGCCGTGCGGCATGATGCGCGCCCAGTTGAGCGAAAACCGGTAGTTCTTAACGCCCATGCGCTGCATGAGCGCCACGTCCTCCTTCATGTGGTGGAAGTGATCGCACCCGACGTCGCCGGAATGCCCCTCGAAAACGCGCCCGGGCGTGCGGGAACCGACGTCCCAGACGTTGAGACCCTTATCGCCCTCGCTCGCCGCACCCTCGATCTGATAGGACGCGGTCGCCACGCCCCAGACGAAATCTTTTGCAAAACTCATAGTATGTTCCCTCCGGATTTTTTACAATTTTTCCGCCTCGTCCAGCCACAGCGCCGCAGACGCGTCCGACGGCATGCGCCAGTCGCCGCGGGGCGACAGCGAAACGGAGCCGACCTTCACGCCGTCGGGCACGCAGTTGCGCTTGAACTGCTGCGAGAAAAAGCGGCGGTAGAAGTTGATGAGCCATTTTTTGAGCTCGGCGCGCCCGTACCTGCCCGCGAACGCCCTCTCGGCAAGATAGAGCGTTTTTGCGGGACGGTCGCCGCGGCGCAGGAAACGGAACAGAAAGAAATCGTGGAGCTCGTACGGGCCGACGATATCCTCCGTTTTTTGCGCGATATTGCCCGCGGCGTCGGGCGGCAGGAGTTCGGGGGAGATCTCCGTGGCAAGGATATCCTCCAGGATGCGCTCCGTTTTGCCGCCGAGGCGCTTTGCCTCCGCGCGGACGAGATGTTTGACGAGCGTTTTCGGCACGCCGCAGTTGACCGCGTACATGCTCATGTGGTCGCCGTTGTATGTGCACCAGCCGAGCGCGAGCTCCGAAAGATCGCCCGTGCCGACGACGAGCCCGCCCGTCTCGTTGGCGACGTCCATCAGGATCATGGTGCGGTAGCGCGCCTGCGCGTTTTCGTATGCCGCGTTGAGCACCTTCGGATCGTGCCCGATATCTTCGAAGTGTTTCAGCACCGCCGCAGAGATGGGTACCGTGCGGGCGGTCACCCCCATCGCCTCCATGAGCGCGAGCGAGTTGCCCTTCGTCTTTCCCGTGGTGCCGAACCCGGGCATGGTATAGGCAAAAATGTTCTTGCGATCCTTTTTGAGCAGATCGAAGGCGCGCACCGCGGCGAGCAGCGCGAGCGTGGAATCCAGCCCGCCCGAGATGCCGATGACCGCCGTTTTCGCGTTCGTGTGCGCGAGCCGCCTTGCCAGCGCCTGCGCCTGCATTCCGAGGATGAGCTGGGCGCGCTCCCCGCGTTCGCCCTCCTCCGCCGGGACGAAGGGCGCGGACGACAGGGCGCACAGCGTCGGCTCGGCGTCGCTCATGATATCGACGCTTTCGCGCAGATATCCGTCCCCTTCCCCGTCCGCAAGAGAGCGCACCGTGTTCATGCGCCTGCGCTCGTTCAGAAGATATTCCGCGTCGAGATCGGCGCAGACCTCGCCGCCCGAGAAGGGCTCCGCCTCCCCGAGGAGCGCGCCGTTTTCATAGATGAGATGGTTGCCCGCAAAGATGAGATCGGAACTGCTCTCCCCCATGCCCGCGTCGGCGTACACATAGGCGCAGGCGCACCTGCCCGATTGCGCCGAGACGAGCGTTTTGCGGTATTCGCGCTTGCCGATGGTCTCGTTGCTCGCGGAAAGATTGACGATGACCGTTGCCCCTGCCGCGGCGTGGCGGGCAGAGGGCGCGTCGCTCACCCAAAGATCCTCGCAGATCTCGCAGGCAACGCACACTTCGGGATGCGCGGCGTCGCAGAACAGGATATCCGTCGAAAAATCCACGGTCACGTTCTCCGCGAGTTTCAGCAGACGATGTCCCTTCGGCGCGGGCGCGAAGTGCCGCTGTTCGTAGAATTCGGCATAGTTGGGCAGATGCGTTTTGGGAACGATGCCCAGCACCTTGCCGCCGGAGACCGCCGCCGCGCAGTTATAGAGCTTTCCGCCGGATACGACGGGAAGCCCCACAAACACGAGCATCTTTTTCCCTTCCGTCGCCGCGGCGACGGCAAGGAGCCCCGCAACGCAGCCGTCGGTGAGCTGTTTCTGCAAAAACAGATCGCCGCAGGTGTAGCCCGAAAGAGAGAGCTCGGGGAACACCAGCAGCTCCGTACCCTTCTGCGCGTGCGCCGCGATCGCCTCGGCGATGCGCGCGGCGTTATAGGCGGGATCGGCGACCTTCAGGGCGGGGCTCACCGCCGCCGCCCGCAAAAAACCGTACTTCATGCGTTCGTCTCTTCGCCCGCGACCGCGTCGACGGGCGCGCCCTTAGCCGCGGCGCGGATCTTCTCCTCGATCTCCTTGGAGAGTTCGGGATTATCTTTGAGGAACTGGCGCATGCGCTCGCGCCCGTTCGCGACTTTGTTATCGTTGTAGCTGTACCACGCGCCGCTCTTTTTGATGACGTCGTACTGCACGCCGAGATCGATGATGCACCCCTCCTGCGAGACGCCCTCGCCGTACATGATATCGAACTCTGCCTGACGGAAGGGAGGCGCGAGCTTGTTCTTTACGACTTTTGCACGCGTGCGGTTGCCCGCCGCGCCGTCGGTATCCTTGAGGATATCCGTCTTTCTGACGTCGATGCGGATGGAGGCATAGAACTTGAGCGCCTTGCCGCCCGGAGTGACCTCGGGATTGCCGAACATGACGCCCACCTTCTCGCGGAGCTGGTTGATGAAGACGACGCACGTTTTGCTCTTGTTGACGATGGCAGTGAGCTTGCGCAGCGCCTGGCTCATGAGGCGCGCCTGAAGGCCGACGTGCGAATCGCCCATATCGCCCTCAATCTCCGCCTTGGGCGTGAGCGCGGCGACGGAGTCCACGACGATGATATCCACCGCCGAGGAACGGACGAGCGCATCGACGATATCCAGCGCCTGTTCGCCCGTATCGGGCTGGGAGACGTAGAGCTCGTCGAGATCGACGCCCAGCTTTTTGGCGTACACGGGATCGAGCGCGTGCTCTGCGTCGACAAACGCGGCGACGCCGCCCATCTTCTGCGCCTGCGCCACGGCGTGCAGGGCGACCGTCGTTTTGCCCGACGATTCGGGGCCGTAGATCTCCACCATCCTGCCGCGGGGAAGCCCGCCGACGCCCAGCGCCAGATCGAGCGAGAGGCACCCCGTGGGAATGACCTCGATATCGGTATTGCCCGCATTGCTCCCCAGCTTCATGATCGCGCCCTTGCCGTAGGACTTCTCGATCTGCGCGAGCACCGCATTCAGCGCCTTGAGTTTTTCTTCGTTCATCTGATATGTCTCCTTGATTTTTTACGAAATTTCTTTATAGGCGAGAAAGAGCGCGAGATTGATCGCCGTCCGCGTGACCGTCTCGCGGTCGCCCGAGAGCTGGAACCGGAACACGCGCACCTTCTCGCGCGTGCCGACGGCAATGTAACACAGCCCGACGGGCTTGTTCGTGCCGTCCGCGTCCGGCCCCGCGATGCCCGTGGTGGCGATGGCAACGTCGCAGTGTCCCTGTTTCAGCAGCCCCGCCGCCATCTCGTAGGCGGTCTGGTCGGACACGGCGCCCTTATCCATGAGCGTGAAATCGCTCACGCCGAGGCGCTCGTGCTTCGCCTTGTTGTCGTATGCGTTGATGCCCTCGTAAAAGACGGCGCTCGCCCCCGGCACGCGGACGATCTCCCGCCCCACGCCGCCCGCCGTAAACGATTCGGCGGTGGAGACGTGCAGTTTGTGCAGTTTGAGCGCCGAGACGAACCGTTCCGCGAGCGGGACGTCCTCCATCGCATACACATACTCTTTGAGCCCGTCCGCGAGGATGCGCACGACTTCGTCGGCGATCATTTTGGGCGTCTCCTGATCGTACAGCACCTCCACGCGCGTACAGCCGTACTCCTCGGTCGCGTGTACCGAGAGCCTGCCCTGCCCGGCAGCGTCCGCCTCCTTGAGGATGGCGCGGAGCTTTTCCTGCGGGGCGGAGACGGCGCGGAGCACGACGCGCGCATAGGTGCGGCGGCGGCGCTTATCGACGCGGGGCACGACCTCCGTTCTGACGGCGTCCGCTCCGCGCGCGCCCTCGGGGAGCACCGCAAAGAGGCAGTCCTCCGTATCCAGCACATATTCCTCGGCAAACTCCTGTTCCGCGGCGACGGACACCGCCTCCCGCGCGGAGGGCATGAGCACCCGCGCGCAGACGAGGAACACGCCGTCGCACTCGGTGGAAAGGCGCAGGAGCGCCGCCGAAACTTTGCTCGGCGCGTCGTACGGGAGCAGGACGACCTCGTCGAGGAACACGCCGCCCGCGAGCAGCGCGTCGAGCACGGGCGCATAATCGACGGAGGCAAGAATATTCCTGTTGTTGCGAAGCACGATGCCCGCGTATTTCACGCCTGCGCCTCCTCCGAGAGCACCTGCTTATTTCTCACGACGTAATTGACGCCCGAAACGACGGTGAGCACCGTGCAGATATAGAAGCAGAAGATCCCGACGGCGGCAATGACGACGCCCGCCTCATACCCGATGAACGCCATGCCCGCGAGGATGAGCGCGATGGAGGCGTCCTGGAACACCGTTTTGAGCTTGCCCAGCTTATCTGCCGCGAGCACGATGCCGCGCCCTGCGGCGATCATGCGGAACCCGCTGACGATGAGTTCGCGCGCGAGGATGACCGCGACGCAGATGCCCGCGACGATGAGCCCCCAGCCCGAGAAAAAGCTGATCTCGAACACGCCGCCGCGCGTGAGGAGAAGGATGAGCGCGGTGGAAACGAGCACCTTATCGGCAATGGGATCGAGAAACTTCCCGAGGTTGGTGACGAGCCCGCGGGAACGGGCGATGTGCCCGTCGAGCGCGTCCGTCGAGGCGGCGAGCACGAACACGACCGCCGCAACGAGGTAATTCCACCCGTTCATCACGTCCAGATAGAAGAAGAGGACGAACACGGGGATCATGAAAATGCGCGTGAGCGTGATCTTGTTGGGTAAATTCATAGTGTATTCTCCTTGACTGTTCCGTATAAATCGTAGGCGTCCGCCCTTTCGATATCCACCTCGTACACTTTTCCCGTCTCCGCGCGCGGAGCGGTGAAATAGACGCAGCCGTCGATCTCGTATGCCTGGAAGGGCGCCCTGCCGACGAAACACGATCTTTCGTAATCGATGCCGTCGCAGAGCACGCGGATGCGTTTGCCGGCATACTCCCGCAGGCGCGCGGCGGAGATCGCCTGCTGCATGCGGTAGAGCGCGCGCACCCGCCGTTCCTTCACACGGGCGGGCACCTGCCCTTTGAGCCGATAGGCGGGCGTATCCGGTTCGCGCGAGTAGGCGAAAAATCCGCAGTTTTCGAACTTCGCCTCTTCGAGGAAGGCTTTGAGCGCCTCGTGTTCCTCCTCCGTCTCCGTGGGGAATCCCGCGATGAAGGTGGTGCGCACGGCGATGCCCGGGATCTCCTTCCGCAGTTTTTGCAGGAGCGCCAGATACTCCGCGCGGCTCCCCCGCCGCCCCATGAGTTTGAGGATGCGATCCTCGCTGTGCTGGAGCGGGATATCGAGATATTTCAGGATCTTCGGATTATCGCGCACTTCGGCGATGAGTGCGTCCGTGACCACTTCCGGATAACAGTATAACAGACGAATATGACATATATTGTCCAGTTCAGAAATTTTTTTCAGAAGTTCGACAAATTTATTTTCGCCCGTATCCTCGCCGTAGCGGGTGGTATCCTGCGCGACGAGCACAAGTTCCTGCGTCTCGCCGAGGCTCTTCGCTTCGGCGACGAGCTCCTCCATGGGATAGGAACGGTACTTTCCCCTGATCCTGGGGATAAGGCAGTAAGTGCAGTGGTTGAAACAGCCGTCCGCGATCTTCAGGTATTTGAGATGGGGCGGCGTGGTGATCACGCGGTCGCTCCCCTCCCTGCCCGTATGCACGGCGTTGACGCGTTCGCCCGCATAGGCGCGTTCGAGCGCGGGAAAGAGCTCGGAGCAATCGGAGACGCCCAGAAAGACGTCCCCCTCCGTGAGAGCGGGAAAGAGTTCCGCGATATATTTTTCGGGCAGGCAGCCGGTGACGACGATCTTTTCCAGCACGCCGCCGCGGTGGGCGTTGCCCTCGATCACGGCGTCGATCGCCTCTTTGCGGGAGGCGTTCAGAAAGGCGCAGGTGTTCACGACGAGCACCTGCGCCTTTTCGATGTCGTCCGTGATCTCGCAGCCGTGGCGCCTGATCTCCCCGAGGATGCGCTCGCCGTCCACGCGGTTCTTATCGCATCCGAGGCTGATCATGCCGAACGTTTTTTTCATCAGTCCAGATCTCCGTATTTTGCCTCAAAATCTTCCTTGGAAAGGAGCACCGTGCGCGCCTTCGCCTTGCCGTCGAACGCCGAGATGTAGCCCATGAGCTCCATCCATTCGATGATCTTGCCCGCGTGGTTGTAGCCGACCGAGCATTTGCGCTGAATGAGCGAGATGGACGCCTGCCCGAGCTTGACGACGATGGCGAGCGCCTTGATGTACTGCGGATCGACGGAGCTGTCGTCCGCGTCCTCTCCCCCGCCGCCCGCGCTGCCGCTCTCTTCGCGGTTGATGAAGTCGGCGACGTTTTCGTCGAAATACGCCTCATTGTGCGCCTTGATATCTTCAATGATCTTCTGCACTTCGTCAGAGCCGACGAACGCGCCCTGCACGCGGACGCAGTCGAACATGCCCTCGGTGCGGTAGAGCATATCGCCGTTGCCGAGGAGCTTCTGCGCGCCCGATTCATCGAGAATGGTGCGCGAGTCGACTTCCTGGATGACGCGGAATGCAAGACGGGTGGGCAGGTTGCCCTTGATGACGCCCGTGATGACGTCGACGGAGGGGCGCTGCGTGGCGATGACGAGGTGCATGCCCGCGGCGCGCGCCTTCTGCGAAAGGCGCTGGATGCGCTCTTCGATCTCCTTCTTGGCGACCGACATGAGGTCTGCGAGCTCGTCCACGACGATGACGATCTTGGGGAGTTTCTCCTCGTCCTCGGTGAGCGAACGGTTATATTCGTCGATGTTGTGTACGTTGATGCCGCTGCGCGTCTTATTCTGGAAGAGCGTATAGCGGCGCTCCTGCTCCTTGAGCGCCCAGTTGAGGGCGGAGATCGCCTTCTGCGCGTCGGAAATGATCTCGTTGATCATGAGGTGCGGCAGGCCGTCGAACACGGCGAACTCCACCTTCTTGGGATCGATGAGGATGAGGCGGAGCTCTTCGGGCGAATAGCGGCAGATGAGGCTGATGAGCATGGAGTTGAGGCAGACCGACTTACCGGAGCCCGTGGCGCCCGCGACGAGCAGATGCTTCATCTTGACGATGTTGCCGCATACGTTGCGCCCCTCGACGTCCTTGCCCATGGCGAACATGAGAGAATTCGGTTTGGCGTTGACGTACTCGTCCGCCTGCATGACCGACTTGAGCCCCACCGTCGCGCGGCGGGAGTTGGGGACTTCGATGGAGACGGCGCCCGCCTCGGAGTTGGAATAGATATTCACGCCGTCGCGCGCGTGCAGACGCATTGCGATCTCCGTGTCGCGCTTGATGACGGTGTTTACCGTGACGTTGCGAGGGATATCGATATCGTAACGGGTGACGGCGGAACCGACGGTCACCTTGACGACCTCTGCGTCCACACGGAAGGCGCTCAGCGTTTCGACGATGATGGCGGAGTTCTGATCGATCTCCTCCTGCGAGACGCTCGGCTTTTCCTGATAGGTGACGAGGCTCTCGAGGCTGGGACGCACATACGCCTTATAGACGTGTTTTTTGGGTGCGGGCGCAGGTTCGCTCTCGTTCGCGGCGGGCGTTGCGGGAACGCGGGACGCGCGTTCCGCAGGCGCGCGCTCCGTCCGTTCGGCGAGCGCACGGCCGTCGTCGCGCGGGCTGCGCGCGGGCAGCGCGGATGCGCCGTCGTCTTCGAGATAGTTCGCATCGTCCATCTCCGCGTCGTCGTCATCGTCGAGCAGATCCGCCGCCGAACGCATGGCGGGCGCGTCGTACACGCGGCTGCGTGCGGGCGGTCCCTCTGCGGGCGGCTCTTCCGCAGGTTCCTCCGCGGGCGGGACAAAACGATCGCGCGCGGGCGGAACGTCGGGAATATCGCGCGGGGCGGGCGTATCGGAGATGCGGATGCGCTCCTCCACCGGACGGGAGAACACGCTGCGGAACTCCTCGCGCGTCATGGGCGGGAGATCCTCGGGCGCGGGGACGTCCTCGACGGGTTCCGCGGGCTCCTCTTCGGGCTCTTCGCGGCGGACGGCGCTCTCCTCGCCGTAGACGGGACGGACGGGCGTGCGGGGCTCCTCATAAGCGGGGCGCGCAGGCTCCGCGCGGTAGCTCGGGCGCACGGGCGTATCGAGCTCCGCGGGCGCCTCGTACGTGGGGCGCGCAGGTTCCTCTTCGGGCTCCGCGGGCGCTTCCGCCGCTGCGGCGGGCGCCTCGTAATCGTTGACGTTGGGCTCGGAGCTGAACGTCTCTTCATAATCGTCCAGCTCGTCGGCATACGGTACGTCGTTGGAATAGTAATCGTGCTTTTCCGCCGCGGACTGCGCGGGCGCGCGGTAGGAAGGCGACTGCGGATAGTTGAAGTCGTCCTCGGCGGGTTCCGCGGGACGCTCGACGGTGACGCGGCGCGGCATGGCGGGACGCGACTCCTCGGCGCGCGCGGTGTACGCCTCGGAATAGCGCGGCGGCTGTCCGGACGCGCGGGAAACGTCCTGCGCGGGCTGCGCGGTCTGTGCGGTCTGAGAAGGCTCGTCCTGCACGGGCGTCACGCTCGAACGGCGCGGATAGGTGTTGAAACGCGAATCGCGGTCGAAAATAAGATTGTTCTTATAGCTGCTCGCGGGATCGCTCCTGAAGAGGATATCGCGGCTGCTCTGCGGCGGCTCGCCCGCCTTGGGCGACTCCGTGCGGACGGGCTGACGATACGCCTGCGCAGGCTGCGTATAGGGCGAGGGCGCCGTGCGGTAGACGGGCTGCTGCGCCGCCGGGGCGTTTGCCGGCTGAGCGGGCGCGGCATTGCGCGCATAAGCGCCCGGCGCCTGCACGTTCTGCGCATACACGGGCGCGGCGGGCGCGCCGTAGGCGGGGCGCCCCTCCTCGGAAAGCGCCGCCGTACGGGCGGGCGCGGGGATATCGTCGTAAGGGACGGGCGCATTTTCCGCGGGCGTCTTATCCTCTGCGCGCTTGCGCGGCGCGGAACGGAAGACCACCCTTCTGAGCGGCGTGCCCATGGCGATCCAGAAGAGCACGGCTGCGAGCAGGATGGCGAACAGAACATAGGCTCCCGCCGCGGAGAGAAGCGCGCGGACGGGATAGGCGACGAGCCCGAACAGGACGCCCCCGCCCGTGCCGTTCAGCGCGCTCTCGGACGCCGCCGACCAGCAGCCGCCGAGATAGCTCCCGTACCCGTTCCCGAAAAAGCGTTCCGCCGTTGCGGTATGCACGATGAAAAACACCGCGACGAGCAGAAGGACGCATTTGACCACCCATGCGGCGGGGAAATACCGTTTCCCGGAGATGAGCGCAACGGACGCATAGATGCAGAGGATGAGGAGCGGATAGACGAAAAACCCGCAGAATCCCACGAAAAAGGACGTGATCGCCACGCCGATGTCGCCGAACACATACCGCCCCGTGACCGCGATGAAAAAGATGATCACGCTGAACAGCAGCAGGGTCATCCCCACCGTTTCGCGTGTGAAAAGGGCGTTCTTTCCCTTGTTTTCCTTGTTGTCTCCGCGCCCGACTCCGTTCAAAACAGCCTCCGTATCGCTCCCCTACGGGGAGCGCTCTCAAAATCTTTTTTATTCAGGATACAAACTCATTATATAGTATAACATCTTCGCACGGATTTTTCAACGATATTGGGGAGGATTTTTGCATTTTTTTGTACAGCGGTGCGCCGCGGAAAACACCGCGTTCCCGCAAAAACGGGGCTGCCATGCCCGCCCCGGCGAAAAATCTGCCCACCATGTCTGGGGGCGGCACACAAAACGCCCGCCCCGCCGCACAGAGCGGCGGGGCGGGCGCGTCCCCTTTTTCAGTTCCGTCACACCATGTTCTCGAGGATGAGCTTATCCGCGACGAGCGCGATGAACTCGCTGTTCGTGGGCTTTTCCGTTCCGATGTAGACGCGTGCGCCGAAGATGGCGTTCACCGCGTCGATGCGCCCGCGGTTCCAGGCGACCTCGATGGCGTGACGGATGGCGCGCTCTACCTTGCTGGCGGACGTGGAAAACTTTTCGGCGATGACGGGATAGAGCCCCTTCGTGACGTTGCCCATGATGTGAGGATCGGCGACCGCCATTTTGATCCCCTCCCTGAGATAGTTGTATCCCTTGATGTGCGGCGGGATCCCGATGGAGATGAATATATTACTGATGCGCTCGTCGAGAGATCCCGCACGCTTGCGCTCGAGCTTGTCGCGCACGGGCGCGGGCGCCTCCTCCGAGACCTCCGCGACGCGCTCCTCCACGATCGCCGCGGAGACGGGCTTTACAAGGTAATACCGCGCGCCCAGCGCGATGGCGCGGTTGATGATCTTATCGTCCGTAAAGTTGCCGAGCACGATAAAATCCGCCTTGCTCCCCGATTTTCTGGCGCGCTCCATGACGGTGAATCCGTCGAGCGTGGTCAGGAGCAGGCTCGTGACCACCACCGCGGGCGAACACTTTTCGAGGAGCGCGAGCCCTTCGCCGCCGTCTCCCGTGACCCCGCATACGTCGTACCCCGCCTTCCCGAAATGCGCCGCAAGCTCTGCCGCAAACGTCTCGTTGCTCTCCAGAATGAGAACCTTTTTCATGCTATATTCCCTCCGAACACAATTGTAAGCGCATTATAAAACACATTTTCGGTTTTGTAAAGTCATTTTTGTACAAAATTCAAAGAATTATTTACGAAATTCATATAATTTTGTTCAAAAATGTCGAAGCGACAGATTTCGACACATTTCGCCGCGGAAAAGACCCGCCCGGCTCGAATTTTCCCGTTATTTTCCGCAGCCCCGCGGGGCGGGCGGACGGAGCGCGTCCGCACGCCCCGCGGGGCTGCGCCCGCCCTGGAATTTCCACGCAAAAAGCCCCCTCGGGGATTCCCGAGGGGGCGGACGCGGTACGGCGTTATACGTTCATGCTCTCGACGTATTCGTCGAAGGTGACGTTCTTATCGTACGTCTTG
Source organism: uncultured Clostridia bacterium (assembly GCA_944367465.1). Taxonomy (GTDB): domain Bacteria; phylum Bacillota; class Clostridia; order Christensenellales; family Borkfalkiaceae; genus Gallimonas. Next base: position 42,242 of record CALVWO010000004.1, read on the forward strand.
GTACCGTCGAGCACGATGATGCGGTTGCAGACGGTGTTCATGAGCTCCTGGTCGTGCGAGGTGAGCAGCATGCAGCCCTTGAACGCGGTGAGCCCGTTGTTGAGCGAGGTGATGGATTCAAGGTCGAGATGGTTGGTGGGTTCGTCGAAGATGAGGAAGTTCCCGCCTTCGAGCATCATTTTGGCGAGCATGCAGCGCACCTTCTCGCCGCCCGAGAGCACCTTCGCCTCTTTGAGCGCCTCTTCGCCCGAGAAGAGCATGCGCCCCAGCCAGCCGCGCAGGTACTCCTCGTAATGATCCTTTGAGAACTGCGAGAGCCACTGAACGAGCGTGAGGGAGCACCCTGCAAAATATTCGTCGTTATTCTGCGGGAAGTAGGAGGCGGAGATGGTCTTGCCCCACTTGACCGTGCCCGCGTCGGGCTCCGCCTTGCCCATGAGAATATCGTACAACATGGTGACGGAAGTGGATTTATCGCAGAGGATGCCGATCTTATCCCCCTTCTGCACGGTGAACGAGACGTTTTCGAAATACCCCTCCTTCGTCAGCCCCTCCACGGCGAGGATATCGTTGCCGATCTCGCGCTCGAATTTGAAATCGATGAAGGGATACTTGCGCAGCGAGGGCTTGAAGTCGGAGATGGTGAGTTTTTCGAGCTCCTTTTTCCGCGAAGTCGCCTGGCGGGATTTGCTCGCGTTCGCCGCAAAGCGCGCGATGAACTCTTTGAGCTCGGCGGCGCGCTGCTCCGCCTTCTTGTTGGCGTCGCGCTGCTGACGGGCAAGGAGCTGCGACGTCTGGTACCAGAAGTCGTAGTTGCCGAGGAAGAGATTGATCTTGCCGAAGTCTACGTCGCAGATATGCGTGCAGACCTTGTTGAGGAAGTGGCGGTTGTGCGAGACGATGATGATGGTGTTCTCAAAATCGAGCAGATAATTTTCCAGCCAGCGCACCGTCTTCAAGTCGAGGTGGTTGGTGGGCTCGTCCAGAAGGAGCACGTCGGGATTGCCGAAGAGCGCCTGCGCGAGGAGCACGCGCACCTTCTGCTTGGCGTCGAGATCGCCCATGCGCATCTGATGATATTCGGAGGGGATATCGAGCTCGTTCAGGAGCGTCTCCGCCTCGCTTTCCGCCTCCCAGCCGCCGAGTTCGGCGAACTCCGCCTCGAGTTCGGAGGCGCGCACGCCGTCCTCCTCGGTGAAGTCGGTATGCGCGTAGAGCGCGTCCTTCTCGTCCATGATCTGCACCAGCCGCTTATGCCCGAGCATGACGGTGCGCAGCACCGTTTCGGCGTCGTACTTGTTCTGATCCTGCGCGAGCACCGACATGCGCTCGTTCTTATCGAGAGAGACCTCGCCTTTGTTCGGCTCGATCTCGCCCGAAAGCACCTTCAGAAAGGTGGACTTGCCCGCGCCGTTCGCGCCGATGATGCCGTAGCAGTTGCCCTTCGTAAATTTTAAGTTGACATCTTCGAACAGTTTTTTGCTGCCGTACTGCAGACTGACTCCCGTGACCTGTAACATGAAGCTCTCCGTTTTCTTCGTTTTCTTTTCCGCTGGAAATTATACCATATTTATGCCCGTTTATCAAACAAAACGAACGCCTCCCGCGAAAATTCCCCCCATTGACTTTCTGCAAAAGCCGTGCTATACTTTCCCCATGGAAATAAACGTGAACGGCACGACGATCTGGTACGAAAAAACGGGCGCGGGAGAGCCCCTCATCCTCCTGCACGGCAACGGCGAATCGCACGGGATTTTCTCCGAAGCGATCCCCTTGCTCGCAGAACGTTTCACGGTGTACGCCACGGACACGCGCGGACACGGAAAAAGCGCACCCGCAGGCGTTTTTCACTATACGGACATGGCGGAGGACATGGCGGCGTTCATTGGGGCGCTTGCGCTTGAAAAGCCCGCCGTGTACGGATTCAGCGACGGCGGGATCACGGCGCTCCTGCTCGCGCTCCGCCACCCCGACCTCCCTTCGCGCATCGCGGTGAGCGGCGCGAACCTCCGCCCGGGCGGGCTTACACGCGCCTTTTTGAAGGACAGCCGCCGCGGATACCGCAAAACGCAGGATCCGCTCACAAAACTCATGCTCACGGAACCGCATATCTCTCTGCGGGATCTGAAAAAGATCCGCGTTCCCGTGCTCGTGACGGCGGGAGAGCACGACCTCGTGCGCGAGCGCCACACCCTTCGGATCGCCCGCGCGCTGCCATGCGGCACACTGAAGATCTTTGCAGGCGAAACACACGAGAGCTACATTGTGAACAGCACAAAATTCGTACCCGCGCTCATTTCTTTCCTTTCCTGACGCAAAAGCGGACGGCGCAACGCCGTCCGCTTTTCCCGTTTATTCTTCGCTGAAAACAAATTTTCCGTCCTCTTCGTCCACGATGACGGTCTTGCCCGCCGATACGCGGCCGCGGAGCACCTCTTCGGAGAGCGGGTCTTCGATGCGGCGGCGCACCGCACGCTTTAAGGGACGGGCGCCGAACTCCTCGCTGTACCCCTCCTCCACCAGCAGGCTCATCGCCCGCGCGCTCACTTTGAGGGTGATCTCCTTGGCTTTCAGCCGCTTTGCGAGCGACTCCACGATCTTCTCGCAGATGTGCGCCGCGTCCTCGCGCGAAAGTTTGTGGAAAATGATGATGTCGTCCAGCCTGTTGAGAAACTCCGGCTTGAACTGCCGTTTGAGCGCCTCCTCGATGCGGCTCTTCATATCCTCGTATGCCTGCGCCTCGTCCGCGGAACGGAACCCGAGCGGCGCGGCGTCTTTGACTTCGTGCGCGCCCACGTTGCTCGTGAGGATAATGACGGTGTTTTTGAAGGAGACCTCTCTGCCGCGGCTGTCGGTCAGACGGCCGTCGTCAAGGATCTGCAGGAGGATATTGAACACGTCGGGATGCGCCTTCTCGATCTCGTCGAAGAGCACCACGGAATAGGGCTTGGTGCGTATGCGGTCGGTGAGCTGCCCGCCGCTCTCCTCGTAGCCGACGTATCCGGGCGGCGCGCCGATGAGTTTGGAGACGGACGCCTTTTCCATGTATTCCGACATATCGAGGCGGACGAGGAGCCGCTCGTCGCCGAACATGCTCTCCGCAAGCGCCTTGGAAAGGTCGGTCTTGCCCACGCCCGTGGGGCCGACGAAGATGAAGGAGCCGATGGGTTTGCCGGCGTCTTTGAGCCCCGCGCGCGCACGGCGGATCGCCTTGGCGACGGCGGTGACCGCCTCGTCCTGCCCCACGATGCGGCGGTGGAGCTCCTCTTCGAGGTGCATGAGGCGGTCGCTCTCCTTTTCGGTGAGCTTGACGACGGGCACGCCCGTCCAGCCGGAGACGATCTCCGCGATGTCGTCCCTCCCGATGGCGAGGTGCGTGACGTCGCGCCCGCGCGCCCACGCCCGGCGGCGCGCCTCGATCTGAACCGAGAGCACTTCGATCTCGCCGCTGAGCGCGCGTACCCGCTCGGGATCCTGCCACTTGTGCGCCTTTTCCCTGTCCGCCTTGAGCCGCACGAGCTTATCTTCCAGCTCGCGCACCTCTTCGGGTCCGTTGTAGGAATTGAGCCGCGCGCGGGACGCCGCCTCGTCGATGAGGTCGATCGCCTTATCGGGCAGGAAACGGTCGGTGATATAGCGGTCGGAAAGCTGTGCCGCCGCCTCGATCGCCTCGTCGGTGATGACGACGTTGTGATGCGCCTCATACTTATCTTTGACGCCGTGCAGGATGGTGATGGTATCCGCCACGCTGGGCTGATCGACGATGACGGGCGTAAAGCGGCGTTCGAGCGCCGCGTCCTTTTCGATGTACTTGCGGTACTCCTCGAGCGTGGTCGCGCCCACCGTCTGGAGCTGGCCGCGCGCAAGCATGGGCTTTAAGATATTGGAGGCGTCCATGTTGCTGTCGGACGAGCCGCCCGCCCCCACGATCATGTGGATCTCATCGATAAAGAGGATGATGTTGCTGTTCTTCTGAATGGCGTCCACCACCGATTTGAGGCGTTCCTCGAAATCGCCGCGGTAACGCGCGCCCGCCACGAGCCCCGTAAGGTCGAGCGAGAACACGATCTTCCCGCGCAGAAGTTCCGGCACCCTGCCTGAGACGATCGCCTGTGCGAGCCCCTCGACGACGGCGCTCTTGCCCACGCCCGGCTCGCCGATGAGCACGGGATTGTTCTTGGTGCGGCGGGAGAGGATCTGCACGACCTTTTCGATCTCCTTCCTGCGCCCGATGACGGGGTCGAGCTTGCCCTCGCGGGCGCGCTGCGTGAGATCGATCCCGTAGGCGAGCAGCGTCTCGTCGAGCTCGCCCGAAGAGGCAGGCTTTTCCTGATTGGAGGAGGCGATGCGCCGCATGAGTTCCCTGCGGCGGCGCTCGTAATCCTCTCTTTCTGCCGCGGGGGGCTCCGCCTCATCCTCCTCTTCGGCATCTGCGGGCGCGATAAAGCGCTCTGTTCGGCGCGTGATCGCATTGATGTCCGCCCCCAGCGAGCGCAGGATCCACACGGCAAGGCAGTCGTCCATCGTCAGGATGGCGAGCAGAACGTGCTCCGTCCCCGTGATGGCGTTGGCCTCTTCCGATTGCAGCGAATATTCCCGCGCGAGACCGAAGATCTTTTTGGTGCGCGGCGTAAAGCCTTGTACGGGGGAATCGTGCTGCAGGTTGCGCTTGAAGGTGGTGCGGAACTTATTGATATCCACGCCCGCGCCGACGAGCAGGCGGCTCGCCGTGCTGTCGGTCACGCACAGCATCGCCATGAGGATGTGCTCGCTGCCGATATAGTTTGTTTTATAGTGTTTTGCCGCCTCTTCCGCCAGCGCGACCGCCTGACGGAGATGGTCGGAAAAATATGAAGTATCCAAAACGATCCTCCCGTTACAGTTCGAGCTGCATGCCGCGCAGCACGTTGCCCGTATATTCCGCGCGATAGATATCCTGCGCGCGCGCATCCAGCGGGGCGCCGTTGAGGCGGTTGATGTTGGCGGGGCGCATGGACATGGCGAGATCGTCCAGCTCGCGCATGCGCTCCTCGCCCTCGCCGCCCGCGGAGAAGTATCCGAGTGCGATGCCGAGTTTGAGATCTGCCACGCGGCGCATGAATTCGCGCTCCTCCAGAATGCAGCAGTTGGTGAGCGCCCCGTAGGCGCGGCGGACGCGGTCTTTGAGCGCGATGCCCTCCTCCGCCTTCATGCGGGCGCGTTCCAGAAGTTCCAGCTCCACAACGTACCCCACGGACGACTCGACGACGTAGAGGATATCTTCCTCGCTCACGCCGAGCGTGACCTCGTTGCTCACCTGGAAGAGATCGCCTTCCGATCCGCTGCCCTCGCCGAACGCGCCGCGCACGGTGAGCCCGAGGCGGGTGAGCTGCGGCATGACGGTGCGCATGAGCCCCCGCCGCGAGATGGCGGGCAGAAAGAGCATGACGGACGCGCGCAGCCCCGTGCCGAGGTTGGTCGGGCAGGCGGTCAGATACCCGAAGGTATCGTCGAAGGCGAAGGGAATGGACTCGGAGATGACGTCGTCGATGCCCGCGATACGCTCGTACGCCTTTTTGAGTTCGAACCCCTTGGTGAAATACTGTTCGCGGACGTGATCTTCCTCGTTGAGCATGACGGAGATGCTCTCGTCGCGCGAGACGAGCGCCGCGGAAATGGCGCGGTTGCGCACAAGATCGCGCGAGATGAGGTAGCGCTCCATCAGAAACGCCGCGCGTTCATCGGAGATGCTGCGCATCTCGTAGAGCGAAAAATCTTCGATCTCGGCAAGTTCGGCGGCGATGAGACGGACGATCTCGTGCGCCTGTTCCTCCGCATGCTTATCCCGGAGAAGCCGCCCGGGAAAGGGATAATCCTTAAAATTGCGCGCCAGCCGTATGCGGGTGGAGACGGCGACGCTCTCGAACGAATTGATCTGCGCCATCAGCCGTCCTCCCGCGCCGTTTTGGAATTGAGCATTTTGAGTTCGCTCTGCAGCTTTTTCGCCGCGGCGTAATCGCCGGTGCGCATCGCCGCCTCGAGGCGTTCGATGAGCGCCTCCCTGCGGGCGGCGTAGTCGCGCGCGAGATCGTACTTATCCTCCGCAGACGCCTCGGGATGTTTGCCCGCGTGGCGCACCTCCCCCTGCATGTTGTGCATGCTGCGCACCGTCTGAATGAGTTCCTCGCGGAACGCGGAATAACAGTACGCGCAGCCCAACAGCCCCGTACGGCGGAATTCCGCCATGGTGGTGCCGCAGGCGGGGCAGGTTTTTGCGGCGGGCGCGCCGCCGCTACCGAGGAACGCCGTGAAAAAATCCTTCTCCTTTTCGGGATAGAGCGCGCGGTAGCAGGCGGGACAGAGCTCTACGGTGACCTCCTTCCCGTTGACCTTGCGTATGAACTTCTGCGCGGGGTTTTTCCCGCAGTTTTCGCAGAGCATTTCGCGCGCCGACCTCCTATTCCTCCGCCCCGACTTCCTCGAAGCGGTATTTCTGCGCGGCGGACGGGTATTTTTCGCCGTCCACTTCCGACAGGAACATTTCCAGCGGGCGCGCATACAGCCTGCGCCCGCCGTACAGCGCACGGTACACAACGAGCTCCGCGCCCGTTTCGCTGTCCGTCGCCACGTCCTCTACATAGTAATATTTTCCCTTGAAATGGCGATACACGCCGTGTATGACGAGTTCGCGCATCTCACACCTTCTCGGGTTTGAAATCGGAAATATATTCGTATACCCCCGCGACGTCGGGCAAGTGATAGTTCCCGTACGCGCAGGCGATCTTCAGATAGCGTTTGCCCTGCGCCTCCTGAAAGGATACGCGCTCGATCTCCTCCCATTTGAGGAAGATGCGCTCGTCGATGGCGCGCCCGCCCTCCTTCCAGTACAGTCCCTCCTCGCAGAAAGCGACCATGCCCTTCGCCTGAACGAAGGACGCGGCAGACTTGCCGAGGAAGAACAGACCGAATA
>CALVWO010000005.1 GCA_944367465.1 uncultured Clostridia bacterium
ACTTCTATACGGAGATCACCTTCATCCTTACCGATAAACAGGAAAAGACTGTGATCGTACCCAGCGCAATGAATCCCGAAGCGACATACGTTGCGGATAGCGTGGAAACTTTTGCAGGCTTGGTGCAGGAGAAGGTGGGCAAGATCAGGTTAGAGACGGATCTTTCCTTACAGTCCTTCAATTTCAACGATTACCAGTTGGAGCTTGATTTAAATGATTATACGCTTGAACTTACAAGTGCGAGTTCGAGCCATATCGCAAATAATTCGGATGTGACGATAAAGAACGGAACGATCGCAGCCTCTGGGATGGAGGGCGCTGCCTCTCATATTGTTTTGGGTGCCGATTCCATGCTTACGTTGGATTCTGTAAATTACACGGCGACCGGCACGGCAATCTGGGCATCCGGAGCCAATGCAAAAATTGTTGTCTCCGATTCGACGATCGCGTCCGATCTTAAAACGGGCGGATACGCTATTTCCACGAATGCGTCGCTCAATCAGGATCAGACGGGTCATCTGTATGACAACATTGTCATGGAGCTGAGCAATTCCATATTTTCTGCTTTGGGCGCAGCGATCATGCTGAACGTGAACGGAACGCTGAATGCGAGCAAGTGCAGTTTTATCGGCGAAGCGCAGGGAATTATCCTGCGTGCGGGCACGGCAAACATCACAGATTGTACGCTGGGAACGAGCGGTGATGAAGTGGTAATTTCGGACTACGAAAGTTTCCTTACGGGAGACTGGGAAAGCGGAAACGGTGTCCCCTGCGCCGCGATAGTCGTCGGCAATCGTAATAGTACATACTTTGCGGACGCCGTATGCAATTTGTCCGGAACGATCACTATTCAGAATACAACGGAAAGCGTTCCTGCCATCTACGTGTATGAAAATGCAACCAAACATGAAGGCGTAAACGACGGACAGCCTTTTGAGACCACGCTTGATTACAGCGCGGCATCGGGGATCACGGACGGTATGATCGTACGCGGCAACGGTTCGGAAGAAGTAACGATCATTGCTCCCGATTCCGAACAGGCATAAAAACAGGCAAAACAAAAAACGGGCGGAAGCCCGTTTTTTGTTTTGACCGTCGGCTTTTGTGCCGTCCCGCCCGCATGAACCCCGCGGCGGCATCGGCGGACGGTCGTAAAAACCGCACAAGTTGCATACAATAGCAGTATGGAATTTCTCAGAGAGATCGCGGGAGCGCTCGGGGCGGATGCCGCGGGCGCATTCCGCATACAATATGCGGTCGTGGACGGGAAGGGAGGGTACTTTCAGAACGTCAGGCGGCTGGCGGAATTTTCGCGCGAGCGCGTCGTCCTCCGCGGCAGGGAGGGCGGCGTGTGCGTGGAGGGACACGATCTCTCGATCGGGAAATATTACGCAGGCGATATCGTCATAGCGGGCGATATCGTCCGCGTGGAGCGGCTGGAGCGGGAGGACGCGGGTGTTCGGCAGAGAATTTGAAATAGAGGGGCTTGGCGCGGAACGCGTCGCCGAAAAACTCGTGCGCGGGGGCGTGCCCGTGCTCGGGGCGCGCATCGTCCAAAAAAATGTCGTCCGTATCCGTGTGGACGGGAAACATGGCAAAAAAGTTTTTGCAATTTTGCAAGGTTCATGTTATAATATAAAAAAATCCCGCCCTGTCGGTTGGGAAAGGGTCGTGCATGCCTTCATGAAACACGCGGGGCTTGCCGTCGGCGCGGTGCTCTTCGTGTGCGCGGTCGTATTCTTTCAGGGCAGGATCTTAAAGATCGACGTCGTGGGCAGCGGCGCGTATTACCGCGCGGAAGTTTTAAGCGTGCTCTCCGAGAGCGGCGCATCCTTTCTGGCGCCCGTCCCGGCGGAAAAGGCGGGCATCACGGCGCGCATCCTTGCCCTTCCGCGGGTGAGTTTCTGCTCTCTTTCGCACGAGGGCGGCGTGCTCACCGTGCGCGTGGAGGTGGAGGACGAGGCGCTCCCGCTCGTCGTCGGCGCGCTTACTGCGCCCGCCGACGGCGTTGTGGAATCGCTCACCGTCATCCGCGGCGTCGCCCGCGTCTGCGTCGGCGACGCGGTCGGGAAGGGAGATATCGTTGCGGAACAGAGCGGGGAGCTTGCCGTCATCGCGCGCGTTGCGGTGCGCTATCCCGTCGATCGGGAATATGAAGGCAGCGAGGCGTCTGCGCGCGCGCAGGCGTACCTCGATCACGGCGAGATCGCCGATATACAGACGCAGAAGACCGAGAGGGGCTGGCGCGTTACGGGCAGTGCGCTCGCGGTCGCCTCGCGCAATCTCGGCTGAGGAGGAGAATACGGAAAAGATCGTCACGGTGGACGCGGTCACGCTGGACAGGCTCCAGCGGGTGCTCGGCGTTCTGGATGAAAATTTAACGACCATCGCGCGGGAACTCTCGCTCATGACCCGCATCGACGGCACGAAGATCGTGCTGATGGGGGAAGAGGCGGAGACGGGCGGCGCGGTCATCGGCAATCTCCTCTCCGTCGTGGACGCGGGCGAACCCATCGATAAGAGCAGCCTGCTGTACTGTATCGCCCTCGCGCGCGAGGGCGCCGCGGAGGATATCGGCAGCGTTTTGAAGGACGTCGTCGCCTTCACTTCGCGCGGCAAGCCCGTCAAGTGCAAGACGGTGGGACAGCAGAAGTATGTGGAGGCGATCCGCTCCAACACCATCACGTTCGGAACGGGGCCGGCGGGTACGGGCAAAACGTACCTTGCCGTCACCCTCGCCGTCGCCGCATACAAGGCGAAGGAAGTGGAGAAGATCATCCTCACCCGTCCCGCGGTCGAGGCGGGCGAAAAGCTGGGCTTTCTGCCGGGGGATCTGCAAACCAAGGTCGATCCCTATCTCCGTCCGCTGTACGACGCTCTGCAGGAGCTGTTCGGGCTGGAGACCTACGGCAAACTCATGGAGAAGGGCGTTATCGAAGTCGCCCCGCTCGCGTATATGCGCGGCAGAACGCTCTCGAACGCGTTCGTTATCCTCGACGAGGCGCAGAACGCCACCCGCGAACAGATGAAGATGTTCCTCACCCGCCTCGGCGAGGGCAGCAAGATGGTCGTCACGGGCGATCTCACGCAGACCGACCTCCCCGACGGCAAGTCGAGCGGGCTCAAACACGCCGTGAACGTGCTCAGGGGGGTGGAGGATATTGCGGTCGTCGCCCTTACCGAGCGCGACGTCGTGCGGCACCCGCTGGTCATGCGCATCGTGCGCGCATACGAGCGGGATGAACAGCGGAAAGCAAGGGGAGAAAAGAGATGAAAAACGCAGGAGAAGTGAAAAATTCCCGTCTGGTACGCAGCGCGTTCGTGTTTGCGGCGTGCTATATCGTGCTGCTCATCGTCATCTTCCTCATGATCGTCATCAACGATCCGCACAGCTGGACGTCGTTCATGGTGGAAAACGTCACGGAGATCATCACGCTCTGCGTATGTACCTTCCTCCTTTGCTTTATCATCTACTACTACTATTACTTCGAGGATAAGGAATTTCTTGCCAAGATCAGCAACGTCGTGCTCGTCTTTTCGCTCGTCACCGTGTGCGTCGTCGTTGCGTATCTCTTCGGAAAGTTCGTCAACATTTACGCCCGCCCGAGCGCGCTTCTCGCGCTCCTGTGCGTGTTCCTCTTCAACCGCAGGCAGGCGATCATGCTCAACTTCATCTTCTCCATCCTCATGTTCGTCATCGATACCTACACCAACAATTTCGGGACGGACGGCGCGACGACGCAGGTGTACTATTCGCTCATGCTCAACTTTGTGTGCGGCACCTTTGCGATCTTTGCGGTGGGGAAGAACAAGACGCGCGGCGAACTGCTGCTTACGGGCTGCATCGTCGCCATTCCCACCGTCATCATCGTCACGCTCCTGCAGGTCGCGGAGATCTATGCCGACTGGATCGTGTTCGTCGCTTCCGTCGGCTACAGCATCATGGGCTGCCTCATTTCCGCGGCGCTCGCCCTGGCGCTCATGCCCGTGTTCGAGGCGCTCTTCAACCGCCTCACCGTGTTCCGGCTCAGGGAACTCACGAGCACAAACGCGCCCCTTCTGGTGCGGCTCAAACAGGAGGCGCCCGGTACCTTCAACCATTCGCTCATCGTGGCGCAGCTGAGCGAAACGTGCGCCGTCGCCATCGGCGAGAACGCCGAACTTGCGCGCGCCGCGGCGTACTATCACGATGTGGGCAAGCTCAAACAGCCCGATTGCTTTACCGAGAACCAGACGGATTACAACGTGCACGACGAGCTCATGCCCGAGCTCTCCGCCGATATCATCCGTTCGCACGCGAAGGACGGCTACGAGCTTTTAACCGCCGCGCATTTTCCCAAGATCATTGCGGACGTCGCGCGCGAGCATCACGGTACGCTGCCCATCAAATATTTCTATAACAAGGCGATGAAACTTTCGGGCGGCGACGCCGACATTGCGGATTATTCCTATCTCGGCCCCACGCCGCAGACCAAGATCGCCGCGATCGTCATGATCGCCGACGCTTCCGAGGCGGCGACGCGCGCCCTTTCCGACCGCTCGCCCGCCAGCGTGGAGCGGGTCGTGCGTTCCATCATCGAGGAACGCATGGATCTCGACCAGTTCGCGCAGTGCGATATCACCATCCGCGAGCTGACGACCATCAAGCAGACGCTCGTCGAGGCGCTCTCCGGCGTGCATCACCACCGCGTGCAATATCCGGCGATCCGGTTCAACCGCGCCAGACAGGCGGTCAACGAGGAGGAGAAACACTGATGCGCATCGTATTCGATTCCGATCTGCCCGAAGAGGGACTCTCCCGCCTCGCCGCGGCGATGGACGGGCTGTGGGAGGGGGACGACCTCTCCGCAGAGATATGGCTCGTTTCCGAGGAGCAGATCAGGGAACTCAACGCCCGCGAACGCGGGGTGGACCGCGTGACCGACGTTCTGAGCTTTCCCTCGATGGACGGCATCAAGGGCAGACCCATCCTTGCCGGCGAGCACAGCGACTGCAACGACTGCGAGGGGCATGTCTTTCTGGGCAGCATCGTCATCTGCGAAAAGCGCGCCCGCGAACAGGCGGAGGAGTACGGGCATCCCTTCGAGCGGGAGCTTTGGTACCTCGCCGTGCACGGGCTGCTGCACTGTCTCGGATACGATCACGAGACGGAGGAAGAGAAGCGCGAGATGCGCGCAAAAGAAGAGGAAGTCATGGCAAAACTTGACTTAACGAGAGAGGAGAACTGAATGAAGAGCGGAACAGTCGCCGTCATCGGCAAGGCAAACGCGGGCAAGAGCACGCTCGTCAACGTGCTCGTGGGGGAGAAGGTCGCCATCGTCTCGCCCAAACCGCAGACCACGCGCGACCGCATCATGGGCGTGCTCACGCGCGAGGCGTATCAGATCGCGTTCGTGGATACGCCCGGCATCTACCGCCACCGCAACGCCCTTTCCGACGTGATGATGAAGACGACCAAGGACACCGCGCGCGACGTGGACGCCATCCTCTTCGTGCACGACGGACACGCGGGGCTCAGGGAGGACGATATCGCGCTCATGAAGAGCTACGCCTCCCTCGGCGTGCCCATGATCGTCGCATATACAAAGATCGATATCATGCCCAAGGAGAACATCCCCGCCGACGTAAAGGCGCTCTACGAGGCGGGCGTGACGGCGGACGTGTACCCCGTGTCCGCGCGCAAGGGGCAGAATCTAAAAAAACTCGAGGAGGGCATCGCCGCGATGCTCCCCGAGGGCGACCGTCTGTTCGGCGATGAAGTCGTCTCCGACCGTTCGGAAAAATTCATGGTCGCGGAACTCCTCCGCGAGAAGATCCTTCTGAAATACGACGAAGAGATCCCGCACGGAGTCGCCGTCGTCGTCAATACGTTCAGGCAGAGAGAGGACGGCGTGTGGGAGGTCAACCTCGATGTCGTGTGCGAAAAGCCCAATCACAAGGCGATCCTCATCGGCAAGCAGGGCAAGGCGCTCAAGGAGGTCGCCTCCTTCGCGCGCAAGGATATGGAGAAGTTCCTCGGCGGCAAGGTGTTCCTGACCGTGTACGTCAAGGTGCGTGAGGACTGGCGCGACAGCGCCCGTTACCTCAAAGAGTTCGGCTACGGCGAGGAATAACCGACCCATGTCCGAGGCATACTGCTCCCGAAGGGGGTATGTATGCGCGAAGAAGAGGGGAAGAACGCCGCGGAACTCGCGTGGGATCTGTTCGAAAAGACGGGCAATCTCACCTATTACATGCTGTATAAACAGCTGAAAAAATGACCGCGGGAGGGCGGCATGGAGTACAAGGCGGACGCGCTCGTCCTGCGCACGGCAGACTACGGCGAGTACGACAAGATGGTCACGCTCCTCACGGCGGAGCGCGGAAAGATCGGCGCGGCGCTCAAAGGCGTGCGCAGGGCGGGGGCGAAACTCAAATTCGCCGCCCAGCCCTTTTGTTTTGCGGAGTTTGTGCTCGCTGCGCGGAGCGGGCGGAACACCGTCGCTTCTGCGGCGCTGCACGATGGCTTTTATCCCCTCCGTGAAGACGTCGTCCGCTATTATGCGGGCATGACGGTGCTCTCCGCGTGCGACAAGGTCGCGCTCGAGGGCATGCGGAGCGGCGAATTGCTCGTCTCCGCCGTCACGGCGCTCGAGGGGATCGTTCAGGACGATCCGCTCGCCCTGCTGCGTTTCTTTCTCGCCGCGCTCGCGTTCGCGGGCTATCCCGTCTCGGCGGGCGCCTGCCCCGTCTGCGGCAGGGAACCGTCCGGCAGGATGCGTTTCGATTTTGCGGGCGGGAGCTTTTTGTGCGGCGGCTGCTCGGAGGAGGGCGTCCCCGCCAGCGAGAGCACCTACCGCGCCGTGCGCGCCGCGCAGGGAGAGGGGGCGGCGGAGACGGACGGCATCGTCCGCGCCCTGCGGCTTCTGGGCGCCTATTTTTCCTTCCAGGTGGGGGCGGAACTTCCCGAACTTCCCGAATATCTCAGGCTTTTGCGCGGATAATTTTTTCACTGCGCTTGACATCCGTCTGTTTTTTGCCTATACTATATGTTATATTTTACGCAAGAGGGCGAGGCATGAAAGAGCATCATCCCATCCGCCGCGAGGACGCGCTCGTCCTCGCGCACTATTATGTACCCGACGCCGTGCAGGCGGCGGCGGATTTCGTGGGCGACAGTTTCGCTCTCGCGCGCAAGGCGAAGGAGAGCGATAAGCCCGTCATCGTATTCTGCGGCGTCTCCTTCATGGGGGAGAGCGCCAAGATCCTCTGCCCCGACAAAGAGGTGTATATCCCCGCGGCCGACGCGCACTGCGCCATGGCGGAAATGGCTTCGGAGGAGGAGATCTTACATATTCGGGCAACCGTTCCCGACCTCGCCGTCGTCACCTACGTCAACTCTTCGGCGCGGCTCAAGGCGCTCTCCGACGTCATCGTCACCAGCTCCAACGCGGTGAAGGTCGTCTCCCGCCTCAAAGAAAAAAACATTTATTTTATCCCGGATAAGAACCTGGGCGCATACGTCGCCGCGCAGCTCCCCGAAAAGAAGTTTTACCTCGGGTGGGGGTGCTGTCCCATCCACAACGCCACGACCGCGCGCGAAGTGCGCGCCGCGCAGGCGGCGCACCCGGGAGCGCTCCTTCTGGTGCATCCGGAATGCCCCGAGGAGGTACGCGCCCTTGCCGCGTACGTCGGTTCCACGGCGGGCATCATCGCCTATGCGGAAAAGAGCGGCGCCGCGGAGTTCCTCGTCGGAACGGAGGCGGGAACGCTGTACGAACTGCGCAGCCGCTGCCCCGGCAAAAAATTCTACGTCACGCGCGAGAGTTTTTTGTGCAGAGATATGAAAAAGATCACGCCCGAGGCGCTCGCGCGCGTGTTCGCCGGCGAGGGGACGCCCGTCGAGGTGCCCGCCGACGTTGCCGCAAAGGCGCGGGTCGCGCTCGACAGAATGCTGGAACTCGGACAATGAAGGCTGACCTTCGGGAGGTCGATGGATGAATATGCAGGAATATGACGTGCTCATCGTGGGCGCGGGCGTTGCGGGGCTCAACTGCGCCCTGCATCTGCCCGGGAAGATGCGCGTGCTCGTCGTGTGCAAGGGCGGGCTCAAAGAGAGCGATTCCTTCCTTGCGCAGGGCGGCATCTGCGTCCTGCGCGACAAGGGCGATTACCAGGGGTATTTCGAAGATACGATGCGCGCGGGGCATTACGAGAACAACCCGTTCACCGTGCGCTGCATGATCGAGAATTCCAGAAAGACCATCGAGGAGCTCATCTCCTGCGGCGTGCGGTTCGCGCGCGACGAAAAGGGCGAGCTCAGATACACGCGCGAGGGGGCGCATTCCCGCCCGCGCATCCTCTTTCATGCCGACTGTACGGGAAAGGAGATCACCTCGCATCTTCTCGCGCAGGCAGAAAAGCGTGCGAACATCGAACTGCGTCCGCACACGACGATGATCGATCTGCTCTTTTCCGAGGACGGCGAGCGCTGTCTCGGCGCCGCCCTGCAGGAGAACGCCACGGGCGCGCTCTATGCCGTGCGCGCGGGCAATACCGTGCTCGCCACGGGCGGCGTCGGCGGACTCTTCCCGCACTCCACGAATTACCGTATCCTGACGGGCGACGGCGTGGGCGTGTGCCTCGAACACGAGATCGCCGTCGACCACGCCGACTATGTGCAGTTCCACCCGACCACGCTCTATACCAAGGGGCACGGGCGCAGGTTCCTCATCTCGGAATCCGTCCGCGGCGAGGGCGCGCACCTCATCAACCGCGAGGGGCGCAGGTTCGTCGACGAACTCCTCCCGCGCGACGCCGTCACCGCCGCCATCCGCGAGGAGATGGAAAAAGAGGGGAGCGATTATGTGCGCCTCGATCTGCGTACCGTCGAGGGCGGCGCCGAAACGCTCCGCACCCATTTCCCGGGCATCGTCGAACGCTGCCGCGAGGAGGGGTACGACGTCTTTTCCGAGCCCATCCCCGTCGTGCCGGCGCAGCACTATTTCATGGGCGGGATCCGCTCTTCGCTTTCGGGCAGGACGACCATGCCCCATCTCTACGCCGTGGGCGAAACGTGCTGCAACGGCGTGCACGGCAGGAACCGTCTGGCGTCCAATTCCCTGCTGGAGGCGCTCATTTTCGCGGGGCGCGCCGCAGAAGACATCGTACATACGGGCGCGGCGGACGGAGAGATCGCTTTCGATCCCGCGGCGTACGACGTAAAGAACATCGAGCGGGCGCGCAAAGCCCGTGTGAGAAAGGAGATACACCGTGAACGCAAGTAAAGTAACGCAGAAACTGCACTGGGACGAAGTCATTTTGGCGGCGCTCCGCGAGGATATCCCGTGGGAGGACGTCTCCGCGAACGCCGTCGTGCCCGAGGGCACGCGCGGTCATGCCGATCTCATCGCCAAAGCCGACGGCGTGATCGCCGGACTCCCCGTGTTCGCCCGTACGTTCGAGCTGCTCGACGAGACCGCGGAGGTCGTCGTCCGCGTCGAAGAGGGCGCGTCCGTAAAAGCGGGCGATCTTCTCGCCGAGGTCACGGGCGATATGCGCGCCGTGCTCTCCGCCGAGCGCACCGCACTTAACTTTTTGCAGCGCATGAGCGGAATCGCCACATATACCCGCCGCATGGCGGAACTTCTGGAGGGGACGTCCACCGTCCTTCTGGATACGCGCAAAACGACGCCGCTTCTCCGCAGCTTCGAAAAATACGCCGTCTGCGTGGGCGGCGGCAGGAATCACCGCTTCAATCTCTCCGACGGCGTGCTGCTCAAAGATAATCACATCGGCGCGGCGGGCGGCGTGAAAAACGCCATCGAACGCGCGCGCGCCTACGCGCCCTTCGTCCGCAAGATCGAGATCGAAGTGGAGACCGTAGAACAGCTCAAAGAGGCGCTCGACGCGGGCGCGGACATCGTCATGCTCGACAATATGAAGGGCGCGGCGCTCGAGGAGGCCGTCCGCCTTGCGAAGGGGCGCGCCGAAACGGAGATCTCGGGCAACGTCACGCGCGAAAACGTGCAAAAGTACGTCGCGCTGGGCGTGGACTATATTTCCTCCGGAGCGCTCACGCACAGCGCGCCCATCCTCGACGTCTCGCTCAAACATCTTGCGCCTCTTTAAGCGCGCTTCACGGATTGCAAACCCGCCCGGATCGTCCGCCGGCGGGTTTTTGTTATAAAGTAATGCAAAATATGGCTGTCATGTGAAAGAATTATAAAAACTAACTGTGATTTTTTCCCAAAATATATTGACATCGCAGAAAAGATGTTGTAAAATTATCATACCATTGTATCCAATGGGGAAAGCTATATTTAAAATCTAAGGGGGAGGACAGAAGACACAATGAAAAAGTTAAAAATCGGTCTGATTTTAGCGTTTTCAATGTTGCTGACTCTGGGGCTCGTGGCGTGCGGCGGCGATAAACCGTCGATCACGGGCATCAGTTTCACCAACGGAGACTCTGTTAGCCTGGTCGAGGAAAAGGACGCGACCAAGGCTCAAACAGCATTCAACACGGCAGTTGCGTCGCTCGATCTGAGTATTACGGTCGATGGCGAGGGCGCTGCTCCCGCAGCAGTCAAGGGCGACAGCTTCACATGGACGACCAGCGCGATCGATTGGGATGTCGCGGGTACGTATACGGCAACGGGAACGCCCGTGATCACGGATGAAACGGGCTATCAGAATCCCGAAAACATTTCGGTTACCGTCACGGTCGTAGTCGATCATAACTTCGGCGAGTGGGTGAACGGTGTTTCGACCTGTACGGGCTGCGGTGCTACCCAGACGCGCAAAGATTATTCCAATGCTCCCATCGTCGTCAATTTCGGCGCATGGAATGCAGGGTATACGGCGGACAGCACGAGCGATCCTGACGGCTTTATTCAGCCCTTCGGTACGGTTCCTACGCCCGACGGAAACGTCACGGTTCCCACCTACACCGTCGGTACGTTGACCCGTGGCATGTCGATCGTTGTCGAAGGCGTCGGCACCAACTCGAATAATACCGCAAACGTGTATTATTTCCCCATTTTGGGTATTGCGGTGCGCGATCTTTCCGATACTGAAGCTCTCTTCCCCGGGAATGTTCATGGAAATATCGATACGACGAAAACGGCTGCCGGCGGCGGTGCGGGCGTGCTTGTCCGTAACGACGACTGGGTCGTCCTCGGAGGTATCAACGGTACGCTGAATGCCTTCGGAGGTACGGACGCGAACAGCAATGTCGCTGAAGTTCCTGCTGTTGCCGACATGCAGTATTGGTTCCCTTATACGACGCGCAGCAGCTCGGTTGCCAATGACTATTTCTCCGCTTCCTGGACGGGTGATACAAAGTTTACCTACACCTGGTCGTTCAGCGATGAAGGCGTGGTTTCCGTTATCTGCACGAACCACAGCAACGGCGCTGTGCTCACCAGCTATATCCGTATTCCCGATGGCGTCACTTCGGTGGATACGGTCATGCACGGTGAATTGTTCAACAACAAGATCAGTTCGCTCACCATTACCGAGCAGGATCTGCTCTCCGATGTAAAGGCAAGCATGAACAGCGGCGCCAAGCTTGACTATGTTGAAGGCGAGTTCCTTAACTTCTCGGATCTCAATATCCAGACGAGCTTCGAAAGCGATCCCGATTCGTTCAGCCCTGCATCCGGTTTCACGCTTCAGGTTTACACCGGCAGCAAGACGACGGAAGAGGAAATGCAGGCAGACAGTGAGAACTGGATGACCGTCAATGACGATACGTCTCTGCTTTCTTCGTACGTTGACTTCCGTGTCCGCGTTCTTGTCGGCAGCTCCGTCCGTTATTCTTACTTCAAGGCGGGCGATAGCAACTTTATCCATAAGATCACGACGAACTCGGTCAGAGAGGCATACGGGCATGACGTCACGATAAACAACGTTGTATACAAGAATGCAATGGCGCTCGATGACATCGGTTATGCGGCCGGACTTTTGGACGAGAAGGTCAATGTGGTTATCGCTCCCTCCGGAGTTGCGAATCGTGTTCCTGCGGGTGCTCCTGCCGGATATGCGCATTACATTTCTATGCGCATCTGGGCGGAAGAGACCGTATGGACGGCGGATTCTACGCCGGCCTTCACGGTTCCCACCGGGCTTGCGGGAAATGTGCTCGTTACGATCGGATATACTTCCCGTACCGAGACGACAGAGGAAGGCGACAAGAAGGTCGAGACCAACTACAGAACGTATTACGCGGATGTCGTGATCCTGCTCAACGACGCGGCTGTCAAAGACGGCGTTACGATCAACGGCATGCAGGCGACGCCTGTCCATTTCGATCTTTCCGGCATGCAGCTGCCTGATGTTGAAGTTCAGATCGGCGGCGACTATGCAGAAGGCTTTGTGCCCCTTACGGGCGGTGACCTCACGTTTACCTATAAATTCGACGTCGCCAACGGAACGTCGATGGATAATGTGAAAGAGGCCGTCTCCATCGGTATCGGTAACAGACCTACGGCGCTTTCTCACAGAGATTTTGATTGGAACGAAGGTGCTTTCGAGCACGGAAGAGGTATCCTTGTAGGCGACAGTCGTATCCCTGCAAGCGGAACGCTCAGCGTTGACGGAACGTCTGTAACGCTCACCGTCACCTATGAGATCCCGATGCTTACCACCCTGCCCGAAAACCATGCCGGTTTCTTTGCGGTACTGTTTGATTACAACGGCATTACCACAACGGACAGAGTTTACTACGGCGCAGGTTCCGGATCGGATGCTACGGCAGGTTACGTATGCGTAGACGGCATGCTGATCAGAAGCGAAGGCACGAATCTGTATATCGCAGCGTTTGAGCCGGTCGCGGATGTGAAGGACGGAAATGTACCGTTCGACATGTCGATCAACGTGAATGCAGGTGCGGCAACCGAGAACGGTCTGAGAATCGGCAACCTCGATCTTTCCTACAACATCAGTGACGGTGCGGCATCTGCGGCGGCAACGACCAACAGACTCACCTCTATGTACACGCCTACCATCCGTACGATCGGCACGGCGAACATGGGACTCGACACGGATATCGGTTATATCTATATCGCAACCATCGATCTTACGCAGATCGGTTATACCGATGCGGCTAAGAATGTATGCTATGCTCAGGTCGGCGATATGTTCCTGCGTATTGCAAACGGAAAGGTCACCGATGTTACGACGACTGTTTCTGCGGCCATCAAAGACGTTGCCGCTGTAACGGTTGAAGAGGGTACATGTATTATCGGCGCGGTCACGGGCGTTCCTTATAAGGAAGGCGGCAATGTTGTCTTCTATGCAAATGTTGAATGGAACGAAAATCCCACGCATGCATGGGGCGAAGAAAAGAAGAACGAGAGCGGCGAGGGCACGGGTGTGTTTGTATGCACGGAGTGCGGCGCAACGTACGTTCTCAACGGGGTAAATTATAATACCGGCGCTCTTGTTGGCGAGAATGAGAGCCTGACAGGGCTTACCATCACGGCAACGACCTCCGGCGCAACGAGCGACTGGGGTGCGCAGATCATCAGGACTGCCGAGGGCAACGTGATCATCACGCTTCCCAACCTCGATCCTTGGAACCTTGTCCAGGATAACATGACGGATGCCGAGAAGGCGCTTGCTGCAAAACTTGCCGGTGCGAACAGCTTCCCCGGTGCAGGAGACCTCTTCAACGGCGGTACATGGGATGCTTTCCTGAACAAAGAGGCGTTCACGACGGTTACGATCAGCCCCGAAACAGGCGTCAGCTACTATCTCAACGGTATCCTTGTGATCCGTTATGCTCCGACGAAGGTGATCGGCACCGGAACGATCAAAGATTTTGCCGATCTTGTGCTCAGCCTTGCGGGTCGTGGCGGTATCGTGGTGGCTCCTGCAGGCGTCCAGGCGGGCGATGTTGTGGTCTATGATCGTGCTCTCTCGCAGGATGAGATCTTTGCGATGGTCGATAATAACCAGAGGGAGGATTACTATCCTACGTCTCACGTTCATAACTTCCATCCCGACGACAAGACGGCTGAGGATTATGACCGCTGTGCATGCGGTACGCTGAATCCCGATCATACGGCAGACAGCGATCGTCATGTTGCAGGAACGGATAACCCCGATACCGAAAATGTGAACGAAGGCGAGATCTGCAAAATCTGCGGCGCTTCGATGAAGAAGGCTGAATAAAAAGCAGATCGCATGAACTGACAAAAGCAATTTCACCGCAAGGTGAACAAACAAAAAGAGAGCCCGCGTCTGCGGGTTCTCTTTTTGCGTATCATGGTTTCGGAGCGCACGGGCTGTTTGTATCATGGTTTTGGAGCGCGCGGGCTGTCCTTATCATGGCTTCGGAGCGCGCAGACTGTTCGTATCATGGTTTCGGAGCGTGTGGACCGTTTGTATCATGGTTTCGGAGCGCGCAGACTGTTTGTATCATGGCTTCGGAGTGTACGGGCTGTCCTTATTGTAACAAGCGCTCTTTTTTCACTTCGTCGTATAGCGCTTGTTTCCCGAGCCCGAAGTGCGTTGGCTGTCCGTGTCGCGGAAAGGGGAGGCGATAACCGCCCGATCTGCGGGTTCGGGGCGGGATGCGCCGCGGGCGTGCGGGGAGGGAACGGGGAGCCGTTCGTCCCTGCCATGCCGCACAGCGCGCTGCGCGAGAAATTCACAGGAAAAAACTTGAAATTCAAGGCAAAAATCGATTGACACCTACGCCCCGTTGTGCTAAACTATGCTTACGCACCTGACGGGGTGTAATTTTTTTGTATGGAGTTTTCACGATGGCTACCAAATCCACGAGAATGAAAATAACGTTCGAGTGCACGGAGTGCAAAAACCGCAATTACGACAGCTTCAAGAATAAGCGCAACGATCCCGATCGTCTCGAGCTGAAAAAATACTGCCCCACCTGCAAGAAGCACACGGTGCACAAAGAGTCCAAGTAAGCTCAAACCATAGGGGAAACGGCTATGTCGAAAAAGAACAGAGAGCTCGAGAAAGAGCAGGCGGCGGCGGAGCTCGCAAAAAAGAGCAATACGCAGCCCCAGGACGCAAAAAAACAGCCCGAAAAGCGCAAGAAAGTCGATAAGAACAAGAAGCCCAACATCTTTGTGCGCATGGGGCGCAAGATCAAGGAGACCTTCTCCGAGCTCAAGCGCGTCACATGGCCTTCGTTCGGCAAGGCGCTCAAGGCGACGGGCGTCGTGCTTGTCGTCGTGCTCGTGTTCACGGTCGTCTTTACCGGCATCAACTACGGTCTTTCCGAATTGCTCGATCTCATGACGAGTGTCGGTTCGTAAAGGGAGGGGCTATGGCTAAGGTCGATAACGAGCCCAAGTGGTACATCCTTCACACCTATTCCGGTTATGAAGCGATCGTGAAGGAAGACCTCCTGCGCCTCATCGAAAACAACAATCTGCAGGACAGCATCGTAGACGTCAAGATCCCCACCGAGCAGACCATCGAAGAGAAGGCGAACGGCAAAAAGAAGGTCGTCGAGCGCAAGCTCCTGCCGTGCTACGTCTTTATCAAAATGGTATATTCCAACCAGCTCTGGTATCTCGTGACCAACACGCGCGGCGTCACGGGTTTCTGCGGCCCTCAGGGCAGACCCATCCCCATGAAGGAGGATGAGATCCGCAAGATGCGCCTCGAAGAGTACGTCGTGGACGCAGACTTCAAGGCGGGAGACCGCGTTTCCATCGATAACGGGCCTTTGGAGGGCTTTGTGGGTACCATCCGCGAGGTCAACGACGAGACGCAGCGCGCAAAAGTCAGCATCGTCATGTTCGGGCGTCAGCAGGACGTCGAGGTCGAATACGTTCAGATGCAGAAGATCTCTCCCGACGCGGTGGAAGTTCCCCGCGAGGAAGAGGAATAAATCAGATTCCGAGGGCGCGCGAGCGCCGGAAGATATAACGTGGGAGAGGCGGTAAATCCACTACATGCCGCCTTGCAAGTACCACTACGGAGGAAGTAACTATGGCAAAGAAGATCACCGCAGTCGTCAAACTGCAGCTTCCCGCCGGTAAGGCTACGCCCGGTCCCCCCGTCGGTTCGACGCTGGGTCCTCACGGGATCAACATCCCCGGCTTTACCAAGGAGTTCAACGCCAAAACGGCAGGTCAGGAAGGGCTCATCATTCCCGTCGTGATGACGATCTATCAGGATCGTTCGTTCACGTTCGTTCTGAAAACGCCCCCCGCGCCCGTCCTTATCAAGAAGGCGCTCGGACTCGAGACCGCATCCGCTACGCCCAACAAGGTCAAGGTCGGCAAGCTCACCAAGGCGCAGGTAGAGGAGATCGCAAAGATGAAACTTCCCGATCTCAACTGCACCAGCCTCGAGAGCGCAATGAGCATGATCAAGGGAACGGCGCGCAGCATGGGCGTTACCGTCGAGGAGTGAGTGGGAGAGATCTGATCTCGTTCGGACCACAGGAGGTTATTGATGAAATACGGGAAAAAATACGCTGAAAGCATCAAGTCTTACGACAAACAGCGCGCATACGAAGCATCCGAGGCGGTAGGGATCGTCCTCGAGAACGCGAAGGCAAAGTTCGATGAGACGGTGGAACTTCACGTCCGCCTCGGCATCGATCCCCGCCAGGCAGACCAGCAGGTCCGCGGCGTTCTCGTCCTTCCCAACGGCACGGGCAAGACGAAGAAAGTCCTCGTCATCGCAAAGGGCGAGCGCGCAGACGCGGCGGCAGCCGCAGGCGCGGATTTCGTCGGCGCAGAGGAGATGATCCAGAAGATCCAGACGGAGAACTGGTTCGGGTTCGACGTCATGGTCACCACGCCCGATATGATGGGCGTCGTCGGCCGTATCGGTCGTCTGCTCGGTCCTAAGGGACTCATGCCCAACCCCAAGTCGGGTACGGTCACGATGGACGTTGCCAAAGCCGTGCAGGAAGTCAAGGCAGGTAAAGTTGAGTATCGTCTCGATAAAACGGCGATCATCCACTGCCCCATCGGCAAGAAGAGCTTCGGCACCGAGAAGATCCTCGAGAACTTCAACGCGTTGATGGATGCGATCGTCCGTGCAAAGCCCGCGGCGGCAAAGGGTCAGTACGTCAAGAGCGTTACGCTCACTTCGACGATGGGCCCCGGCGTGAAGGTCAACTTCAACCGCGGCTAAAAAACTGCGCGAAATCGCTTGACGGCGGCGCGCGCAGGCAGTATAATGAATTCATACCGCAGACAACGGGTGCGCAGAACGCTGCGCTCAATATCCCGTCGAGGTAGGAAAGAGAAAGATTTTTCACTTCCGTACCCGTCTGCGGTGCGGAAGTTTTTTTGCGCCCACGGGCGCGACAATCGGCTCCCAAAAGAGTTTTACGGAGGTAATTATGTCGGCAAATTTTGAGGCGAAGAAGGCAGTTGTCGAGGAGATCAAAGAGAAGATCTCCGCGAGCAAGTCCGTCGTTCTTGCAACGTACGACCGTCTCACCGTTGCGGAAGTTACGGCGCTGCGCGGCAAGTTCAGAGACGCTTCCTGCGAGTACAAGGTGTACAAGAACACCCTTGTCCGCAAGGCGTTCGAAGAGCTGGGCGTGACGGCGTTCGATAACGACCTGAACGGCGCAACTGCATTCGTGTTCTGCCCCGACGAGACGAGCGGCTGCTCGATCATCGCCAAGGCAGTCAAGGATACGCCCACGCTCGACGGCAAGCTCGTTCCCAAGAGTGCTTATGTGAACGGCGCGTACGTCGACGCGGAAGGCGTGAAGAAGCTCGCGGCGATCCCTTCGAGAGAGGTATTGCTCGCAAAGATGGTGGGTTGCCTGAAGGCGCCTATCGCGAACCTCGTGTACGCATTGAATGCGGTCGCACAATCCAAATCTTAAAAAACAAACAAGGAGAATTTGATCATGGACGTTCAGAAGTTTATCGAAGAAGTCAAGGCGATGACCGTTGTCGAGCTCAACGAGTTCGTCAAGGCGCTTGAAGAGGAGTTCGGCGTTTCCGCTGCGGCTCCCGTTGCAGTTGCAGGCGGCGCGGCAGCCGAGGCTGCTCCCGCAGAAGAGGAGAAGACGGAGTTCAACATCGTCCTCAAGGATTTCGGCGCGAACAAGATCGGCGTCATCAAGGTCGTCCGCGAGTTCACGGGTCTTGGCCTTGCAGAGGCGAAGAAGGCGGTCGAGTCCCTCGGCGTGCTCAAGGAAGCTGTGCCGAAGGCAGACGCAGAGGCTGCAGTCGCAAAGCTCAAGGAAGCAGGCGCTACGGCTGTTCTCGAGTAAACCGAATTTATTTTCCGCATGTAAAACGTGCGGGATCCGCAGAACCGTCGCCGCAGGGCGGCGGTTTTGCTTTTTCGCGGCGCCGCGCCCGCAAAACGCCCGAAAACCCCTTATAACACAGAATTTTCATCACGAAGATGCGGAAAGCGCTTGACGGAATGGGAAAATCAAAGTAAAATAGAAAGGAATCATTCGGAGGTTCGTTATTCGTGAAAAAGAAATCTTTGTTCCGTGCAATATCCGTCGGCGTGGCGGCGGCGCTCTCCGCAGGCGCGCTCATGATGTTCGCGGGCTGTTCGTCCAACAATCCCGAGATCAGGATCACTTACAGTTTCAACGGGAAGGATTACGAGGTGGATTACCGCCTTTCGCGCAGCGACGCGCCCAACACCGTCCAGCATTTCATCGAGCTTGCAGACGCGGGCTTCTATGACGGGCTCATCGTGCACGACTATCAGAATTACAGAATGTATTCGGGCGGCTACCGTCTCGTTGACGGCGAGCTCGAGGAGGTCAACTATCTCGAAACCGTCCGTGCGCTCGAGGCGGAGCAGGACATCACATTCACGCAGTCCGTCTGGGCGGACGCCGCCTGCACCGAGGGGCTGTATTCCGTGTACGGCGAGTTTACCTCGAACGGCGTGGAACAGCAGTACGGCAAGGAGCTCTCCGCGACGCGGGGCGCGCTCGTCATGTACTATACCGACAAGGGCAACTTCAACGGCGACGTATACGTCAAGCGCGCGGACGGCGGCGCCGACAACGACGGGCAGGAAGTCCAGAGCGTCGGCTACGAGTACAACAGCGCGACATCGCTCTTCTATACCTTCACGGGCGAGAACGATACGGACGCCTCGAACTACTGCGTATTCGGTATGGCGATCAACTACGAGGAGCAGATGGAGAACGGGCTCCTTGCGGCGATCACGGAGTACGAGAAAACGCTCAGCGACGACGCGACGTTCACCGAGACGCAGTCCAACGTCCGCCTCAACCAGTACGACTATTTCGAGGAAGTCAGCAAGGGCGACCTCACGGCGGACTTCGAAACGCCGATGACGATGCCCATTATCATCAAATCGGTCGTCGTGACGAAGTACTAAAATATTTCACGGATTTCCCGCGAACTGACGCGGGAAATTTCCGTGATTTTAAAAGAAAACCCGCGGACGCGCCTACGGCTGACCGCGGGTTTTCTTTCGGCGGCGAATTGGCAACAGTTAGCCTCGCCGCCTTCAATCTTTCCGCAAAAGCGCAAGTATGCGCAAATGTGGGGCGCGGGCGCAGGGAAACCCTGCTTGCGCGAGTGTTTTTTGCCTCCCTCTAATGGAAGGTGTCTGCGCGGCGGTGCCGCGCAGACGAAAGGAGCAAAAATAAGCGTGTTCACAGATTTCCCGCGAACTGACGTCGTCGCGGCGGAGCGCAATTTGCGAGTATTTGGCGGCATCAAATACTGCGCCTGAAACGCTCGCCGCTCCTCTTCGCAAAAAATCTTTCTTTGCAATCTTTTTTGCGAGAGCTGTAGTCTTTCAAAATAAAATATTTGCCGCGCTCGATAGAGAAACCAAACAGCCGCTGTCGTATGACGGCGGCTTTGTGTTTTATTTTTGCCTCCCTTCCGAAGGGAGGCTTTCTTTACGGTTCCTCGGCGGCGATGTTTGCGATCTTGCCTTCTTCGACCGTCACGCGGAAGCGCCGCACGTCGAACACGCGCGGCTTACGGGCGTAAACGAGCCCTACAACGTCCGTCTTTTCCGTGAGGACTGCTCTTCGGAAATCCCCCAAAAATTGCCTCAGAAGTCCCTTTTTGGGCGCGAGAGAGGGGGAGAGCCATGGCTCGGGATCGCTGCCCGTAAGAAGGCTCTCGAAAAACGCGAGCGCGAAGGTTGCCTCGGCGGGTTCGCGCGCCGAAAGCACGGCGCAGTCGCCCGCCGCGCCGTTCTCCCAGGTGCGGCGCACGATGTGCCCGAGGCTGTCGTGCAGGGGGATTTCCGCCGTCACGCGCGCGCCGCGTTCCGTCACCCTGCCTTCGGAGAGCGCGCGCACCTCGCCGTCGTCGCCGATGAGCGCGAAAGCCGTCCTGCTTTCGAGCAGAAAGAGCTCGCCCGCGCGGGACGGGACGCACTCTTCAAAGGAGAAGGGCAGACCGATCTGGAAAAAACCGCGCGCGCTCTCGAGGTTGAGCATCACCCGCCCCTGTACGCACAGCGTGAGCAGGGCGCCGCCGAGGCGCTTTTGCCACAGTACGCGCAGGCAGGGATCGGCGCGGACGAATCCCTGCACATGCACGCAGACCGCGCCGCCGAAGAAGTAGAGCTCCACGCCCTCGGGCGGGGAAAAGAGGAAGTCCTCGTCGAGGCAGAACCGCACGGGCGCGTAGCCCGCGGCTTTCAGCTCGCAGAACACGCCGTCCGCCGGGTCGAGCTCGACGGAGCGCTCGAAGGCGTCCACCGCGCCCAGATACATGCCGTTCACAAAGAATACGCAGGTCGTATCCGCGCAAAAAAATACTCGCATCGGTATTATTCAATGTATATTCGGGCAAAATTATGTCAATCATTGCGATGAGGTGACCGATATGAACAAGATCAACGGCTATACGGAAGAAGAGGCAACGGGGCTCATCGAGTATATTTACACGGGCAGGAACGCAGGTAAAACGCTCTCCTATCTTTTCGAGACGTACGGCCGCGCGCACAACCGGGCAAAGGGGAGCGTGCGCAACTATTACTACGCGTTTCTGAAAAAGCGCGAAGACGCGCGCGTACAGCGCATCCTCGCAGGGAAAGACCTTAAGGCGGGCGAGATCAGACCGTTCACCGAGGAGGAGACGGACGAGATGCTCAAAAAGGTGCTCGCCGAAAAGAGCAAGGGCATGTCCGTGCGCAGGGCGATCAGAAACCTTTCGGAAGGGGACGAAAAGCTCATGCTGCGCATGCAGAACAAGTACCGCAACCTCGTCAAAAAGCAGCCCGAGCGCGTGCGCCGCATCGCTCGGGAGGCGGGACTGCCCGAGGAAAAGACCTTCCTCCAGCGCCGCCTCGAACGCGAGATCGACGCCCTCTACGAGCGCATCGCCGGCGAGCTGAAAGAGGAGAACGCGCGCCTGCGCGCCGAACTGGAAAAATTGCGCAGCGGCGGGAACGGGGGCGGCTCGGAATAATCGGCGCATAATGTCACAAACTGTTCTCAGGCGGCGGAAACCGCCACGGAGGATAGCATGGAAAAAATGTTTTGTCTCGGGCTTGCGCTCGGCATGGTGGGCGGCGCGCTCATCGTCGCAAACAGCTATAAGGCGCGGTCGCTCGTCAAAAAGAGCCAGGCGGAATTGCTGCAGAAGGTCGACGAGATGATGGACGAGCGCCTGAAAGCCCAGTCTCCCGCAGAGGGCGGCGAGAAGTCCGAAAAGAAGGGCAAGTGACCGTCCGTGTCGATTCCCGCACCCCCGGTGCGGGAATTTTCATGCTCCGCGCGGCGTGGAAATTTTACCCGCCTTTTCGCAGGGAAAAGTATTTACTTATGCGGGAAAACATGGTATAATCGGAGTATGTTTGAGCAGATCGCCGCCTTCGACGTGGGCGACAAGAGAATCGGCGTCGCGTTCAGCGATCCCTTCGGCGACTATGCCGTGCCCTCCGATACCTATTTCCGCACGGGCGATTTCCGGCGCGACGTACGCTCGCTCTGTGCCATCGCCGAGGCGCGCGGCGTGCGCACCGTCGTGGTCGGGCTTCCGCTCAACGAGGACGGCACGGAGAGCGTCCAGAGCGAAAAGACGCGCCGCTTTGCCGCCGCGCTCGGCGAGGCGGGGCTGAACGTGATTTTGGAGGACGAGCGCTACACCACGCGCGCCGCCCGCAGCGACCTTCTGGAGATGGGCGTCTCCGCAAAAAAGGATAAGCGCAAAAAGCAGGTGGATTCCATCGCCGCGGCGTATATCCTGGAGAGCTATCTCGCCAAAAATAAAAAATAAGGAGAACAGACATGAAAGAGGAACGCAACGATTACAACGAGGAAGAGAACATCGTCGAACTCGTCGACGACGACGGCAACACCTTCCGTTTCGAGCATCTCATGACCTTCGAATACAAGGGCGGCTGGTATTGCGCGCTCACCGAGATCAAGGACGCCGAGGAGGCGGACGAGGGCGAGGATGAGGGCGAAGAGGTCGCCATCTACCGCATCGAAGGCGACGAGGACGACGAGCGCCTCGTGCAGATCGAGGACGACGACGAGCTCGACGAGGTGTTTGCAGAGTTCTGCGCCCAGTATGAGGACTTCGAGGACGCCGACGAGGCCGCCGAACTGGACGGCGCCGACGGAGAGGACGCCTGAACGCCCGCATTTTTCCTGCAAATATTTTCACGGGAAGGCTTGACAGCCTTCCTTTTTTATGCTATACTCTTATCAAGAATAAGTCTTATTAAGGAGGACGCGATGGGCGCGGTGAGAAATACGCGGCAGAAGCAGATGGTCTACGAAGCGCTCACGCGCCTCGATCATCCCACGGCAACGCAGGTCTATGAGTGCGTGCACGCCGAACACCCCACCGTTTCGCGGGGAACGGTGTTCCGCGTTCTCGGCGGGTTTGCCGAGGGCGGGCAGGTGCGCCGCGTCACGATCTTCGGCAGCGATACGCGCTACGATCACACGCTCGCGCCGCATGCGCACGGCAGGTGCCGCGTCTGCGGCAGGGTATGCGACGTATTCCTGCCCGATTTCGACGCCATCGCGGCGGGCGCGGAGAGCGACGGGTTCTGCGTGGAGAGCTGCGAGGTGGAGTTCGGCGGCATCTGCGCCGCATGTAAAAGGGAACAGATGCGTGAAAACGCAAAAGAAGAATAAAAAAGGAGAAAACATCATGAAAGAACTCAAGGGAACCAAGACGTTGGAAAATCTGATGGCGGCATTTGCGGGGGAAAGCATGGCGACGAACAAGTACGCCTATTTTGCGTCGAAGGCGAAGAAGGACGGCTATAATCAGATCGCCGCCATCTTCGAGGAGACTTCCGGCAACGAGCGCGAACACGCAAAAATGTGGTACAAGCTGATCGCGGACGGCATCGGCACGACGCAGGAGAACCTCAAAGCCGCGGCGGCGGGCGAGAACGACGAATGGACGGATATGTATCCCACGTTCGCAAAGGTCGCGCGCGAAGAGGGCTTCGAGGCGATCGCCGTCATGTTCGAGAAGGTCGCGTCCGTCGAGAAGGAGCACGAGGCGCGCTATCTCAGGCTCCTCAAGAATGTGGAAGAGGGCAGGGTGTTCGTCAAGGACGGCGAAGTGTACTGGCAGTGCCTCAACTGCGGCGCGATCGTCAAGGCGAGCGAGGCACCCGAGGTATGCCCCGTCTGCGCGCACCCGCAGTCGTACTTCCAGGTCAAGCCCGAAAATTATTAAAAATTTTTGGAAATTGCTTGCAATTTCCGCGTGATTATGCTACTATGGTAGTAAGATAACGCTGAGAAGCGGAATAGTATCCCGTTGCTCCTGCTTTCAGAGAGCCGCCGTTCGGTGAGAGGCGGCAGAGGAGAATGGGTGAACTCGCCG
This sequence comes from uncultured Clostridia bacterium, assembly GCA_944367465.1. Lineage (GTDB taxonomy): Bacteria > Bacillota > Clostridia > Christensenellales > Borkfalkiaceae > Gallimonas. Next base: position 23,763 of record CALVWO010000005.1, read on the forward strand.
CCGAGCGGCCCTCCCGAATGCGAGTAAGGGGGGACGGAATCCCACCGTTACGGGGGAAGGGCATGTTAGTGCCCGCTGAGCGGCGGGATTTTCCCGCAAAAAGAGTGGTACCGCGCGATCGACCGCGTCTCTTTTCCGAGAGACGCGGTTTTTTTGTATCAAAAAAAGAGAGGTGACGTTATGGATGTGAAAAAGTATTGCAGTCAGTTTATCCTTCCCCCCGAGCGTTGCATGGACTGGGCGGAGAAGAGCATGATCGGACGGGCGCCCGTATGGTGCAGCGTCGATTTGCGCGACGGCAACCAGGCGCTCATCGAGCCGATGGGGCTCGAGACGAAACTGGAATTTTTCAACCTCCTCGTGGAGATCGGCTTCAAGGAGATCGAGGTGGGGTTCCCCGCCGCGAGCGAAACGGAGTACGATTTTCTGCGCGCGCTCATCGACCGCGGCCTCATTCCCGACGACGTGACCATTCAGGTGCTCACGCAGGCGCGCGAGCACATCATCAAAAAGACGTTCGAGGCCATCCGCGGCGCGAAGAACGTCATCGTGCACGTCTATAATTCCACGTCCGTCGCCCAGCGCGAGCAGGTGTTCCGCAAGAACCGGGAAGAGATCAAAAAAATCGCCGTAGACGGCGCGAAACTTCTCAAAAAACTCACCGACGAGGCGGGCGCGGATTACCGCTTCGAGTACTCTCCCGAGAGTTTCACGGGTACGGAGCCCGATTACGCGCTCGAGGTGTGCAACGCAGTGCTCGACGTATGGCAGCCCACGGCGGAACGCAAGGCGATCATCAATCTGCCCGCCACGGTGGAAAACGCCATGCCGCACGTCTATGCGCAGCAGATCGAGTACATGCACAAACACCTCAAATACCGCGGGAACGTCGTCCTCTCGCTGCATCCGCACAACGACCGCGGCACGGGCGTTGCGACGGCGGAATTCGGCATCCTGGCGGGCGCGGACCGCGTGGAGGGCACGCTCTTCGGCAACGGCGAGCGCACGGGCAACTGCGACGTCGTCACCCTTGCCATGAACATGTATTCGCAGGGCGTCGATCCGGGGCTGGATTTCTCCAATATGCCGTACGTTGCCGCGCTGTACGAGACGTACACGGGCATGAAGATCTCGCCCCGTCAGCCCTATGCGGGCGAACTGGTGTTCGCGGCGTTCTCCGGATCCCATCAGGACGCCATCGCAAAGGGCATGAAGTTCCGCGAGGAGACGGGGCGTGCCGTGTGGGACGTTCCCTATCTCCCCATCGATCCCAAAGATGTGGGCAGGGAATACGATTCCGACGTCATCCGCATCAATTCGCAGTCCGGAAAGGGCGGCGTGGGGTACGTTCTCGAACACGCCTACGGCATCAAGCTGCCTGCCCGCATGAAGGAGGCGATGAGCTACGCCGTCAAACACGTCTCCGACGTCGAGCACCGCGAACTCAAAGCGCCCGAGATCTTCGAGGTGTTCGGCAGGCAGTTCCTCACGCCCCGCGCCTATTTCGACCTCGGCGAGGTGCATTACCGCCAGGAAAACGGCATTACGGCGGTCGTGGAGATCAGAGAGGGCGAGCACGTCACCGTCGTCGAGGCGACGGGCAACGGGCGGCTGGACGCCGTCTCCAACGCGCTCAAAAAGCACTTCCGCGTGCAGTACAATCTCACGGGATACGAACAGCACGCGCTCTCCTCGGGCTCCTTCGCACAGGCGATCAGCTACCTCGGCGTCGAGAGCCGCGAACGCATCTTCTGGGGGGCGGGGGAAAATTCGGATATCACGCGCGCCGCGGTGCAGGCGCTCGTCTCGGCGCTGAACAACCTCCTGGGCGCGCATGAATAAGATCAATTACGACGCGGCAATGCTCCGCGTGCTCGGGGAGGCGCGGCAAAAGCGGGTGCTCTTGCAGGCGTGCTGCGCGCCGTGCGCCTCGCACTGTCTTTCGGAACTCGCCGGGCGGGCGGAAGTCACCGTGTATTTCTATAATCCCAATCTTTCCGACGCGGCTGAGTACGAAAAACGCAGGGCGGAGCTCCTGCGGCTCATCGGCGAAACGGGCTGGGCGGACGCCCTCGGCTGCGCGTACGCGCCCGAGGACTTCGCGGCGGTTGCCGCGGGGTATGAGGATGCACCCGAAGGCGGCGCGCGTTGCGCCCGCTGTTTCCGGCTCCGTCTCGAACATACCGCGCAGGCGGCGAAGGAAAACGGATACGATATGTTCGGCACCACGCTCACGCTCTCGCCCCTGAAAAACGCGGAGCTCATCAACCGCATCGGGTACGAGGCGGGGGAGAAGTACGGCGTGGAGTATCTTCCGTCCGATTTCAAAAAACGGGGCGGCTATCTTCATTCCGTCGCGCTCTCCAGGGAGTTCGGGCTGTACCGCCAGAATTATTGCGGCTGCGTGTACTCCATGCGGCGCGCCGATCAACGGGAATAACGGCGCGCACCGCAGACATGGCTGCCGCGTCGCGCCTCACGTCATGAAAAAGCCGCCTCCGATGGGAGGCGGCTCGTGCGTTTTACAGGTGTTTTCCCGTCAGAAGATGGCGGTCGAACTGTTCGCGCGGGAGGGGCGCGCCGCCGATGTGGTCGTAAAAGAGCATCATGCGGTACACGCTCGTGCTTACGGCGCGTTCGAACAGGTCGTCCGCCGTTTTTGCGGGGGGCATGCCCTCGATCTCGGCAGCGATCTCAAACTCTTCCCCGCGCAGTACCGTTTCCCGCGGTTTTCTTGCGGGGTACAGGCAGGAGAGGGAGCGGATGCGGAAAAGTTTATCGAAGAACGCCCACCGCCTCTGCGCCGTGTAGCAGTGCTTGCCGTGGAACACGCGCAGGAACTGCTGGAAGCCGATGAGCGCGCTCTTCATCGTCCCGTGCGGGATCTTCTTGCCCAGCTCTCCCGAAACGTATTTCCAGAGCGGTTTCACGTCGTCCTCCAGCTCCGTCACGTCGGGGAAGGGGTAGTTTTCCAGCTCCCTGCCGTTGATCTTGCGCGAAAAGTATACGTCCCAGTCGTTTTCGATGCGCTGGTGTTCGCGCGGGCGCAGCTTATTCAGCTCTATATAGCGGTATACGAACGGATGGAAGGCGACGTCCGCGCAGTAGTGCGTCACATAGCCAAGGCAGTAGGCGAGCGGGATATCCCGTTCCGCGGCGTCCAGCCCTTCGAGGAACTGTTCGAACAGGCAGAAGAGTTCGTATACGTGCGAACGGTGCAGGAATTTTCCGAAGTTCTGCCCCTCCTTGGACGCGGTCGCAAAAAAGAAGGGATCGGGGCCCTGCGCGCCCAGAAAGTAGACGTCGGGCGCGCTCCTGATAACGTTCTGTATCTGATCGGGCAGGCGTTTCTGCGCCTCGGTAGCCACAAGTTCGTGCGTGATGGTAGATGGCATAGCTCTCTCTTTAGTATATGCTGTTGCGTGGTTTTATGCCTGCGTATCGTAGTGCCGTTCTCCGAAGATCGCCGTGCCAAGACGTATCATGTTGGCACCATGTCTCAAACAGAGCTTCCAGTCGCCGCTCATGCCCATGGAGAGCCAGCGGATATTTCCGTCCTGCGCCTTTGCTCTTTCAAAGAGGGCGCGCATCTTTTTTACGAGCGCCGCCTTTTCTTCGTCGGTGCCCGCAAGGGGGAGCATCGCCATGAATCCGCGCACGCGCAGCCCCTGCGTGCCGCGGATACGCTCGTACGCCGCCCACGTTTCCTGAAGGGGATAGCCGCTCTTGCTCTCCTCGCAGCCGATGTTGACTTCGATGAGCACGTCCTGCACGATCTCCGCCTTCACGCAGCGCTTTGCGAGCTCCCCGGCGAGTTCGTCTCTGTCGAGCGACTGAATGAGGTACGTCTTGCCCACGAGATATTTGATCTTATTCGTCTGCAAATGCCCGATGAAGTGGCGGTTTCCGCCCTGCACGAGGTCGAATTTATCGCGGAATTCCTGCACCTTGTTCTCGCCGATATCGGTGATCCCCGCGACGATCGCCTCGTTGATCTCTTCGGGCGTGCGCGTCTTGGTCGCCGCGACGAGCGTCACGGGCTCGCCCATGCCGTTGCCCGCCGCAAGCCCGGCGAGCAGGTTTTTTACGTTTTCGGAAATACTCATATTCTCTCGCAGATGAGCCGCGTCATTTCGCGGCAGCCGACTTTTTTCATGCCCTCCGACCAGATGTCCGCCGTGCGGAATCCCTCGTCCAGAACGGCAGCCACGGCGTTTTCCACGGCGCCGCACTCCGTTGTGAGGGCGAAGGAATCGCGCAGCATCATCGCCGCCGAGAGGATGGTCGCAATGGGGTTGGCAACGTCCTGCCCCGCAATGTCGGGCGCGGAGCCGTGGATGGGCTCGTACAGCCCGCGGGAAGTATCGCCGAGCGAAGAGGAGGCGAGCATGCCGATGGAACCCGTCACCTGCGCCGCCTCGTCGGAGAGGATGTCTCCGAACATGTTCGAAGTGAGCAGGATGTCGAACTGCGCGGGATTTTTCACGATCTGCATGGCGGCGTTGTCCACTAGCATATCCGTCACGGTGACTTCGGGGTAGTTCTTTTCCGCATAGGCATGCACCGTCCTGCGCCACAGGCGGGAGCTCTCGAGCACGTTCGCCTTATCGACGGATATGATGCGCTTTGTGCGTTTCATGGCGAGTTCGCATGCGATCCGCGCGATGCGTTCGATCTCCGTCACGGAGTACTGTTCGGTATCCCACGCCGTCGTGCCCGCCTCCGCGTCCTCGCGCACGCCGCGATCGCCGAAGTAGATGCCGCCGGTGAGTTCTCTCACCACTATGATCTCCACGCCCTTCTCCACGAGCTCCTTTTTGAGCGGAGAGGCGTCCGCAAGCGCCTTCCACAGCTTTGCGGGGCGGATGTTGGAGTACAGCCCGAGCGCCTTCCGGATGGCAAGCAGCCCCGCCTCGGGGCGCTTTTCGGCGGGGAGGGCGAGGATGCGCTTGTCGCCCACCGCGCCGCCCACCGCGCCGAGCAGCACGGAGTCAGAGGCGAGGCAGCGCTCCACGGTGTGCGCGGGCAGCGGTTCGCCCGTCTGCTCGAGCGCGCAGATGCCGATGGGCAGCGGCTCGAAGGTAAATTCATGCCCGTATTTCCGGGCGATCGCCTGCATGACGGCGACGGCGCCTTCCGTGATCTCGGGGCCGATTCCGTCTCCTGCCAGAACTGCAATATGTTTTTTCATGGGATGCTCCTGTATGCTCCTGCGCCCTTCGCCGGGGCGCGTTCGTTCAGCCTTCGATGGCTCTCACGGTGTTGTTGTCAAACAGCGCTCTGTATGCCGGAGCGCTGCGTACGGCTTCGTATTCGCCGCGGTACATGAACACGGTCTTGCCCGCGATCGCGCAGATCTCGCGCACGGTAGGGCAGAGTTCTGTTTCGCGGACGCACGTCTCATCCATCCGCGCGGTCTCTTCCCCGGACATGGTACCCTCCAGATAGCGCGCGACGGCGTCTGCGTCATCCGTCAGAAAGAGGGTCAGGTCAAAGCGGTCGCCTGCGGAAGGCGCGGCGATGCGCGCCCGTTTTCCGATGTAAAAGAGAAAAACGGCGCCCGTCTTTCCGCTCGCGAGCAGGTCGCGCTCCTCCTGTTTCCCGGCGCCGCTCCGTGCGGCGCGTTCCCTGTTTGCAAGGAACGCGAACGCCGCGCCTCCTATAAGGAGCGCGCCCGTGGCGGAGGCGATGAGGGCGATCTCCGCCGTCTCGCCGCGAAACTGCCCGGAGAGGATGAAACAGACGATCGCGCCGACCGCCGCCGCGGCGACGATGATGTATTTTATATAAATTTTTTTCATGGCTTTCCGCAGCGGCAGGAATTTCTTTCCATTAGCGCTCATGCGCTGCCGAACACCCTGCCCCACGGCACGCGCGGCGGGGGTTGCCCCGTCTGAGGCGCCAAAACGATGCTGCCGCAGGCGTGGTTTGTATTTTTCACTTACAGTATACCGCATGCGCGCATGACTGTCAATCATGCGCGCGGGAATCATACATAATTTGTAAAGAAAAGGACTGTGCGGAGCTTATTTCAGCGATTTCAGAAGTCCGCCCGCGTCGATGATCCTCTGGATAAAGTCGGGGAAGGGCTGCGCCTGAAAGCTCTCGCCCGTCGTCTCGTCGGTGATCACGCCTTTGGCGAGGTCGCAGCGCACCGTATCGCCCGCTTTGATGCGTTTCACCGCCTCGGGACATTCCAGAATGGGCAGCCCGATGTTGATGGCGTTGCGGTAGAAAATGCGCGCGAAGGTATTCGCAATGACGAGCGAAACGCCGCTCGCCTTGATGGCGATGGGGGCGTGCTCGCGCGAGGAGCCGCAGCCGAAGTTATCTTCTGCGACGATCACGTCGCCCTTTTTCACGCGCTTTATAAAGTCGGGATCGATGTCCTCCATGCAGTGCGCGGCGAGTTCTTCCTCCGAAGACGTGTTGAGATACCGCGCAGGGATGATGACGTCGGTATCGACGTCGTTCCCGTATCTGTGTACCGTGCCTTTTACGGTCATTTTGTCACCTCCCCGGCAGTTGCCAGCCTTCCGAGCACCGCGCTCGCCGCCGCCGTATAGGGGGAGGCGAGGTAGATCTCGCTCGTGATGTGTCCCATGCGCCCCACGAAGTTGCGGTTGGTCGTCGAAACGCAGCGTTCGTGGTCGGCAAGAATGCCCATGTGCCCGCCCAGGCAGGGGCCGCAGGTGGGCGTGGAAAGCACCGCGCCCGCACCGATGAAGATGTCCGCAAGCCCTTCGCGGATCGCCTGCAGATAGATCTCCTGCGTGGCGGGAATGACGATGCACCGCACGTTCTTTGCCACCGTCCTGCCGCGCAGTATTTCAGCAGCCTGCCGCAAATCGGAGATGCGCCCGTTCGTGCAGGAGCCGATCACGACCTGATCGATGGGGATGTTCTCCCATGCCGTTTTCGTGTTTTCGGGCAGGTGGGGGAAGGCGACCGTGGGTTTCAGCACGGAGAGGTCGATTTCGATCGTCTTTTCATACTCCGCGTCGTCGTCCGCCTCGAAGATTTTTACGGGGCGCTTGAATCTGCCCTGCATATAGGCGAGCGTCTTGTCGTCCACGGGGAAGATGCCGTTCTTCGCGCCCGCCTCGATCGCCATGTTGCACACGGTGAACCTGTCGTCCATCGAAAGGGAGGCGACGCCCTCGCCCGTGAATTCCATGCTCTTGTAGAGCGCGCCGTCCACGCCGATCATGCCGATGATGTGCAGGATGAGGTCTTTGCCCGTCACATATTCGGGAAGCGCGCCTCTGAGCACGAAGCGGATGGCGGAAGGAACCTTGAACCAGCACTGTCCCGTCATCATGCCCGCGGCAAGGTCGGTCGAGCCGACGCCCGTCGAGAACGCGCCCAGCGCGCCGTAGGTGCAGGTGTGGCTGTCCGCGCCGATCACGCAATCGCCCGCGCCCACGAGCCCCTGCTCGGGCAGGAGCGCGTGTTCTATTCCCATGCGCCCGACGTCGAAAAAGTTCTCCACGCCTTCGCGCTTGGCAAACTCGCGCGTGCATTTTACCTGGCACGCCGCCTTGATATCTTTGTTGGGCGTGAAGTGATCCATCACGAGCGCAACGCGGTCTTTGTACTTCACATGTCCGCCCGCCTTTTCCATCTCTCTGACGGCGACGGGCGCGGTGATGTCGTTTGCGAGCGCCATATCGAGATCCGCCACGATGAGCTGTCCGGCAGTTACCGCGTCGAGCCCCGCATGCGCCGCGAGGATCTTCTGCGTCATCGTCATACCCATATTTTTCTCCTTCGGAAATTGTTTGACAAAAGTATAGCATATATGGTATACTGCCGTCAATCATTTAAAAAATGAATTATTGCATAGGGGTTATCGAAAAACCGCATGAATACGGAGAACCTGCGTACATTTCTTCTGCTTGTAAAACTTAAAAACTTCACGCGGGTGGCGGAGCATCTCTTCGTCGCACAGTCCACCGTTACCAACCGCATCGCGGAGATGGAGCGGGAGACGGGCGTGCGCCTTCTGCGGCGGGAAACGCGTAACGTCGCGCTCACCGAAGAGGGCAAGACCTTTTACGAATACGCGCGCCGCATCGTCGAGATGGAGGACGCCTGCCTTTCCGCCGTCAAGGGCGGCGTGCGCCAGATCCGTCTGGGCGCGACCAACGCCGTTTACGAGGGCGCGCTCAAAGAGCACATCTTAAAGGGGATCGCGGAGGGGCGTGCCTACCGCGTTACACTCGGGCACACCGCCGAGATCCTGGAGATGCTCTGGGACGGGCTGCTGGACGCGGCGTACGTCTATCAGAGCGTCAAGCGCGTCGGCTACAAGTGTACGCCCTTCTCGGAGGACGAGCTTGCATTTCTCGTGCGGGCGGATAAGAACGGTTTTCCGGGCGGCATCACGCGCGAACAGCTTCCCGAGCTTCCCTGCGCCATGTGCAACTTCTCGCTCGCCGAGATCGGCTCCTATCTGCGCGAGCTCTTTCCCGCGGGGCATGTGTTCCCGTTCGAGGTGGATAACTCCAATAAGGTAAAGGATTATCTTGCCGCGGGGCTCGGCTATGCCTTCCTTCCGCGCGGCATCGTGAAGGATGAACTCGAGAGCGGGCTTTTAACGGAAGTCAGACCGCTCGATTTCGACCGCATGAAGATCCTGAGTTACCGCGTCTGCCGCGCAGACGAAGAGGAACGGTATATCTGATATTATTTTGAATAATATCGAAATAACAAATACGGGAATCATTCCAACCGGTGTTATATACAAAAAATCGGGCAAAAATGGTGCAGAAAGCGCCTTTTTTGCCCGATTTTACTGTTTTATCCGTAAATCCTAATATTTCGATATAAATCGAAATAATAAATTCTCTGTGCAATTTCCGTCCCGGGCGGAACGATCGTCTGCTCCGGAAATGCCCGCGGGGCAGCTGTAAAAACAGCTGCCCCGCGGGATCATTTTATGCATGATCAAAAGTATTTTCAGTCGTGAACTGCCCGCCGCGGACGTTCCGCGCGGGATGCATGATCTCAGAATTTTTTGAACACTGCGCCGTCGGAGGCGGAGGTCACCAGCACGCGGTAACGTTTCAAATATCCCTCCACGGGCTTTTCGAGCGGCACAAAGCCCTTGAGGCGCGCGTTGATCTCTTCCTGCGGCACGCGGAGATTGATCTCACCCTTTTCGATGTCGATATCGATGATATCGCCTTCCCGAACGACGCCGATCACGCCGCCCGCGGCAGCCTCGGGGCAGACGTGCCCGATTGCCGCGCCGCGCGTCGCGCCCGAAAAACGCCCGTCCGTGATGAGCGCGACGGTATCGCCCAAGCCCGCGCCCACGATGGACGAGGTGGGGGAGAGCATCTCGCGCATCCCGGGGCCGCCCTTGGGGCCCTCGTAGCGGATGACGACGACGTCGCCCTTGTTGATCTTGTTGGTGGAGATCGCCTCCATTGCCGCCTCTTCCGAATCGAATACGCGCGCGGGACCGGAGTGGCGGTACATTTTGGGATCGACGGCGCTCTTTTTGACGACGGCGCCCTCCTTTGCGAGATTGCCTTTGAGGATGGCGAGCCCGCCGTAGGGGGAATAGGGGGCGTCTACGGGACGGATGATCTCGTTATCCCTTACGCGGGCGTTTTTGGTGAGTTCGTCCTGCGTTACGCCCGCCACCGTCTGCGCGGAGCCGTCGAAAAGATCTGCGTCGATGAGACAGCGGATGACGGCGGAGATGCCGCCCGCGTCCTCGAGTTCCTCGATGTAGTGCTCGCCCGCAGGCGCGAGGCGGCACAGGTTGGGCGTCTTTGCCGAGATCTCGTTCATGGTATCCACCGAGATCTGTTCTTTCGTAAAGCCGAGCTCGCTCGCGAGCGCCAGAAGGTGCAGCACGGAGTTGGAGGAGGCGCCGATCGCCATATCCACCCGCTCGGCGTTTTTGAGCGCTGCGGGAGTGAGGATATCGCGCGGGCGCACGTTTTTTTCGAGCAGTTTCATCACCGCTTCGCCCGTGCGCTTCGCAAGCGCGAGGCGCGCCGAGTACACGGCGGGGATGGTGCCGTTCCCGGGGAGCGCCATGCCGAGCGCTTCCAGAAGGCAGTTCATGGAGTTTGCCGTGAACATGCCCGAGCACGATCCGCACGAAGGGCATGCCGCGCATTCGTAGCGGGCGAGTTCCGCCTCGTCGATCTTGCCTGAGGTATAGGCGCCCACCGCCTCGAACATCGAGGAGAGGGAGAGCTTTCTGCCGTCTTTATGCCCCGCGAGCATCGGCCCGCCCGAGACGAACGCGGAGGGGATGTTCACACGCACCGCGCCCATCAGCATGCCGGGAATGATCTTGTCGCAGTTGCCCACGAACACGCACGCATCGAAGGCGTGCGCCGTTGCCAGGATTTCGGCGCTGTCGGCGATGATCTCGCGGGAGGGGAGGGAGTACCGCATGCCTTTGTGTCCCATCGCGATGCCGTCGCACACGCCGATGGAGGGCACGATCACGGGCTTTCCGCCCGCGGCGAGCACGCCTTCCGAAACCGCTCTTGCGATCTCCGTGAGGTGCGTATGCCCGGGGATGATGTCGCTCTGCGCGCAGATGACGCCCACGATGGGCTTTTGCATCTCGCTGTCTGTCCAGCCGAGCGCCCGCAGAAGCGAACGCTGCGCCGCCATATTGCTGCCGTGTGAGAATGTATTCATAAAAAAACTCCTCCATCATTCACGAATTTTCTCGTCCAAAGGGACGACAAAATTCCGTGATCTGAGAGGACGGCTGCGGATACGCCATAGGCTAACCGCGCCTTCCTCTCTTTGCGCGAACCCTAAGGGCTTTCAATATAGTTCGCGCAAATTCACTCCTTCCTGAAAGCCGCGTGAGCGGCAAATTGAGGCATACTGCGGAAGGAAACCTTCCTTGTATCTGTGATTTATAGCTTTTTTGCGGACAATACAGTTAAAAATTCGTTGCAAAAGGCGTCACTGCGTTATGCCTTTTGTTTATAAATCACTCGCGCAAGCAGGGTTTCCCTGCGCCCGCGCCCCACATTTGCGCATACTTGCGCTTATGGGGAAAGAGTGAATGCGGCGCGCTATAATGTTGCGATTGCGCCGCAGAGAGAAAACACATTGTCAGGCATTTATGCCGTGCAATGGGTTGTCTCTCAAAATCACGAAGATTTTTCCCGTCAGTTCGGGAAAAATCTGTGAGTATTATATTTTCTCTTTATAGTCCGTCTCGTCTTTGATGCAGCTTTTTCCGCGGCCGATGGCGGTAACGCCCGTGCGGGCGAGCTCCATCACGCCGTAGGGCATGAGCATCGTCACAAATCCGTCGAGTTTGGAGGGCTTTCCCGTGAGTTCGAGGATGGTCGCCTCGGGGGAAACGTCCACGACCTTTGCGCGGAAGATCTGGCTGATCTCGAGGATCTGGCTGCGCGTCGAGGCGTCCGTCTTTACCTTTGCGAGCAGAAGTTCGCGGCAGACCGCGTCCTCTTCTACCTGCTGGATCTTCTTTACGTCGATGAGCTTATCCATCTGCTTCATCATCTGACCGAGGATATAGTCGTCGCCGTTCAAAACAATGGTCATGCGGGAGAGGGTGTCGTTTTCCGTCTTGCAGACGGAGAGCGATTCGATGTTGTAGCCGCGGCGGGCGAACAGCGCCGCCACGCGCACGAGAACGCCGCTTTTGTTGGAGACGAGCGCGCTGATGGTATACTGATTCATCTTATTTCTCCTCCCAGTTCGTAATGATCGTATCGTACGTCGCGCCGGGTTTGATCATGGGCAGCACGTTCTCGTCGTTGGAGATGCGGCAGTCCACGACGACGGGCGTATTCAGGGCGAACGCCGTCGTGAGCGCGGGCACGATGTCCTCGTCCTTCTCGATCACCAGCCCCGTCGCGCCGAAACTTTCGGCAAACTTCACATAGTCCGTCTTTTTGCGGACGTTCGTCTGCGAAAAACGGTTGCCGTAAAAGAGTTTCTGCCACTGGCGCACCATGCCGAGCGCATGGTTGTTCATCAGGAGTATGGTGATGGGGAGTTCCTCCGTCACGGCGGTGGAGAGCTCGTTGAGGTTCATGTTGAAACAGCCGTCGCCCGTTACGAGCACGACGTGTTTCCCCGTCGCCTTTGCCGCGCCGATGGCGGCGCCCAGCCCGTAGCCCATTGTGCCGAGCCCTCCGCTCGTGCAGAGCGTGCGCGGCTTTTCGATGGGAAAGTACTGCGCCGTCCACATCTGGTGCTGACCGACGTCCGTGACGACGATCACGTCTTTGGGCGCGGCTTTCGCCGCCTCGATGAGGATCCTGTGCCCGAGTTCCGGCGCCGTATCCTTCGCCTTTTCCTCCGCACGGTACTTTTTAGCCGTCTCGGAGAAGGGGCGTTTTTTCTCTTTGAGCATGGGGATGAGGGTGGAGAGCGCTTCTTTGATGTCGCCGAGCACCTTATAGGTGGCGGTCACGTTCTTATCGAGTTCCGCCTCGTCGATATCGATGTGGATGACCGTCTTCCCCTGCGCGAATTTGTCGCGGTTGAGCGCGACGCGGTCGGAGAACCGTGCGCCGAGCGCCACGATGCAGTCGCTCTCGAGGCAGAGTTTCGCGGCGGTCGCCGTACCGTGCATGCCCATCATGCCCATGAACAGGGGATGGGAGGCGGGGAACGCGCCCAGTCCCATCAGTGTGGAGACGACGGGCGCGTCGAGTTTTTCGGCAAGCGCGACGAGTTCCTTCGACGCCTCCGATGCGATCACGCCGCCGCCCGCCATGATGAGCGGGCGCTGCGCCGCGGCGAGCGCCTTTGCGACCGCTTCCAGATCGCGTGCGGGAACGCTCTTGCGGCGTGCGGGAAGGGGCTTCTGCGGCTCGTAATCGGCTTCCGCGCTCTGAACGTTTTTCAGAATATCGATGAGCACGGGGCCGCGTCTGCCCGAATTTGCAATGCGGAACGCCTCGCGGACGACGCCCGCAAGTTCGTTCACGTCTTTTACGATGTAGTTATGTTTTGTGATGGGAAGGGTGACGCCGAAGATGTCGATCTCCTGGAAGGAATCGCGCCCCAGGAAGTTCGCGCCCACGTTGCCCGTAATGGCGACGAGGGGAACGGAGTCCATGTACGCGGTCGCAATGCCCGTAACAAGATTGGTCGCTCCGGGTCCGCTCGTGGCGATCACGACGCCCGTTTTTCCCGTCACTCTCGCCCAGCCGTCCGCGGCGTGCGCCGCGCCCTGCTCGTGCGAGGTGATCACGTGCTCGATCGTCCCGTCGCGGTAGAGTGCGTCGTAAATATCGAGCACGGTGCCGCCGGGGTATCCGAACACGGTGGTCACGCCCTGCTCCTTCAAACATTCGATGAGTATGTCCGCTCCGATCTTTTTCATAAGCGAGCCCCCTTTGCCGTGGTGTTCCTTTCATTTTATTATAAATATGCGCCAATGTCAAGCGCTCCGCAGAATTTTGCAAAAAATTTATAGTTTTATGCAAAAAATTTCGCATAATTTCCGTATAAATGTATATTTTTTACAAAAAAACGGGCGCGGATCCCTCCGCGCCCGCCGCATCGTGCGGTTCAGTATTTTTTCAGCCGTTTCTTGACGGAGGCGATGCCCGCCTTTGCCGCGGCGGTCGAAGAGCCGCCCACCGAATTTCTGCCCTCCGCGGAGGCGCGCGTCGTCACCGCATGGAGCACGTCTGCCTCGAACACGGGGCTCATCGCGCGGAATTCCTCCAACGTGAGGGAGGGGAGCGTCTTGCCCTTTTCGATGCAGTATCTCACGAGCCTGCCTGTCACGGCGTGCGCGTCGCGGAAGGGCATGTCGCGCTTTGCAAGGTAGTCCGCAACGTCCGTCGCGGTCGCGTAGCCGCCGCCCGCCGCCTCGAACATCGCGTTCACGTTGAAGGTGAGCTTTTTCACGATCGCCGTGTAGATGGAGAGGCAGTCGAAGAGCGCCTTTTCGGTATCGAAGAAGGGCTCCTTGTCCTCCTGGAGATCTTTGTTGTAGGCGAGGGGAATGCCCTTGATCGTGGTGAGAATGCCCACGAGGTGCCCGTATACGCGCCCCGTCTTGCCGCGCACCAGCTCGGGGATGTCGGGGTTCTTTTTCTGCGGCATGATGGAGGAGCCCGTCGAGTAGGCGTCGGGGATCCCCCAGTAGCCGAATTCGTCAGAAGTATACAGGATGGTATCCTCGCACAGGCGGGAAAGGTGCGCCATCGTAAGGGAGGCGGCGAACAGATACTCCGCCACGAAGTCGCGGTCGGATACGGCGTCGAGGGAGTTCTGCGAGACCTCGTCGAATCCGAGCAGTTCGCGCGTTATCTCGCGGTCGATGGGCCAGGAGGTGCCGGCAAGCGCCGCGCTGCCGAGGGGCATCACGTTCATGCGCCTGCGGAGGGCGGAAAAGCGGTCGGTGTCGCGCAGGAACATCTCCGAATAGGCGTTGAAGTACTGGGCGCAGTTGATGGGCTGCGCCTTTCTCAGGTGGGTGAATCCCGGCATCACATAGCCCGCCGTCTCTTTGGCGCGCGCAAGCAGGGCGGTGATGAGCCCCTTTAAAAGCTCGATCGCTTTGTCCGCGGAGGCGCGCACATACAGGCGCATGTCCGTTGCGACCTGGTCGTTGCGCGAGCGCGCGGTGTGCAGTTTTTTGCCCACCTGTCCGACGCGCGCAACAAGTTCGTTTTCCACAAAGGAGTGGATATCCTCCGCGCCCTGCACGGCGAGCGCGCCGCTCTCGATGTCCGCATAGATGGACTTCAGCCCCTCGGCAATGACGTTCGCCTCGTCTTCGGTGAGGATCCCGCACCTGCCGAGCATCGTCACGTGGGCGACGGACGCGGTGATGTCCGCACGCCACAGTTTTTTATCGAACGAGAGCGATTCGTTGAATACGTCGGCGTCTGCCGCGGTGGGCGCGTCGAACCTGCCTTCCCAGAGCTTCATGGTGCACTCCTTGCGCCCCGCAGTGCGGCGGGGCGGTGTTTTTTCGTCATTATACAATATTTTGCCGCGGGACGCAACCGTTTTTTTGCGGCGCACGGGCGGCGGGGCATTTTTTATTGACAGAGCGCCGCCTTTGCGGTAAAATATGCGTATGATCATTTTAGGACTCGATCCGGGCATCGGAACGATGGGCTACGGCGTCATCGAAAAGGACGCCCGCGGGAACTGCGCCGCCGTGGATTACGGCGTCGTCAGAACGCCCCCGGGCGAAAATCTCGCCGTGCGGCTGTGTATCCTCGAGGAGGGCGTCAACGCGCTCTTCGATAAGTTCCACCCCGACGAAGCCGCCATGGAGGAGCTGTTCTTCTCCAAAAACGTCACGACGGGCATCGCCGTCGCCCAGGCGCGCGGGGTCATGCTGCTCACCTGCAACAAGCGCTGCGGGCGCATTTTCGAGTATACGCCCAATCAGATCAAGCAGGCGCTCACGGGATACGGCGGCGCGGACAAGGGGCAGATGCAGCGCGTCGTGGCGGCGCATCTGCGCCTCCCCAAACCGCCCCGTCCCGATGACGCGGCGGACGCGCTCGGCGTGGCGCTCTGTCATGCCTTCACGAGCCGGTTCGGGGTATTGTTCGGGATCAAATAAAATATTAAGTTCACGAATTTTCTCGTCCAAAGGCTCGTCGCGGCGGAGCGCCATTTGCGTACTGTTCGGCTTTACCGAACAGTACGCCTGAAACGCTCGCCGCTCCTCTTCGCAAAAAATCTTTCTGCAAAATCTTTTTTGCGAGTGCTGCGGTATGAGTATTCCGTGATTTGAGCAGGAAGTTGCGGGTACGCGCCCGCCCCTTGCCTTCCCCCTCGGGGGTGAGCGGCGCGTTATGCGCACCACCGCGGTGCGGTGTGCGCGCGCCGCGAAATGAGTTTTTTGCCATTGTCGGCAAAAAACATGCCTGTCCGACGCGAAGCGGCGCACGAGCGCAGTCGAAGTAACGCAAGGTCTACTTGCATGAGACCCCTGCTTGCGCGAGTGATTTTATAGTAGGTTCACGAAATTCCTGAAAAAGCTATCAATTTCAGATACAAGCAAAATCGCTATTTTGCGCAGTATGCCCCAATTTGCCGCTCACGCGGCTTTCAGAAAAAGGTGAATGCGCCGTCCGCTATTATGTAAGCCCTGATGGGACGGCGCAGAGGAAAAACGGCGGTCAGGCACGCAGTGCCGCGCCCGACGGTTTTCCTCAGATCACGAAAATTTTCCGCCCCTTTGGACGGAAAATTTTGTGAACAAGGAAGGAGGTTATTATGATCGGTTATCTGCGGGGCAAGGTGCTCTCGCTCCGTCCGGAATCTGTCATTCTCGACGTCAACGGCGTCGGATATGAAGTTGTCTGTTCGGGGGCGGCGTTTTCCAAACTCTCCGGCGTGCGCACGGGGGAAGAGGGGGAGGTGTACACCTATCTCCAGGTCAGCGAACAGGGCGTCGCGCTCTTCGGGTTTGCCGACCTCCGGGAGAAGGAGCTCTTCCTGCGCCTCACTTCGGTGCAGGGGGTGGGCGCGAAGCTCGCCATCGCGGCGCTCTCTTCCATGCGCCCCGCCGATCTCACCGAGGCGATCTATACTGCGGACGTCAAGCGGCTCACCGCCGTCAAGGGGTTGGGTAAGAAGACGGCGGAGCGCATCGTGCTGGAACTGCACGGCAAGATCTCCGCAGACGAGATCATCGGCACTTCCGAGGGGGGCATGCCCGCGGTCAGCGCGCCCAGATCGCAGGATGACGACGACGCGGTCGCCGCGCTCATGAACCTCGGGTTCACCAAACAGGAGAGTGCGCGCGCCGTCGAGCGCGCGAAGGCGGCGGGCGCCGGAACGATCGAGGAGATCATCGGGCTCGCGCTGAGAGGTATGTGATATGGACGAATTCGGAGAAGAGAGATTGCTTTCGAGCAGCAAGGGGGAGTACGATCTCGAAGAGAACGTGCTCCGTCCCAAAACGCTCGAGGAGTATGTCGGGCAGGACAAGGTCAAAGAAAACCTCTCCGTCTATATGTCCGCCGCCAAGGCGCGCGGCGAGGCGCTCGATCACGTCCTCCTGTACGGTCCGCCCGGACTGGGGAAAACGACGCTCGCCCATATCATCGCAAACACGATGGGCACGCAGATCAAACTCACGAGCGGCCCCGCCATCGAGCGCTCGGGCGATCTCGCGGCGATCCTGACCAACCTCAACGAGGGCGACGTGCTCTTCATCGACGAGATCCACCGCCTCAACCATGCCGTGGAGGAAATTCTCTATTCCGCCATGGAGGATTACGCGCTCGATATCATCGTGGGCAAGGGACCTTCGGCGCGCAATATCCGCTTTTCGCTCAAACGGTTCACGCTCATCGGCGCGACGACGCGCGCCGGCATGCTCTCCTCGCCGCTCAGAGACCGTTTCGGCATCATGTGCCGCCTGGATATGTACACGCCCGAGGAGCTCAAACGCATCGTCAGCCGTTCCGCGCGCACGCTCGGCATCGCCGTCGAAGAGGAGGGCGCCTACGAGATCGCGCGCCGTTCGCGCGGCACGCCGCGCATTGCCAACCGCCTTCTCAAGCGCGTGCGCGATTTTGCTGCCGTTGCGGGAAGCCACGCCGTCACCAAGGAGGACGCCCGCCGCGCCCTCGCCAAAATGGAGATCGACGAGCTCGGACTGGACGAAACCGATCGCAACCTTCTGCGGGCGCTCATCCACAAATTTAACGGCGGCCCCGCGGGACTGGATACCATCGCCGCGACCATCAACGAGGACGTGAACACCATCGAGGACGTATACGAACCCTATCTCATGCAGCTCGGTTTTATCGCGCGCACGCCGCGCGGCAGAGTGTGCCTGAAAGGGGGGTACGAACACATGGGCGTGAAGATGCCCGCGGGGAACAGGGCGCAGATCTCGGTGTTCGACGATGAATGAGCCGACGTGGGCGGAGATCCTGTGCGCCGCCGTCGGACAGTCGGCGCTGGAGAGCGGGTGCGCCCCCGCCGATTTTTTCCGGCAGGAGCATGTCGTCGTGCGCTCCCGTGCAGACATGGGTGCGCGCAAATACCTCGAACTTCCCTTCGCGCTCGACCTCACTTCCTACGGGAACAACGTCGTCGCTTCCGCGGACGAGGCGATCATCCCCGTTGCAAAGGCGTATCTTCGCGGGCGGCGCACGGAGGCGTGTTTCGAAACGCCCGCCCTGCACGAGCTGGACGCCCTGCTCGCGCCGTTCGGGCTGAGAACGTTTTTTCAGGCGGAATATTTCCTGCCCGATCCCGCCGCAATGCGCGGTCGTCCGTGCGCCTATCCGACGCGCGTCCTCACGCGCGAATGTTTTCCGGAACTGTATCTGCCGCAGTGGAGCAACGCGCTCTGCGCGGCGCGGAAGGAAAACGACGTGCTGTGCGTCGGAGCATACGACGGCGATATGCTCATCGGGCTGGCGGGTTGTTCCGCCGACTGCGAGCGGATGTGGCAGATCGGCATCGACGTGCTGCCCGCCTATCGGAAAAAGGGGATCGCCGCAGCGCTCGTGTCCCGGCTCGCAGCGGAAACTTTTTCCCGCGGCAAGATCCCGTTTTATTGCGCCGCGTGGTCCAATCTTGCGTCAAAAAATACGGCGCTTGCGTGCGGGTTCAGACCCGCATGGGTACAGCTCACCGCAAAACCCGTCGCATCTTCCGTATAACGGATAAATCATAATGGCAATGGCTATGAACGTTTTGAAAAAGAGTGATTTCTGGTACGATCTTCCCGAGGAACTCATCGCGCAGACCCCTGTGGAACCGCGCGACAGTTCCCGTCTGCTTGTCTATCACCGCGATACGAAGGAGATCGAACACCGCATTTTTCACGACATCACCGATTATCTGAAGGCGGGCGACGTGCTCGTCGTCAACCGCACGCGCGTGCTGCCCGCACGGCTGTACGCCCATACCGAGCATGGCGGCGCCGTCGAGGTGCTCCTTCTGAAGCGCATCGACCTGGACGACTGGGAGGTACTGGTGCGCCCCGGGCGCAAATGCCGCGTCGGCGCGAAACTTACCGTGAACGAAGAGCTCTCTCTCGAGGTGACGGGCATCACCGATTCGGGCGAGCGCATCGTGCGCTTTTTCTATAAGGGCGCGTTTGAGGATGTGCTCTCCCGCGCCGGGACTATGCCGCTCCCGCCCTATATCCACGAAAAGCTCAAAGATCCCGACCGTTACCAGACGGTATACTCCCGCGAGAACGGTTCGGCGGCGGCGCCCACGGCGGGGCTGCATTTTACGCCCGAACTGCTCGGCCGCATCCGCGCGATGGGGGTGGAGATCGCCGAAGTGCTCCTGCATGTGGGACTCGGCACCTTCCGCCCCGTCAAGGAGGAGAACGTGCTCGATCATAAGATGCACTCGGAGTATTACGAGGTGAGTGCGGAGGCGGCGGACATCGTCAACCGCGCGAAACGGGAGGGGCGGCGCGTCATCTGCGTGGGCACGACTTCCGTGCGCACGGTGGAGACGGTCGCCGACGAGCACGGTTTTCTCCGCCCCTGCAAGGGCAATACCGAAATATTCATCTATCCGCCTTATCGCTTCAAGTGCGTCGACGCGCTCATCACCAACTTCCACCTCCCCGAGAGCACGCTTTTAATGCTCGTTTCCGCGCTCTGTTCCCGCGAGGAGGTGCTGCACGTCTACGATGTGGCGGTGAGGGAGCGGTATCGGTTCTTTTCCTTCGGCGACGCGATGCTCGTTTTATAACCTTCGCAATACTTTGTTGCGCTGCGGCAACCTTCGGTCACGTACGTATTGGTACGCTCCCTGAGGTTTTCCTCGCACGCCTCGTCTTGCTCGGTTCTGAAACGAGCATATCACATGGAATAAGCGGCGCATCTCGTTGTCGCGGTTACGGTTCTGCTCGGTCACTTACGGATTAGTAAGCTCCCTCGCAGCTTCCGCCCGCTCCTCGACCTGCTTGCTTCTCCGATCAGCATAAAGCGCCGCAATACTTTGTTACGCTGTGGTAACCTTCGGTCACGTACGTATTGGTACGCTCCCGTCGTCGTTTGCGCACTCTCCTGCCCTTGCTCGTTCATAGAATGAGACGGCTGCTCGTTTTATAACCTTCGCAATCGTTCTATAATTTGCCATGACGAAAAATAAGAATAGCGCATTAACAGAGCTTTCCCGTACGCTGCGGAAGAACATGACCAAAGAAGAACGGCATCTTTGGTACGATTTTTTAAAAAATCTTCCGGAAACCGTATGCAGACAAAAGGTAGTCGGGCGTTATATTCTGGATTTTTATTGTGCCGCCGCAAAACTTGCGATTGAATTAGATGGCAGCCAGCATTACAGCGAGGAAGGCGAACAATATGATCGCGTGCGCGATGAATACTTATCGGAGCGCGGAATATGCGTTCTGCGGTATTCCAATTTGCAGCTGCATGAGAATTTTCGCGGCGTATGCTTGGATATTCTCAATCATATAGCGCAGCGGAAAGAAAGCCGTTGATGTAGCCTTCCCCCTCGGGGGAAGGTGGCTGCAAAGCAGACGGATGAGGGGAATTGTTCCCCCTCATCACCGCCTTCGGCGGAGCTTCCCCCCAAGGGGAAGCCTTTTATTCACATTTGAATGCTTTATATGAGGCTATAATCAATGAACAACGAATATTTTTCTTTTGAACTTCAAAAGGTCGATCCCGAGACGGGGGCGCGGGCGGGCGTGTTCCACACGCCGCACGGCGATATTTTAACCCCCGTCTATATGCCCGTCGGTACGCAGGCGACGGTCAAGGGCGTGCTTCCGAAAGATCTCAAGGAGATCGGCTCGCAGATCATCCTCTCCAACACCTATCACCTGTATATGCGCCCCGGCGACGAGCTCATCGCGCGGGCGGGCGGACTGCACAAGTTCATGAACTGGGACAGACCCATCCTCACGGACAGCGGCGGCTTTCAGGTGTTCTCGCTCTCTTCCCTCAATAAGATCAATGACGACGGCGTCACGTTCTCCTCGCATGTGGACGGCAGCCGCCACACCTTCACGCCCGAGCTTGCCATGAAGATCCAGCACAACCTCGGGTCGGATATCATCATGGCGTTCGATCAGTGCTCGGAATACGGTTACACGCACGAGGAGGCGCGCCGCGCCATGGAGCGCACGAGCCGCTGGCTGGAGCGCTGCTATGCCGCGCACGACAATCCCGCGCAGGCGCTCTTTCCCATCGTGCAGGGCAATTTTTACGAAGATCTGCGCATCGAGAGCGTGCGCCGCTGCCTGCCCTATGTCAGACATGGTATCGCCATCGGCGGTCTCTCGGTGGGCGAGCCCAAGCCGCTCATGTACGAAATGCTCGAAAAGATCCGCCCCGAACTCCCCGCGGACGTGCCCCGCTATCTCATGGGCGTCGGCTCGCCCGACTGTCTCGTGGAGGGAACGCTGCGCGGGGTGGATATGTTCGACTGCGTGCTCGCCACCCGCGTCGCCCGCAACGGCACGGCGCTCACGTCGCGCGGCAAAGTCGTCGTCCGCAACGGGAAGTATAAAGAGGATTTCATGCCGCTCGATCCCGAGTGCGACTGTTACTGCTGCAGAAATTACACAAAGGCGTATCTGCGCCACCTCGTCAACGTGGGCGAGATGGCGGGCGGCATGCTCCTCTCGCTCCACAACATCGCCTATCTCCACCGCCTCATGCGCGGTCTCCGCGAGAGCATCCTGGGCGGCTATGTGAAGGATTTCGTCAGAGAGTTTTACGCAAAACAGGGGCAGGAGGCGTAAAAAACGCGTGTTTTTTCTGCGCGGGATCTGCGACATTTTTCGGCATTTTCTTGTTCGCCCGCGTGAAATTTGCGTGTGAAATGGAAAATTTATCCGTAAATCGCTTGCCAAATCATACAAAAAAATGTATGATGGATGGGCAAGTCGGTTGCAGAAAAGGAGAGAAAATATGATCTTTTCGTTATTGAGTGAAAGCAGCGGCTCCACGGGCGGCGGGAATGCTTCGAATATCATCATGTACGTCCTCATCGGCGTCATCATCGTGGCGTTCATCGCGTGGATGTTCTTCTCCGGCAGAAAGAACAAACAGCGCCAGAAGGAGTACATCGAGCAGCTCGACGCCATCCGTCCCGGTCACAAGGTAAAAACGGCGGGCGGCATCTGTGGCATCGTCGTGGAAGTGTGCGACGACAACACCGTCATCATCGAGACGGGCAGCGAGACTTCGGGCAAGTCGTGGGTGAAGATGGACAAAGAGCTCATCGCCCAGACGGACGCAAAGGGCCCCACGCAGATCGCACGCGAAGAGGCAGAGGCGCGCCGCAAGGCGGAAAAAGAGGCGAAGGAAGCCGAAAAGCACGGCGAGGCGATCGGGACGCCCGAAGAGGCCGCGAAGTCCGAAGTCCCTTCCGAGGCAAAGGAAGAGGCGCCTTCGCAGGAAGAAAAACCCGAATAAACGAAGGAAAGAGGATCTCCGCCGCGGCGGAGGTCTTTTTGCGTTCCGCGGCGCATAGAATAGGGCGACAGGGACGGGATACGCGCCCGTTCCGGGAGGAAGATATGGATCAGTCTCTGCGCCGTGCCGTCGTCGAAGTGACGCTCAGCACCCTTTTTTATGCGCTTTTCTGCCTCATCGCAATGGCGGTCGTCGCCGTGTTCGTGCGGGCGTATGTGCCGTCGGGGGGCGTCGTTTCGGCGGTGAGCTGGGTCGTAAAATGCGCCGGGAGTTTTCTCATGCCGCTCATTTTCATACGGCGCGGGCGGGCGCTCGTCAAGGGGATCGTCGCGGGGGTCGCGGGGTCGCTCGTCACCATGCTCATCTTTGCCGCGGTGGGGGGCGGGTTCTCGCTCACGGCGCTCTATCTCGCCGAGCTCGCCGCGTGTGCGGCGCTGGGCGCGCTCGGGGCGCTCGTCGGCACAAAGCTCCGTCGCGAATGAGAATTCTGAGCGGGCTGCGGCGAAAAAACGCCGCATAAATGCGGTTTTTCGGGGGAACGGGCGCCGCGTCCGCGAGAAATCCGCGAAGAAAAAATAAAAATCACTTGCAAATTTTTCAAAGCCATTGTATAATAGAAAAAAACGAGAAGAGGA